>CANQRY010000026.1 GCA_947626335.1 uncultured Clostridia bacterium | reverse complement strand
ATGAGTTCGAAAAAACTACTACTATGAAAATAAAACGTTATGCAGAACTAAAAAAATAAACTCCTAAAGTGCTTTAAATAGTAAAGATGTATCTACATTCATACTACATTAAAGTTTTAATTTAAAAAAATACAAATTGTTACAAATTATTCTTGACTTAGTAAAAATGTTGTAATAAAATTGTTACAGAAATGTAAAATAAAAAAGCGAAAATCCTATTGTTATTTTTGAATAATAAGTGTATAATAATATCGAAATGTAAAGAAAAATGTAACATAGGACAAAGGAGGGGTAGTTTACAATGTCTAAATCTGGCATAGTAAACGTGAGAATGGTAATCACGGAAGAAAAAATTTTATCAAATATTGACAAAGTGCAAAAACTTATAAATCCTAATAGCAAAAAACAAATTATACAATTAGAAGAAGATGCATTTTTTAAAGATTTAATAGAATCAATAAAAACATATTTAATAGAATATCCAAAAAAGAAAAATTTTCCAAAGAGTGTATATAAAGCAGCTTATGGATTAGTAGAATATGCAACAAATCAATTTGAGGAAAATACAAAAAGAATAGAAGAACTTATTCGCCAAAGAGAAAAAAATATTTCATTGGCAGCAGAACTTAGAGATGTTTTAGATGCAGTAGTTAACAAAGAAGATGATTGGAAACAAACAGTAAAAGACGCATCTGTTGATTTTGAAGAAGATATTATAGATACATTAGGGTTAATAGGAAGAACAAAATCAGAAAAATCTCAAAATTATCAAGATGCAGTAAAACTTATAAATGCTAGAATTGCTAACTTAGAATCAAACTTACATATCGAAATAGACATGGAAAGAATAGAAGATAGGTCAAAAGCATTAAGCTATATAGGAATAGAAGTAGCAGATGCATTAAAACTAATTCCAGCACCACAAGAAGACGAAAAAGAAGAGGTACAAACAGCAGAAGAGACAGTATCTCCAGAAGATAAACAATACTTTGAACAAACAAGAATAGAAGTAAAACCATCATTATGGCAAAGATTTAAAAATAGCAAACTTGTTAGAGCAATAACTTATGCATTCAAAGTAAAAGTAGTTCTTCAGGTACCAGCACTTCCAGAAGGAAGAGAAAATCAAGGGCAAAACTAAAGTATATATTATACAAGTTGTTAAACCGTCGTCTTTAAAAAATAGATGACGGTTTAATTTATGAAAAATATATTTTAAATATTATAAAATTAATAAACAAGTATTGACTTTTTATGAAAAATGTTTTATACTTAAAGTCGCATTGCAAATGCGCCATTAGCTCAGTTGGTCAGAGCAACCGGCTCATAACCGGTGGGTCCAAGGTTCGAATCCTTGATGGCGCACCATTTAATGTTTAAAATAATAGTATAATTTTAAATATTTAACAAATAATTAAATATATGGGTAGGTGGCCGAGTGGCTAAAGGCGGCAGACTGTAAATCTGTTCTCGTACGAGTACGATGGTTCGAATCCATCCCTGCCCACCATTGCAAAACTCTGTAAGCATTGAAAAATCAATTTTTTACAGAGTTTTATTTTTGAATAAAACAAACAAAGGATTTTAAAACAAAATAACCTTCTTACCTTTGTTGACATAATGAATAAAAATAGTATAATAAATATACTAAAAAAAGAGAAAAGTGGGAGAGTGATGATAAATGACATATGAATTTGCTAAATATCCTGATGGAACATTAGGGGTATTTTCTAATATTGGAAAAAAAGAAAATGGAGAAGAATATATTCATATTACTTTTGAAAGACCAACGGAAAAAGGTTTTGATACTTATGTGATTGAACTTCCAAGTTATAAAGTTGTTTTAGAAGATGGAAATTATTCCGAAGAAGAAAAAAAGAATTTTTTAGAAATTGTAAAAAAAGGAGCATCTTTCTTTTTTAAATATGCAAGAGTAGGAGGATTAGAAATTGCCTAGTATATTTGAGTTAAAACGGTTATAAGATTTATTTTTGGACAAATGAGAATGATGAACCTATTCATGTCCATATTTCAAAGGGAAATCCCACTTCTGATGCAACTAAAGTTTGGTTAACTCAGTCAGGAAATTGTATTGTTTGTCATAATAAAAGTAGAATTCCTGAGAGAGAGCTAAATATTATATGTGAAGATATTTCTTTACATTATTTTCAAATCGTTGAAAAATGGAAAGTAATTCATTCAGGGAATATTAAATTTTATTGTTAATATAAATAAAAACATTGACACATTTACATATATTACATAGGCTGCATAGCCAAAAGTTCATCTGCTTGCTCTTGCGATAAATAGTTATTTTCAACCATTGTAGAAATAACCTTCTTCTGTCTACTTAAAGTAAGATCTAAATTAGCTGTAGGAGCGTAAATACTTGGAGCATTTGGAATACCTGCAAGCATTGTTGCCTCATATAATGTAATATTTTTAGCACTTTTATTCAAGTAGCCTCTAGCTGCTTCCTCAACGCCATAGTACCCGTCTCCAAAATAAATAGTATTAACATATAATTCTAAAATATCATCTTTACTACACTCTTTTTCTAAGTCGTAAGCCATAAACATTTCAGCAATTTTTCTATATATAACATTATTATTTGTAGAAATAAAATACAAATTTTTAGCAACTTGCTGTGTAATTGTGCTGCCACCTTCTAAAAAGTCACCAGAACGAATATTGCTTACAATAGCTCGTCCAATAGCAATTATATCAACAGCTCCATGTTTATAAAAACGCCTATCTTCAACAGAAACAACAGCATTTTTATAATAAGTGGGTAAATCACTTAAACTAACAAAACTCTCATCTGCTTTTACTTTAGCAATTTTATCTGATAAACTAATATTTTCTAAGGCATCTTTATATAGCTTATGACCTTTGTAAAGTACAAATCCACCTGCTACTAAAATTATAATTAAAAAAATAATTAAAATTCTAAAAATCCATTTTTTCATAAATATTTCATTCCTTACCTGCCTTTGCTAACAAGAGGCAATAAATAATCTTTAGAGTATTAAATAATAATTTCTTTAAATCTATTATACAATTTTTACTAATAAAAATCTATTAAAATTTTATTAAATTTCGAATTTAAATAACGAAAAAATATATATTAAATTTTTGGCGACGTGGCGGATAATTTTAAGGCTGTGAATAGTAAAAATATTTAACGAAAAATTAAACAAAATTGCTAATACCGCTTGACATATTAAGCAATTTATCGGTATAATTTTTTAGAACATGACAAAAATTTAAAAAATTTTAAAGGTGATTTAAATTGGAAAATACAAAAGAAGAAAATAACATACGTTTATATCCTATTTACAAAATGTTTTCATGGGATTTATTATTCTATTATTCAATCAATTTTCTTTTTCTAACACAGGTAAAAAACATTAGCGCTGCTGATGTTTTATTAGCTGAGGCTTTTTATCCAATTTTTAAATCTGTTTTTTTAATGCCACTTACGGCGTTAGTTAATAAAATAGGGCAAAGAAAGACCTTAATTTTAGGTAATTTGCTAAATGCTTTTTCTATTTTAACTTATATAATTTCTAAAAATTTTACATATATTTTAATAGGACAATTTTTGTCTGCAATTGCATTTGACCTAAAAGGTTTAGCAGAAACAAATTTATTGTATGATAGTTTGCCAAAAGATGAAAAACGAGGAAGTCAATTTTCAAAAATTGATGGAAAGGGAACTTCTTGGTATTATTATATAGATGCAATAACTACACTTGCATCAGGTTTTTTATTTGTAATTAACGGCTATATTCCATTTATATTATGCTTTTTATCATGTATAATTTCTACAGCCATATCATTTAAATTTAGCGATGTTCAAAAATCAAAAACGGAAGAAAATACTAATTTTAAAAAATACATAAAAGATTTAAGACATTCATTTAAATATATGCTACAATCAAGCAGATTAAAGTATTTACTAATATTTGGCGGAGTTTTCTGGGGCTTTTTATGTGTGCTAATTAGCCTAAGAACTGGCTTATTAGAGCAAATAGGAGTATCTGAGCAGTATATTGGAGTTATATTTGCAGTACTTGGAATAATATCAGGAATTACAGCTAAAAATCAAAACAGAATACATAACAGGTACAGAAATAAAACACTTGCAATTTTATCTGTTCCAGCAGCAGTTTCTTGTATTCTTATTGGATTTTTTGTAATGGGAGAGTTTTCTTTTGAAGTAACATTAGTGCTTGTATTACTAATGTTCTTAACCCAGTTTATAGCAAAAGGGCCATTTTATACTTTAATTAGAAGGTACTTAAACAACTTTACAACTTCTTCTTTAAGAAGTAAAATTACGTCATTGTATAATTTAATAGAAAGCATACTAAGAGCTGGAATTTCGTTTTTAGCATCATTTTTATTAAGAATTACAAGCCCTTCAAATGCACTGCTTGTAATAGGATGCGTAGTTACAATTTTAATTATATTATTACTAGATAGAATGCGTGGTAGAGTAGGTTTAAAGCCAGAAGAATACAGCAAAAAAGAAATAGAATTTTTAAGTCTAAAATAATTGACAAATTTACTAACTTAATAGATAATAAATATGAAACTTAAGAAAATAATAAAAGCAAAAAATACTAAGGAGGAAAATTACTATGTATGTATTTAATCATATTACAGTAAATCCACAATTACCAAAAAGAATAGAAAGACTAACAGAAATTAGTTATAATTTATGGTGGTCTTGGAATACAGAATTTTTAAGATTATTTAAAAAAATGGATATTGATCTATGGGAAAAAATTGATAAAAATCCAGTAAAATTTTTAAAATTGGTAACTCAAGAAAAGCTAGAAGAAGCATCTCAAAACCCAGAGTTTCTTAAGGCTTATGATAAAGTTGTAGCAGATTTTGATGATTATATTAAAAGCAAAAATACATGGTTTGATAAAAAATATTCAGAAAATAAAAATGATTTAATAGCATATTTTTCAGCAGAATATGGATTGGACCAAATATTGCCAATATATTCTGGAGGGCTTGGTATTTTATCAGGAGATCATTTAAAATCTGCAAGTGATTTAGGTGTGCCGCTTGTTGCAGTTGGTCTATTATATAAAAATGGGTATTTTCATCAAAAAATTAATGGCAGTGGTGTACAAGTAACAGAATATTATAACATAGATTTAGAAAATTTACCTTTAAAAAAGGTTACAGATGAAGAAGGAAAAGACATTGTAGTTTCACTTCAATTTCCTAGAAAAAAGCTTTATTTAAAAGCTTGGAAAATCAATGTTGGTAGAGTAAGCTTGTATTTACTAGATTCAGATATAGAGGAAAATTTACCAGAATACCGTGATATTACAAAAACACTTTATGGCGGAGATCAAGAAATGAGAATAAGGCAAGAAATTGCACTTGGTCAAGGTGGGGTAGCATTTTTAAAAGCATTGGGTCTAAACCCAACTGTTTACCACATGAACGAAGGACATTCTTCTTTCTTAATATTAGAACTAATATATAGTTTAATGAAAGAAAAGAAAATATCATACAGTTTAGCAAAAGACATAGTATCTTCTAAAACAGTATTTACAACACATACACCAGTTCCAGCAGGAAATGATATTTTCCCACTTAGCTTGGTAGAGAAATATTTTAAAGATTTTTGGGATAAGCTTGGAATTACAAAACAAGAATTTTTAGCAATGGGAATGAAACCAGAAGCTCCATTAGATAATGGCTTTAACATGGGAATTTTGGCTTTAAAAGTAGCCGGAAAGAAAAATGGAGTAAGCAAACTTCACGGAGCAGTTTCAAGAGAATTATTTGGAGAAGTATGGCCAGAAATTGCAGCAAATGAATCGCCAATTACTTATGTAACAAATGGTATTCATACTTGTTCATGGCTTGCACCAAATTTGAAAAAGCTATATAACAAATATTTAATACCATACTGGCAAGATAGAATTTATGATGATGAAGTTTGGAGTAAAATTGTAGATATTCCAGATGCTGAATTATGGAAGGCTCATCAAGAAAGAAAAGAAAAAATGTTATCTATTGTAAAAGAAAACACAATAGAGCGTTTAAGAAGAAGTGGCTATCCATATAATGAAATTATGCAAATGGTATCTTGCTTAGACCCAAATGCATTAACAATAGGCTTTGCTAGAAGATTTGCTACATATAAAAGAGCCACACTTATATTTAAAGATTTAGAAAGAATTACACAAATATTAAATAACCAAAACAAAAAAGTTCAAATAATATTTGCAGGAAAAGCACATCCAGCAGATAAAGAAGGGCAAGACTTAATTAAATACATACACGAAATATCTATGAAGCCACAATTTAAAGGAAAAGTATTTTTGCTTGAAAACTACAATATAGCTATGTCTAGATATTTAATAAGTGGTGTAGATGTATGGCTTAACAACCCAAGAAGACCAATGGAAGCATCTGGAACAAGTGGACAAAAAGCATCTGTTAATGGTGTAGTTAACTTTAGTGTACTAGATGGTTGGTGGGCAGAAGGCTATAACAGCAAAAACGGCTGGACTATTGGAAATAACAGCGAATACACAGATTACGAAGCACAAGACAGAAGCGATAGCCAAAGCATGTATGATACATTAGAAAATAAAATTATTCCAATGTATTATGATAAAAATGAAAAAGGTTATTCTCCAAATTGGGTAAAATATATGAAGGAATCTATTATATCTACAGGTGGAAAATTTAGTACTTCAAGAATGCTTACAGACTACGTAGATAATTTATATATTCCATTATGCAATTTATATAACACATATTATACAGACTTAGAAAAAGTTGGAGAGTTTAACAATTGGAAAGAAAACTTATATAATAACTGGGATCAAATAGAAATTTCTCAAGAAAACAATTTAGATAATATTACAATTGACGCAGGAAATAATATAGAAGTTAAATGCAAAGTAAAACTTCCACATATTGATGCAGAAAACATAGAAGCACAAGTATATTATGGAAGAATTGACGAAAATGGTGTTGTAGATGATATTACAATTATACCAATGGAATTAGACACAAAAGAAGAAGAAAATAGAACCTACATTTACAAAGCAAAAGTAAATTTAGTAAATGGAGGAAACTATGGTTATACATTTAGAGTAATGCCAAAACATAATATGATATTAGATTCTGCAAACTTAAATTTAGTAAAATGGATTACAAAGTAGCAAATTAAGGGCGGAGAATTCCGCCCTTTATGAGTTATAATTAAAAAAAGGAGATATGAAGTTATTATGAAAAAAACAAAAATCATTTGTACATTAGGACCAGCAGTTGATAACCAAAATACTTTGGAAAAACTAATTTTAGCAGGTATGGATGTTGCTAGAATAAACTTTTCACATGGAAATTATGAAGATCAAGCAGAAAGAATAGAAACTTTAAAAAGAGCAAGGGAAAACACTAATAAATCAGTGGCATTGTTATTAGATACAAAAGGTCCTGAAATTAGAATTGGAAAGTTTGAAAACGGCGAAATATATTTAAATGAAGGAGATATTTTTACTTTAGTAACTGAGGATATTTTAGGAAACAAAGAAAAAGTATCTATAACTTATAAAAATTTATATAGCGAAGTAAATGTTGGAACTATAATTTTAATAAATGATGGAATGATTAAAATTGAAGTAATAGAAATTAGAGGAACAGATATTGTATGTAAAGTAATAGATGGAGGTCATTTAACAAATACAAAAAGTATTAACATTCCAGGAATGGCAATAAATCTTCCAAGCCCAACCGAAAAAGACATACAAGATATTATATTTGGTATAAAAGCAGGTTTTGACTATATTGCTGCATCTTTTGTACGTAGTGCAGAAGACGTGTTAAACATTAGAAAAGTTTTAATGGAAAATGGTGGAGAGCATATAAAAATAATTTCTAAAATTGAAAATAGGCAAGGAATAGATAATTTTGATAGTATTTTGGAAGTATCAGATGGAATTATGGTAGCAAGAGGTGACCTAGGTGTTGAAATTCCTATGGAAGAAGTTCCTATTCATCAAAAAGAATTTATACACAAATGCAATAAAGCTGGAAAACCTGTTGTAATAGCAACGCAAATGCTAGAGTCTATGATAAACAGTCCAAGACCAACAAGGGCAGAGGTAAGTGACGTAGCAAACGCAGTATATGACATGGCAAGTGCTATTATGCTTTCAGGCGAATCTGCAACTGGAAAATATCCAGTAGAGTGTGTACAAACAATGGTTAAAATTTGTGAAGCAATAGAAGGTTCTATTAAATATTGGAAGAAGTTTAAAACAAAAGAGCGTGACTGCAGTAAAGAAGATTATGAATATAACCTAAATTATTCAACATGTTCTACTGCAATGGACTTATGTGCAAAAGCAATATTTGCATACACAGATACAGGCAGAACTGCAAAAATGATAGCAGGCTTTATGCCAGAATGTCCAATTTATGTAATAACTGCAAACAAAGAGGTTGAAAAGCAGTTATCACTAGTATGGAATACAAATACTATTTTAGTAGAGCAAAAAGAGAGCATTGACGAAATGATAGATGATGGAATAAAAAAGGCAAAAGAAGAAGGCTTTATACAAGAAGGAGATATTGTAGTAATAGCAGGAGGAGCATCAATTTTAGCAGGACATAAACATGCTAAATTAAATAGAACTATCGGCGGAGTGTTAAAAGTTTAAAAATAAATACAAAAGAGCTATGGAAACATAGCTCTTTTGTAAAACTTGAATTTTAATTTCCGCAACCACAGTCGTTGTCATTATTATTATTGTCGTTGTTATTGCAATTCATATTATTCATATAAAATCTTTTTTCTGCAAGTTTATCTTGAACACCACGAAGTGCCTCACCAAATCTTTGGAAGTGTACAATTTCTCTTTGTCTTAAGAAACGAAGTGGGTCAAGAACTTCAGGGTCATCTGCACATAAATCAATTAGTTTTTCATAAGTTGCTCTTGCTTTTTGTTCAGCAGCCAAATCTTCTTGTAAGTTTGCAATAGGGTCACCTTTACAAGCAATATATGCTGCTGTAAATGGAGTTCCTGCAGCTGATTGAGGGTATACATCTACACCATGATCTGTATAATAGTCACCTAAACCAGCAGCTTTAATTTCTTCTGCTGATAAATCTTTAGTTAATTGGTGTACTATAGTTCCAACCATTTCTAAGTGAGCAAGTTCTTCTGTACCAATATCATTTAAAACAGCTTTAGACTTTTGGTCTGGCATACCAAATCTTTGACTTAAATATCTAAGAGATGCAGCAAGCTCGCCATCTGGTCCACCATATTGTGAAATTATAAACTTAGCAAGTTTTGCATTAGAATTTTTTATATTTATTGGATATTGTAATACTTTATTATATGTCCACATATTAACACATTCCTCCTTCCCATGGCCATGGCTCTTCTAGCCATCTCCATTTATTGCATGGGCAGTTTATAGTAAGTGGCCCATAAACTTTTTGGTAGCTATCTGTTAACTCTCTATATTGATTACAATATTCTTTGTGTAAACAAATTGCTTTTTTATCATCTGGATGTGTGTCTAAATACTGGGCAAGTTCAACTATTGCAAAATCTAAACTTCTAATTTTATTTAGCATATCTTGTCTTGTTTCCATATCGTTTTCACAACAATTTTTCATATTACATGCACAATTATCTGCTTCAGATGCAGTATTATATCCAAATGCTGCATTTATTCCTTGAGGGTCATATTCACAGTTACAGTTTGTAATTGCATTTGCACATCCACAAAACATTTTATTATCGTTCATCATCTGTTACATCCCTCCCCAATTTCATTTGCGTTTCTTAAATAATCAATTTCTGCCATACTTTGACCTGGTACATAAGGGCTTACTAGTTCTGGAAAAATAGTTCCCATTTTTAAACCACATTTTGGTGTGAAAGTTTTATTCATTTCTTGAAAAGGAACATAGCTTTGAGCTAGCATTGGATTTGATGGAAATACACTTGTTTCTTCATCAAAACCACAGCCACAATTTGCGTTATCATTTTGCATGCATCCACAACCACAGTTATTAGTTGGAGCATATTCTGCACAAGTTCCTGCATTTTTACATAATGTTTCAATCACTTCTGGGTTATAATTGTTCTGACAGCAACATTTTCTATAACGATTAAACATTTCTTTTTTTCCTCCTTATATTTTTGTTTATATTACATAATATGACAAAATATATTAATTTGTGAAAATATTTAATAAAAAGCAAAAAAAGAGAAGTTAGCAAAAATGCTAACTTCTCTGCTGTTAAGGCATCAAATAGTTACCCTAACAAAATGGCTTGCTTTTGGATATTATCCCATTTAGACCTAAGGACAGGGTCAATAATAATCTCGCCGTTGGAAAACGGAACAAAGATGTCGCCCTTTACGAAACCAGCCTCCGCAAGATACTTGAGAATTTTGTAGCCCTTGGTAACATAGGTCTTGCCGTCTCGATATACGAATACAACTCGACCATTGTTATAGCAGTAGGTTCCCAATCTTTCGATCACGAAACAGTCTAGACAGACTTCGGTAATAACGGGATGAATAGAACTTTCATAATGAGGATGCTTCACCCGAACACCGCCCTCAGGAATCTGGAAGCAATTGCTTAAGATTTCATTGCTAAGAGGCAAAATGTCGTGCTTATCGCAATATCTTTCGCAGTCGTTTACAAAATCGCTTTTGTGAGTCTCCTGGGCTTCCTTTAGCAGAAAATCCCATTTTTCCTTTTCAAATTTGGGATAATCCCAATTAGAAAAAGGTACATAAAAGCTGGATTTCATAAAGCCGGCCTCGCTTAAGCATGCGAATGCACTTCTGCTTGAAGGTGTTACATAGAGGACATTTTCGCTTACAAACGCCAGCGTTGAGTTATTTACTGCATAGCAGTCATTGAACTTCGCAGTGTCAAAAAGCTTGAAAACCTCCTCTTGGTGGAACTGCGGATATACAATGGTCATACCATCATACATCCTTATTGAGCATTGCTTTAAGTCCTCGAGATTTTGGTAGCTTGCCATTTTTTGTTACCTCCTGTTAAAAGTTGTTTCCCCTTAAGATGTATTTGCAAAAAGGGGGTTTAAAATAAAATGGGTCTACATAAATATTATACCATATTTTTCATAAAATTGCAAAAAAGTATTTTTTATATCTTATTTAAAATTTTTTGTAATATTTAATTTATATTTTTTATAAAAAAATTGGAAAAATAAAAATAAAAATAAGGAACATAATAATAAAGAAAAATAGTTCCATTAAACTGTTTTTTTAATTAAAAATTTATTTAATGGAGAAAGGTGAAATTTAAAATGAAAAAAACTATTTGTTATTTATTAGTAATATTTTTTGTTTTATTTAGCGTACTTAGTGTAAAAGTAGTTAAAGCAGATACATTAGATACAGCAAGTATAGAAATAAGCAAGGAAAAAATAGCACCAGGAGAAGAAGTAACTTTAACAATTAATTTTGGAAAAGAATTAGGAGCATATACTGTTGATGCTGCATATTCAAGCGAAATATTTGATTATGTTAGATCAGAAGGCGGAACAGCAAATGATGATAAAACAAAGGTAAGACTTGTATTTTATGATGCAGAAGGTGGCTCAAACCCTAGAACAACAGCAAGTATTACATTTAAAGCAAAAGAAGGACTTCTTACTTCAAATCCAACAGACTTTTCTGTTACATTATCAGGAATGACAAGCCCAGACACACATACAAACTATGATGATATTCTAACTCCTATGAAAAAAGACATCTTAGTAGAACCAAATTATGTGCCTTATACTTTATCATTACAATATTCAGGAAGTATTTTACCTAATGAACAAAAAGTAATGACACTTGTTACTTCATCTAGCTTAGGAAAAAATTATGACCATGCAAGATTAACAGCCGAAATAACTAAAAAACCATCAAATGATGCAACAGTACAGTTATTTGCAATAGATAGTAGCGAGGACGTAATAGATTTATTAGAAAGCGGATGGGGAGATGCACAAGGCTACAAACTTGGTGGAGAAAATGTAAACCAAAAGCTAAATTTATCAAGCTTATTTAGCAAAGAAGGAGATTACACAATTCATGTAAAAGTTGTAGATAGAGATGCTTCTGATGCAGTTATTGTAGAAAATAACTTTAACGTAAAAGTCTCAAAAGTAAATAATGCACCACAAACTACTACAAGCCCATCACCAGAAGGTAGCTCGTCACCAAGTCCAAGTACTGAACCTTCAAAAGAGCCTGAAAATTCACCAAAGCCATCTACAAATAATGAAGAAGTACCATCTACTTTACCAAAAACAGGCGGAATGCAGTACTTGTTTATAATATTAGTATTTTCTATTTTAATTGGTGCTTATTTATATATTTCAAGAAAAAATAAAAATAACTAAGATAAAAATGGTTCATTAGATAAATAATGAACCATTACATAAATCAAAAGAAAAATATATAGAGGTACAAGTGCAATGGGAAAAATAGTAAGAAACTTTATTATATTATTCATAATTGGTTTTGGAATTTATATAGCATATGACATTTATAAAGAAAAAAATATAAAAGATTATAGTATAGCTCCAGTAAAACTTCCAGAAAATATTGAAAATGAAACAATAGAAAAAAACGAGGAAAAGTTAACAGATCTAGAGCTAGTTCCCAAAACGTACAAAGGTTATAAAGTATCTGCCAAACTAAAAATTGAAAAACTAAATATTGATAGCTATGTACTTTCAGAATATAAAAAAGATGGTATGGAAGTTTGTATATGTAAGTATTTTGGACCAAATGCTAATGAAGCGGGAAATTACTGTATAGCAGGTCACAACTATATAACAAAAAACATGTTTAGCAAATTAGGAAACTTAAAAATAGGAGATAGCTTAAGCTTAACAGATAATTTTCATGGAGAAATATTATATGAAGTATATGATAAATTTAAAGTAAAACCAAATGAAACCAGTGTATTATCGCAAAATACAAACGGACAAAAGGAAATAACCTTAATTACATGTAGTGATTATTCAAGCAAAAGAATTATTGTAAAAGCTAAAGAAAAAGAGGCATAAGGAGAAAAAGCTATGTTAAAAAAATACTTTAAACAAATAATAATATTATTAATTATAGTACTAATAACTATATTTTTTGCCGTGTTTTCAATACTTCAAAATAATGTTGCAGACCAAAAAGGAAGCATATCATATAACTTCCCAGATAGCTACAAGCCATATATAGATGAACTAAAAAAACAGCATCCTAATTGGGAGTTTAAAGCATTAAATACTGGACTAGATTGGAGTTATGTAGTCTCACAAGAAAATGTTTATGGAAAAAATTTGGTGCCAAAGTCATATTCAAATTCATGGAAAAATAGAGAAGCAGGAAAATATAATGTAGAAATAGATAGTGGATGGGTAGATAGTTCAAAACAAGCAGTTGAATATGCGTTAGATATACGAAATTTTTTGAATTCTGTTAGAATATTTCAATTTGAAGAATTATCTTACAATTCACGTACAAATACTACAAACAATATTGAAAAAATATTATATGGAACAGAATTCTATAATAATATTGTAGAATACAAAACAGAAAGTGGAAAAAATATAGTTACAGATAAAAAATATTCAGATCTAATTTTAACTGCTGCAAAAACATCTAAAGTAAGTGCTACTCACTTAGCATCACGTATAAAGCAAGAAGTTGGACCATTCTTATCACATAGCTCAATTAGTGGAATAGTAGAAGGCTACAAAGGCTTATATAATTTTTATAACATTGGTGCTACAAGTTCATCAGAGCCAATGGGTGCAATAAAAAATGGACTTCAATATGCAAAAGACGGAAAAGGTGCAAGTGAGGCGACAAAGACTAAGTATTTAATTCCATGGAATACAAAAGAAAGAGCAATTACTGGTGGAGGAATTTTTATTGGCTCTAGTTATATAAACCTAGGGCAAAATAATATATATTTACAAAAATTTCACATATATGATAATGATGGAGGAGAACTCTTTTGGCATCAGTATATGACAAATGTGCTTGCACCATATAGTGAATCACGATTAATATATAATGGATATTCAAATAGTAATATGCTAGGTTCAGAACTTTCATTTATTATTCCAATATATAATAACTTGCCAGAACTTCCAGCTTTAAGTCCAGATATAAATACTAATGATTATATAACTCAAAATAAAAAAGTAGCTGTAAATGTATCAGATGGCTTAAATGTTAGAACAGGCCCTCGGAACTTCTTATGAGGTTTTAACAACTGTAAATAAAGGAAGTACCATGACAAGAATTGCTAAAGGAAAACAAAGCGGAGAATTATGGGATAGAATAATTTTAGAAAATGGAATAGTGGGCTTTGTTTTTCAAAATTATGTAACTGAAGTAAATGATATAGAGGTGCAGAAAATAAATTTAGGGCTTGCAAATACAACTCTTCAAAAAGGAGAAACTGTAAGTTTAGATATTGGAATTGTACCAACAAATGCATCTGATAAAAATTTAACATTTACATCAAGCAACCAAAATGTAGTTACAGTAGATTCTAGCGGAAAATTATTTGCAGTAAGTAAAGGAACAGCTGTAATTACAGCAAAAGCAAAAAATAATGTAACTGCAAGTATAGATATAACTGTATATAGCAAAGTAACAGGCTTAAATTTAAAAGAAGAAAATTTAAGTCTTGAAATAGGAGAAACTTATAAAATAACTCCAATAGTATTGCCAGAGGATGCAAATAATAAAAATGTAGATTTTAATTCCACAAATGAAAAAGTAGCTAGCATAAATGAATCTGGAGTAATAACAGCACTTACAGAAGGAGAAAGTACTATTAAAGTAGTAACTAAAGAAGGAAACTTTGAAAAAGAAGTAGCACTTACAGTAATTCCAAAATTAGAAATAGAATTTGAAAAGCCTTTAAAAGTAAATGGAAATCAAATAACAGGGTGGAATGAAAAAACAACTGTAGAAAAAGCTTTAGAAAAAATAAAAACTTCATATAGATTAGAATTTGTAAATAATAATGAAGAAATTTTAAGCAATAATGAATATATAGGAACAGAAAGTAAAATTAGAGTATATGATGAAGATACTTTATTAAGAGAGTATAGCATAATATTGTATGGTGACGTTAATGGAGATGGAAAAATAAACAGTATAGATTTACTAGTACTTCAAAGGCACATTTTAGGAATTGATGAGTTTTCTGGATTGTTCTTAAAAGCAGGAAACACTGGAGCCACAGGTCAAATGCCGTCTTCTATAGACTTATTAAAAATACAAAGGCATATATTAGGAATAGAAGAAATAAATCAGTCAGTAACAATAAGCAATATTTCAAATATTGTAGAAAATAAAGAGGGAAAAGTAATTTTAAGTGCTAATAAAGAAAACGTAGAAAAGAACGAAGAATTTGAAGTGAGCTTAAATGCAAATAATTTAAAAGTATCTGCATTTACTGCAAAAATATATTTTGATTCAAGTAAGATTGAACTTACTAGCAATGATGAAAATATAAAGAAAAATGAAAACAGCATAATATATACATGGTATGACGAAAATGGCGGAGAAAATTTAAAAGAAAATGAAAAATTATTGAATTTAAGTTTTAAATCTAAAGAAGATGGAATAAGCAATTTTTCGTTAGAAGGTGAGTTCTATAACGAAAAGCAAGACTTAGTGTCTCCAATAATAAAAACAGAAGAAATAACAATTGGCAAAGTGCAAGAAGAGTTAGAAGAAGATGAAAATTCAAATTTGGTTCAAAGTAATGATAAAGAAAATGCAAATTTAGCTGCATTAAGATTAAATATAGAAGGAATAACACCTGATTTTGATAAAAATTTGCAAGAATACTATATTACAGTAGATAATTCAGTAAATAATATAGATATTACTGCAATTGCTGAAAATAGAAATAGCAAAATAAATATAACAGGAAATAAAAATTTAAAAGAAGGAAACAATACAATTATAATTAAAGTAATATCAGAAAATAATAATAAAACAAAAGAATATAAAATATATGTAGCGAAAACTAATAATAAAGAAGCGGCAAATACAAATTTAGAAACTTTAGCAATTGAAAATTCTACTTTAAGCCCAGAATTCATAAGCTCTATAACAAATTATTCAGCAAATGTTTCAAATACTACACAAAACTTAAATATTTTAGCTATTCCGGAAAACCAAAATGCAAATGTTAAAATTGAAGGAAATAAAAATTTAAAAGAAGGTAATAATAATGTAACAATTACTGTGTATGCAGAAGATAATAGAATATTAAAAAAGTATGAAATAAATGTGTATAAGAAAAATGAAAAAGAAGAGAAAGAAGAAGTAGATTTAAATAGTAACACAGAAGAAAATACAGAAGTACAAACAGTAGCTACTATAATAGATAATAGCAAAGAAATAAAAGAAGTAGAAAAAGAGAATTTTAAAAAAGTAACCAAAAATGGATTAATAATTTTATCTGGTAGCGTTTTAGTGCTAGTAGTTATAGGAATTGTAGTTATAAGAATAAAGAAAAAAGGTGGTAAATAAAAAACCACCTTTTTTCTTTTAAGCAAATTTTACAATAGCATGTATTTGAGAACCATCCTCGTTTTTCATAACAACATAATGATTATTTTCGTAAAACGTATAATAGCAGTTAACTGTGCTTCCGAGTTTAGCACCAGATTTATACATTATTTCAAGTTCATTTGCCTCATCTAAAGTATAAGCATCTTCTGGTAATGCCTCTAAAGCATAATCTAAATAATGTACATTGTTCATGTGGTTATTTATATCAATATCTCTTTTTAAAACTTTAAAAGTATAACAAGGCGAGCCTAAAATTTCTGGTACTTTTATTTTAGGAATATCATTTTCTCCAAATACAGTTTTTGTTTCACATTCGTATCTATCAATAGCATAAGGTGTAATTCTAGAAATAGACTTAGTGTTTACATCAACTAAAGCCCATTTAGAACTTGCAATACAAACTAAATTATTATTTTCATCATATATTTCAAAATCACGAAGGGTATAAAACTTGTTATAATATCCACCCCAAGTTCTAACTTTAAGGTTTTTTGAATACAAAGGTCTGTTAAAAACTTTAACTTTCCAATGTAAAAGAACCCATGAAAATCCGAACATCATTTATTTGGTTTATGCCAAACTTAACAAGTTCAGAATGATAGCAAGCAATGCTTTCTAATAAATCTAAAATACCATGATTACTTAAACAATTTTTAGCACCTACTTGACTAACTTCAACCATATAATTCTTTTCAATTACAGCCATTTTAAATAATTACCTCTTTTCTAAAATTACCAAAACCAATTATAGCATAAAATAAAAAAATAGTTAATAATTTCTATATTTTTTTTAAAATCTATATATTAAAAAAGATTGAAAAATTATAATGACAATGATAAAATAAAAAAGAATATAATGAAAATAAATAAAAGGATTATTATATGAAAAGTAATGAACCATTTAACTACATAATAATGAGACCTTATTTAAGAACACGATTAAATGAAGTCATGCAGAAAATAGAGAAGTTAAATATATCAAAACAAAATTATTCTATACAAGAACTACAATCATTAGATGTTCTAGATCAAAGTCAAATTCAAGAAAGTAAAAGAATTTTACAAGAAGCAGATAAGTTTTTGACATCAGCAGGCGATTTAAGAAAATTAATAATTTTAAGCAAGAATGACCCGAGAAATGAATTTAGAGAAAATTTAATAGAAAGAAATTTAGATGAAGAAATAGATGTTGATCTATCTGATTTACAAAGAGCTACATTTACAATAACAGATATTTCATTTAAAGCAAACAAATATACAAAAATACTTTGCGAAAAAGTTTTAGACTTAATTACAAAAGGATATAACAGAGATGAAAATAAAAGTTTTAGAAAAGTACTGAATAGATTAAGATTAATATACAAAAAAGCTAACACGGAAAATGCAAAAAAAGTGAATGTATTAGATGAATTAAAAGCATTAAGTAAAGATTTAGAAGGGGAAGAATATAAAGGCTGGGATGCTGACATTCAAGCTAATAAAGCAGATAATTATCAAATTCTTCAAAGTTTGTATAATGAATTAATACCAGTTTGGAATGTAGAAGATGTGTTATATGAGATAAAAAGTCAACTAAATAAACAATTACTAAGATGTTTAATAAAAGATAATTATACAAATTTTAAAAATTGGGGATTTAGAAAAGATGAAAATGGAAAGTGGGTCTTGAATTTTGATTCTGAAGAAGTACTTCAAAGATATGCATTCCATGTGCCAAATTTAAGTAAAATTACAAGTAGAGGTATAGGCATAAGTATAAAATCATTTAGAAAATTTAAGTATCCAAAAGCTTATACTAGTTCAGTACGAAAAAATACCAGAGACAAAATAAGTAGAACAAAATTAGATATTATTAGATTTTTTAGAGGAAATAAAAATAGATTTATAAGTTTGTTAGAAAATGTCGATTTTGAACATGATAGAGTAGAAGATTATGAAGCAATACAAGAACTAGAAATCATGGTAAAAATTATGACAGAAGACAATTTTAATAGATTAGTAAAGGAACACCCAGAAATAAGTGATAAAGTTGAAAAATTAAGACAAATAATCTTTCCACAAAATATTAACACATGTGATGAAGAAACTTTACAGGAATTGGGTCAAAGTACCGAGTATGAAGAAAATATGAGAGAGCAAATAGAACAAAATTTAGCAACATATAAGACAATATTTGTTCAATATGGAAATAATTTAGATAAGAATGCATCAATATATGCACTAAGAAAGCATATGAGAGATAAATTTGGAATAACAGATATTAAAGTAGTTCAAATAAATGCTGGTGAAAAAAAGGCAGGAAAAGGAAATGAAGGATTAATTATTGATGGTGGAGATTTAGTAGGTAATAACAATTTTTCTTATAATTATCTAGGCACTAAGACAATTAATGCTAATTCATCAATAGCACAGAAATCAGCTTGTGGAGTATTAAAACAATTTGGAATTTATGTACCATCTAAAATTGTTCAATATGCTGATGCTGTTTTAAGTGATGAAAGAATTTTGGATGCTAGATATGGTGTGAATTTAGCAAGAAATTTAAGTAATAAAGCTTTATTTGAATTTGCAGAATCTAAACGTGATGATGGTACATATTTAATAGAATCAGATTTAACAAATGAAGAATTGAAAGAATGGAATTTAGAAGAACAATATAAAAAAAGAGAGGAAGAAATACAAGAAGCTATTAACGAAATTAAAGATAATATTTTCTATACTATAGATGCTAATGGACAAGAAAGATATATTGCTGTAGTTAATAAGCATTTAAATTGTGGAGCTATGGTTTCATATAGTTTAGGATGCGATTATTATTTGTCAATTGCAGACACACAACCTAATTTTGCAGATGCTCATCAAGATTTTTTAAAAGAGGATGAATCATCTATTCCAAAAGTAACTTTTGCAATAACTGCAAATCCAAAAAAAGGTAATGGAAAGTTACCAGATAGTATAATAAAATGGTGTGAAAACTTAAGAGATAATGGAGAAAATGATACAATGAAAATAATTACAGTTCGGACAAGCATCAAATATACAAAAGCCATTTATAAAGCCAACAGGAGATATGGCTGTATTTGGAGGACTTAAAACACCGAACTTATTTGTTACATGGAAAGAAAAGCTAGAACCAGGTGATGATATTAAAGATCTTGTAATGTATGAAATTACAGATATGATTGGCGCAAAAGCTATAAAGCCAGCTAAAAGGCAAGAGGTTATCCAAAAAGGTACTCAAAATTGGCATGGTATTAGAGCTAAAAATATAGCAGAAAAAATTCTAAAAGAAAATGTGACATTAACAGATATTCAATCTGAAGGAAGTAAATTATTATATCTTAGTAAAGAAGAAAGGGAAGATAATGAATACGCTCCAAACTAAAAATTCATATTCAGAGGTTTTTGAGTTATTAAAACAAATAAATAGAAATGATTTAAAAAATATTCCTATAAATTTATTAGAAACGATAAAAGAAAATAGAAATAAAGAATATGTTCCTGAAATTGATTTAAACGATATAAATAAATCTTTAAGTAAACAGGCAATTTCTTTATATATGTGGTTGTATTTAACTTATATGGTTGATAGCAAAGAAGAAAAAAATAAAATTAATAATATTTTATATCAAAATGAAATAGAAGAAAAAGACAAATTAAAATTAAATAAAATGTTTAACAAAACACCCAATAGCACAAAAACTGAACAAAATACTCAATTAGTAGTATATAAAACAAATATATTTAAAAAATTTATAAATAAAATTAAATCTTTTTTTAAAAGTAAAGGAAAGTAAGTTATGAGTATTAATTTTGAATATTATAAAGTATTTTATTATGTAGCTAAATATAAAAAAATATCATTAGCAGCTGAAAAACTTTTTGTTTCACAACCAGCAGTAACACAAACAATTCAAAAGCTAGAAGAACAACTAGGTGGTAATTTATTAGTAAGAACTAAATCAGGGATAGAACTTACAGAAACAGGAAAAATGTTATATGAATTTGCAAGTAAAAGTATAGAAACATTGGATAATATAGAATACAGATTTAGTAAATATGAAAATTTAGAAGAAGGAACAATAAAAATCAGAACAGGAAGCAATGTAGCTAAAATAATCTTATATAATGCACTTGAAAAATTCTCTAAGGATTATCCTAAAATAAAAATAGAAATTGCGACAGGTGCACCAGATCAATCTATAGAAATGTTGCATACTGGAGAGATTGATATGGTATTATTATATTTACCATATAACACTGAATATAGTAATTTAAAAACTATAGAATGTGCAAAAAAGAAATATATTTTTGCAATGAGCAAAAACTATGCAGAAAATAATAATGTATGCATTTCACATATTGAGGATTTAAATAATTATTCTTTAATTGTTCCAAAAAAGAATTCTGCAATTAGAAATATGTTTGACGAAAAATTCAAAAATATAATAACTAATTTTCATTATGAAATTGCACAAGAACAAATGAAAAAAGAATTTATTATGAGAGATATGGGAATTGGATTTATCATAGAAGATGAAGTTGAAGATGAATTAAAAAAGGGTAGTGTAGTAAAAGTAAATATGGAAAACGCAACAGTTGAAGGATCCGTTGGAGCAATTACTTTAAATGAAAAATATGCAACATTTGCAACCAAAAAATTATTAGATTATATAAAAAGATAATACTCTAAATAAATATGTTGATACATAGTATAAGAAGAACTTATACTATGTATCATTTTTTTTGATTTTACTTCTAAATAACACGATGGTACAATAATTATGTAAAACAAAAAGAAAGTCTAACTATTAATTGTCAATAGAAATATTAAAATTTTTAATATTTTTAAATCATAAAAA
>CANQRY010000025.1 GCA_947626335.1 uncultured Clostridia bacterium | reverse complement strand
GTTTTTAAATAAAAAATAACTTTTTATATTGTAGATTAATTAAATTATATTCTATATTTAATTCATTAAGAGCTTGCTTTTCTCTATTTGTACAGGTAAATAAAATTACCTGATGGTCTTTTAAATTATTTTCTAAAAATAATAAAACATTTTTTAGTCTATCATTATCAAAATATGCAAATGTTTCGTCTAATATAATTGGCATTTTTTCTTTTGATATTTCATTTATCATTGATAGCCTTAATGATAAATAAAGTTCATCTATTGTTCCAATGCTTAAAATGTTTGCTGGAACATACTCACCGTTTTGTAACTCTACTACTAATCCTTTTTCTTCATCTATTGAAACTTTTTTATATTTTCCGTTTGAGATTTGTTCTATTATTTTAGATAAATTTTGAGTAAATTTTGGAGTCACACTATTTTTCATTTTTTCATATGCTTTTTGTAATAGTTCTTTTGTTATATTAAAATATTTATTTTTTTCTTCTAGAATTTCTAATTTTTCTTTTATATTTTCTTTTTCTTCTTTATATGAAATGATTTCTTCTATTTTTTTTGAATTTTCATTTTCTTCATATTTTATACCATTTAATTGTAATTCATAATTTAATATTTGCTCATTTGATTTTTCTATTTTTTCATCTAAATTATTTTTATTATTTTCTAAATTTATTTCATTTAAGTTTTTATTTATTTTATTTTTATTTTTTAAATTTAAAATATAAAATATTATTATTATTGGAATAGGTATAAGTAAAATATAATTTATTATTTTATTTGGAATAAAAATAAAATTAAAAATATTAATTATAATTAATATAAAAATAATTTATATATTTTTTATTTTATTTTTATTTTCTTTTTTTATTTTATTTTTTATATTATTTTTTTCATTTTCAATTTGTTTTTTTAATAATATTTTATTTTCTTCTTTTAATAAATTATTTTTTTGTTTTTCTTCTTCTAATTTTTGTATTATTTTTTCTTTTTTTTCTTGTAAATCATATTTATTTTGAAAATAATTTCTCTCACCCTTTAAGACAACGTCTAGTTCATTGTTACGATTTTGTAACAAATTAATTGGTCTATCTTGAGTTCTACTTGTACCCACTTCTTCAAGTTGTCTCTTATTCAACTTATCTATT
Source organism: uncultured Clostridia bacterium (assembly GCA_947626335.1). GTDB lineage: Bacteria > Bacillota > Clostridia > TANB77 > CAG-508 > CAG-273. The sequence goes on along the minus strand of CANQRY010000025.1, from coordinate 20,785 downwards.
GCCTTTTTAAATGACGTGCCCTCACTTCCAGTCTCCCCAAGGTTTGCAACCTTTTGTATTAAATTATTCTGATTTTCTTTAGTTAAGATAACCTCTTGTTGGGGGGTCATTATGGTAGAAAGGTAAGTTTGCTTTGTTACTCCTGTTTGTTCATAGAAAAATAGATTTCCATCCTTTTTGTCAATTTTAAATTTTTCTGAAATTTCATTTAAATTTTCATCATATATTTTTGGATTTTTTTTATTAAAATCTCTATAAATTTCATATTTATTTTTGTTATTTAATTCGTATTTAATTTTTCCAGAAAATTCTTCTCCATTCCATGGTAAATATTTTTCATAATCAGATATTTCTTTTCCATCTTTATTTTTTGAAATTCCATAAAAAATATTTTTTATAAAATTTAATAAGGTAGATTTTCCACTTTCATTTTTTCCATAAATAATATTTATATTATTTTTTAAATTTATTTCTTTATTTTTTAAAACACCATAAGAATTTATTTTTATATTTTCTATTTTCAAATTTATTTCTCCTTGTATAATAATTTAATTATTTGTCTAAAACAGAAAGTCCTATTTCTAATACTTTGTTTAATTCTTCTTCTGAATAATTTTGTTTTTCCATTTCTTCTAAAATTTCTTCTATAAAAATTCCTTTTAAAGTATAATTATTTGCTAGTTCTTTTAAATTGTAATCTGGCTTTGTTTTATCTTTTATTTTTATAATATTTTTTTGAGTAATTATTTTATATAAATTTAAAATTTCAATTTCAAATTTTCTTTTTCCTATTAATATTATTTTGTATAAACAATTTTCTTCTAAATAAATATTATTTATTTTTTCAGTTAATTCTTCCATATCATTTACTTGTGTAATATCTAATTCTAATTCTTTAAATTCTTTATTATCTACAGGAATAAATGCTATTTCTAATTTTTTATTTTCTATGCTTCCTACAATAAAGCCATGTTTTCCTAATTCATCAAACCCCATTGCAATTGTAGATCCTGGATATACAATGTTTTGATTTGGTTCTGTATTATAATCCGGCTTATGAATATGACCTAGTGCAATATAATCAAAGCCTAATTCTTTTAATTTATTTTTTGAAATTGGATTATATTGTAACTCTAATTTATTACTTGCATTTAATGAACCATGTGTAATTAAGATATTTATTTTATTTTTATTTTCTATTTTTATATTTTCTACATTTAAATTTTCTGCATAAAAATTATTAAATCCTACTCCATAAATATCTGCTTCTTTTGTTTCTATTTTTTCTATTTTTGAAGTAAATATTTTTACATTTTCGCTCCATTCGTATGATTCATACATAGAACCTTTTATATATGGGTCGTGGTTTCCCGGTGTTATAAATATTAAAGTTTCTGGAATTGTTTTAAATAATTCATTAATATATTCTATAGTGCTTTTTCTTATAAATTCATGTTCATAAAAATCACCAGAAATAAAAAAATATTCTATTTTATTTTCTTTTATATATTCAATTATTTTTTTAAATATTTCTCTCTGATCTAATCTTCTTATTTTTCCAAAATCGCCTTTTGAACTTAATGCTAAAAATGGTGTATCAAAATGCATATCTGCTATATGTACAAATTTCATTTTTTATCTCCTATAATTTATTTTTAATATAAATATTGTATATTATTTTAATTTATTCGTCAACTTTTTTGCAAAAACTATTTTTGTCATATTGACTATATTTTAGGTAAATTTTCATCTTTTCTTTTTTGATTTTTTCTTTCTAAAACTATTTTTAGTCTTATATGTTGTTATGTATACTTGTACTTATTATTTAACCTTACTCGCCTCAATTTTTACTTTTCCCTTTATCCGCATGCATTCTATTTGATTTATATTTTAATTTTTGGGTTTAAGTTTTCAAATTTATATTTTGTTTTTAAAATTTCAAATCATGTTTAACCTTTTTAGCTTTTGTATTCGATTTTTATTTTTCAAATAGGTTGTCTCTTTGTCAATATTTTTGCAATTTTTAATATTTTAATTTTGTTTATATATAATTAAATAAAAAAATAAATTAAAAAAATGATAATTATTTTTTAATTATCATTTTTTAATATTTATTTTATTTTTTATTGCATTGGTCCAAATAGTTCATCAAATTTTGCTTCTAATTCTTTTTGAACATCTATAGAAAATACTTCATTTTCTTGTTCATTATCTTGTGGCAATATTGGTGCATCTGAACTTACATTATTTTGATTTTCTTTTTTTTCTAATAGATTTTGTTCTGCATTTATTTCTTGTTTATTTTCATTATTTGTTTCTGGTTTTGTTTCTTGATTTTCTTCTTTTTTGTTTTCAGTATCTTCTTCTACAAATAAATCATCTAAAGATTCTACTTTTAAGTCTCTTTTTCCTCCGCCTGTGGTATCGTCTTCTGTATAAGGATTATATGGATTATATTTTCTCCATTTTCCTCTATCTTCAACATTAAACTCTAAATGATTTAATGTATATGCTGAAAGCTTTCTTTCCATTGGGCTTTCAAAATAGTAGAATTTACGAGCTTTTATTGGTTTAATTCCTTTTTCATAGATAATACATTCATCATTATCCATTCTTCTTAATTCATCTGGCGTCATAAGTGGTCTTGCCATTACTTGGTCTGAATCGCTAACACCTTGTCTTCTGTACTGTCTATCTCTATTTATTGATCTACTATCTCTTGTTATAGTTTTTTCTCCTAATGCTTTTGAAAAGTATTCTACAGTTTTAAATGAGTTACTTCCTAAAAATACATGTGTATCACAGTTACCCATTATGGTTTCATACGATTTTTCGTATACTGCTTCTAATTGATCTAAGTTTTGTAAAATAACACTAAATGAAATTCCTCTACTTCTACTAGTTGATATTTTTTTATCGAAGTCTGGTATTTTACCGATATTTGCGAACTCATCACATATAAAATATGTTGGCATTTTTAATCTTCCACCATTTTCATCAGCAAAGTTATATAATTGCTGAATCATTTGTGAGAAGAATATTGTTAATAAAAAGTCATAAGCTGTATGTGTATCTGATGATATAACATATACTGCTGTTTTTTTAGTTCCTATATCTTCAAAATTAATTGTATCTGTTGATGTTACTTCTGCAATTTCTTTTGAATCAAATTTACCAAGTTTTGATTGAAGTGAACTTAGTATTGATCCATAAGTTTTTTCTGGTGCTATTTCTATAGATTTATAATACATTCTTGCTGGGTGGTCATAAGGTAATTGATTTATTAGTTCTGTAAGTAAGTTGCTCCCTCCGTTAGTATTTGCTGCTCTAACTAATTCTGAACAGCTTGCTAAGTTTTGTTCTTCTTCTGGTCTTGTTGCTATTAAATAATATATTAAAGCTTTTAATAGCATTTCTGCCATGTCATCCCAATATGGATCTGCATTACTACCAGCTTCTGATTTTTGTCCTTTTACAATAGTATTTGCAATAACATCTACGTCTATTTCACTAGAAATATGCATTAGTGGGTTATAACCATCACTATTTGCTGGATTTACTAAATTAAGTACTTTTATATCATATCCGTTTTGTTTTAAGTATCCTGCTGTTTTGTCATAAAGCTCTCCTTTTGGATCTGTAAAAACATAAGAGCCTAACATTTGATAGGCATTTGGAATTGAATATGATGTTGATTTACCAGAACCAGATCCGACCTACTACTAAAACATTTATGTTTCCTCTTTTATCAACTGGTAAGTAGTGATCTTGTGCTAATAGAATTCCTTTATGTTTACTTAATACTCTATATTGTTCTCCGTTTTCGCTCCAATCACTTGATCCATGTTCTATATCTGTGTATTCGCTTTTTGGTCTAGAACGATATAATCCAATAATTGAACACATAATATAAAAAATAGTGAAATATGCTAATGTTTTGAAAAATATTCCTGAATAATTAAATACTTTAGTTATTGTTGTGAAGCTTGTAATATTTGGAATAAGTTTTTCAAAAAATGTTGACATATTAAAAATTCCATTGCCATCTATTGATTGACCAATGGAATATGCAATTGGTGAAACAAGTATTATGGTAAGAATAACCCATAGTACTGCTATCACTACTAATGCTACTTTATTATCTTTTAATGTTTTTTTAACTTTATAATTCATTTTATTAAAAATCACCTTTTCTTTTGTTTTACTTATCTCTCAGTTTCTGCCTTTGAAGATGCTTTAACCTTTTTACTCTTTTCTTCTCTTTGTTTTTTATAAGATACTAAATCCTTTACCGCTTGTGGATTTAATGTAGCAATAACTGTACCATCTTCTAGTTGCATTTGCCCATTTTCATTAACAATAGCATCTCCTGCAGGGATTTCCATATTTCCTTGTTCCTCTATGTAGCCTGTAATTACTTCATATACTTGACCTCTTGGTGGAACTTCTAATGTATTTTCAGTAACTTGAATCGTGCTTCCCGCAACGGTTGGCATATCTTTTTTGTTTTTTTTGTTTGAATCTACAGTTGTTTGATTCATAATTATTTCCTCCTAAACATCTTGTTTTCTATCTCTAATTTCAAATGCAAAATATGATTTGTATGGCTTTAATTTGCATTTTCCTTTTACTTCATTTGTTTCTTGATCAAAATATAAAATTGGTTTGATTTCTTCTGTTGTTTCCGGATCTATTATTGAAATTGGTCTTTTTAAATCCGGTGTGTATTTAAATTCTTTATATTCCATTTCTTGTTCAGAATATAAAGTGTCAAACTTAATTGGTATTGGACGTTTTGCAATTTTTACTTTATCGTCTGCTAGCAAGCCCATATTAACTACTACTTTATCTTTTCCAAAAGATAAAATAACAAGTTCTTCTTCTTGACCTGGCTCGTCAACGAAAAAGGTTTTCTTTTTTAAATTACCATTTAATTCCTCTGCATAAACTAAGCGTTGTACTGTATATTTAGGATATTCATCTAACAGATTTTTATCTGTTTTGTTTACCCTATAAATTACTGTACTTACACCTTGAGGATCTGTAATGCTAAAATGCTTGCCTTGTATTTGGTCCATTTTTTTACACTCCTTTTCTATGACTATAGTGCAAATAACATAGCTTATCTTTTGTTTCGTACATAACTATAGTTAATTATATTATATTTTTTGTGTTATGTCAATACTTATGCGGTTTTTAATTTATGTTAAGTTGTCATTTTTCTAGGATTGTATGTAGATATTTCTTTAAGTTTATTAAATAATTCTCTTTCTTCTTGGGTTAATTCTTTTGGTATCATAATTTGTACTTCAGCAATTAAGTCTCCTCTTCCTGCTTTTCCGTCATGATAGCCTTTGCCGTTAATGCGCACTTTTTCTCCGCTTTGCATTCCTTGTGGTATATAAAGTGATACTTCTTCATCAATTGAAAAAATATTTACTTTTGTACCTAAAGCCGCTTCCCATGGCGTTAAGTAAAGGGTGGTAAATAAGTCTATTCCGTTTAGTTTATATTTAGAATCATTTTCTATATTTATTTTTATGAGTAAATCTCCTGCTTTTCCACCATTTTCTCCTGGCTTTCCTTGCCCTACTAGCCTTATTTTTTCTCCGTTTCTAATTCCTGCAGGTATTTTTACTTCAAATGTTTTCATTTTGCCATCTAGGGCTCTTAATGTAATTTTCTTTTTAACTCCATAAAAAGCATCTAATATAGATACTTTAATTTCGGTATCTATGTTTTCTCCTTTTATTTGTACTTTTTTATTTATTTTTGGTTCTTCACTATTTGTAACTATTGTTTCTCCAAAGAACATTTTAAAAAAGTCACTAAAGATTGAGCCATTTTCTCTTTTGCTCTCTTCATAATTATTTTGCTTTTTGCCTATACGGCTATTCCACATTCTATCGTATTTTCTTTTTGAAACTGGGTCTGATAAAACCTTATATGCTTCGTTTATATCTTTAAATCTTTCCTCTGAAAAATTGCTGGTTGTATTTATGTCTGGGTGATATTTTTTGGCTTGCTCTCTATATGCTTGCTTAATTTGTTCAGGTGATACTTTATTATTATTTAAGTCTAATATTTTATAATAATCTTTGAAAATCATATTGATTTCCCCCTGATATGCCTTCAATATTTCTAGTCTTTTGTTTATTATGATTGAAATTATATCATAATTATTCTATCAAATAAATAGCTTTTTTAAAGTTTTTCTAATAATTTGTTCCATGTTAAAATACTATCTAGATGTATAAGTCTTTTTTTGTTTATATTTTTCTTAATATCATGTGCTAAAATGGCCAGAATAGCTTCATCTAAATTTTCCATTGCTAAGCTTCTTAAAGTTTCAATTTCTTCGAAATCTCTATTTTCTTCGGTTTTATCGGCAACATAAATTATTTTTGCTAAAGTGTCCATGTTAGCATTTGCTGTTGTATGATATTTTATAGCATTTTGCATTTCTTTAGTAAAGCCATATTTATTTTTTGCCATAACTGCGCCTACTTTTGCATGTAGCAAAGCAGGATTTTTTATTTCTATTTCGTCTATTTGTATATTATTTTCTTTTATATATTTAATGCTTTCTTCTAATGGAATTTCTTTTGCTAAATCATGTGCTAATCCAGTAAGCTCTGCTATGTTTTCATTTTGATTATATTTTTTTGCTAGCTTTTTAGCCATTTTCATTACTCCAATAGAATGATTATATCTTTCTTCTGATAAATTTTCTTTTAATTCTTTTTGAATATTTTCTAACTTTTCCATAGCTTGTCCTTTTTTATTTATTTGGGTTTTAAGGCAAACCCATAAGCCTAGTTAATATGCTAATTCTATTAGCTTATCTAAAAGATTACTATAATTTAGTCCTTCACTTTCCCATAATTTTGGGTACATACTAATTTTGGTAAAGCCCGGAAGTGTATTTATTTCATTTATATATACTTTTCCATCTGGTTTTATAAAAAAGTCCACTCTTGATAAACCTTTTCCATCTACTGCTTTAAAGGCTTTTATAGCTAATTTTTTAATTTCTTCTTGTTTTTCTTTTTCTATTTTAGCTGGAATTACTACTTTTGAGTCTGCATTTTTATATTTTGCATCAAATGTATAAAAGTCTTCTGCTGGTAAAATTTCTCCTACACAAGTTGCTTTTACGTCATCTACTCCAAGTACTGCGCATTCTACTTCTCTTCCTATGATTTCTTCTTCTATTAAAATTTTGTTATCGAACTGTGATGCATACATAATTGCTTGAAATAATTCTTGCTTATTTACTGCTTTTTTTATTCCTACTGACGAACCTGAATTAGAAGGCTTTACAAACACAGGAAAGCCCAATACTTTTTCTATTCTTTCAGTGATTTCATTTAAATTTAATTTTGACTCATTAAACTCATTATCTATGTAATAAAAATTGCTATCTTTTGATTTTATGTATACATATTTTGCTTGTGGAATTTTTGCTTTTTCAAATACTATTTTTGTATATACTTTATCCATACAAACACTAGAAGCAAGTACTCTACATCCTACATATTTTACCTTTAGTAGTTCTAGTAGACCTTGAATTGTACCATCTTCGCCGTATAATCCATGTAACACTGGAAATACAATATCTAAATTTTTTAAATATTCAAATTCATTTGTAATAGGCTCTATATTAGTTAGTTTTTCGCCTATTTTTAGAATTTCAATTTCTTCTATGCTTTTTGTATATTTATACCATTTTCCGATTTGAATCTATATATATTGGAAATATATCATATTTTTCATGATTTAAATTTTTAATAATTGAAGTGGCAGAAACTATTGATACATCATGTTCTGTTGACATTCCACCAAAAATAACACCTAATTTTATTTTCATAAAACTTCCCCTTTTTTAATTATTACAAATGGCCATACAAATTTCAGTAAAATTCAAACCATTTGATGCTTTAAGCAAAATGCTATCATTTTCATTTGAAATTTTTTGCAAAATATTTATTGCTTCTATATTATTTTTACACATATAAATATTTTCTAAGTTCATTCCATTTTCATTTGCTTCTTTTGCAATATTTTTTGAGTCATTTCCTACACAAATTAGTATATCTATTTTATTTTTTGCAACTTCTTTTCCAACTTTTTTGTGCAAGTCTTCACTAAACTCACCTAATTCTAGCATGTCACCAAGTACTGCTATTTTTCGCTTATTTTCAAGCTTTCCTAAGTATTCTAAAGCTGCTTTCATGGAGTCATAATTTGCATTATAACAGTCATTTATAACTGTTGCTCCATTTTTGGCTTTTTTTATTTCCATTCTTTTTTCAGTAAGTTTGAAGCTTTTTATTCCTTCTATTATTTTTTCTTTTTCTATGTTAAATACTTTTGCAACTGCTATTGCACATAATGCGTTTTGTACAAAATGCTCTCCACCTACTGGAATATCTAAATTATATTTTTCGCTTTTAAATACAGCTTCACATTTACTGCCATTTTCGTAAAAATTAATATTTGTTCCTAATACATTGCTTCCTGCACTTAAACCATAAGTAATTATATTGTAATTTTTATTTTCTTTTTCATACCAATTATGTAATAAGTCGTTATCATAGTTTATAACTACTGTTCCGTTTTTATTTAGTCCTTCTAATATTTCTAATTTTGCTTTTAATATGTTTTCTCTTGAACCGTAACATTCCTATATGTGCTGTTCCAATGTTTGTAATAACTGCAACATCTGGTTTTGCTATATTTGTAAGAAGACTTATTTCTCCAAATGAGTTCATTCCCATCTCTACAACAAGCATTTCTTCGTCTTGTAATTCTAAAATTGTTAGTGGCAAGCCTATTTCATTATTAAGATTTCCTTTCGTTTTTAGCACTTTATATTTTTGAGAAAGTACACTTGCTACCATATCTTTTGTGCTTGTTTTTCCTACACTGCCAGTAATTGCAACTACTGGAATGTTATATAAACTTCTTTTGTATTTTGCAATTTGCTGAAGTGCTTTTATTGTATTTTCTACTATTATAATTGCTGTGTCTGGATATTTTTTTATAACTTCACTTGGTATTTCTATATTTTCTAATAAGCAAATTTTTGCGCCATTTTGAATAGCTTCTTCATATAACATATTGCCATTAAAGTTTTCGCCTTTTATTCCTACAAATGAATCTCCTGGCTCTATTTTTCTAGTATCTCTTGAAAATTTTGAACAAATTATATTTTCATTTCCGCAAATAAGTTTTCCCTTGGTTATTTCTATTATATTTTTTACAGTTACTACATTATTCATTTTATTTAGCTCCTATTTACAATTTGGTATTATTATATGCTAATTATTTATAATCTGCAACTATAAAAAATAATTAAATACATAAAAAAGGAAATCCAAATTATTGAATTTCCTTTTACCTAAATATTAGTAAATTAGAACTAACTATTTTCGGCCTTTCTGTTTGCAATTTCAATTGCTTTACTTACCATATTTCCACAAGTTTTAGATGGTACATTTCCCCATCCTCCGTCTTGTTTTACTTGGTCATATACACCAAGTTCTTTTGCTATTTCTTCTCGTAACTTATTAGACATAACACTTGTTTTTCTAGACATAATGTTACCTCCTTACTTGTTTCGAAAAAATTGTGAAAATTATTTTTTTCTTACTTGATTAGCTTAAAACTTTTAAAAATTTTTTGCTACTTGTTATTTTCACATTATTATTTTGCTCTAATTTTTTTAAAATATTTTTAAAATTTTTTCCAAAATTAAATTTTTAATGTGTTAATGTTCCGTTTGGTGTGTTTACTATTACTAATATATCTTCTTCTTTTCCTGTTTTTGCGTTTATATATACTAAAAAGTCTGTATCATTTACTTTTCCTTTAAACTCCCAGCATAACACTTCTGTTTTCCATTCTGTTGGAATAATTGCTAAATTTTGGCTTTCTATATTTAGCTTTGGATTTAAAGATTGTTTTGCTTTTTCTTTTGATATTTGTACTTCTTCAATTGTTCTTTCTTCATGTGAATTTAAATAACCTGTAGTTTCAATTCCCATAACTTCTCCATTATCTAATGCTATTTTTAGTTTTACTAGGTCTGGATATATTGTAACTCCTTCTTGTTCATATGCATAATTTATTGTAACAATTCCATCTTGTTTTAAATAATACGTTTCTTTCATATTTGGAAAATCATGATTATTTAAAAATTCTTTTCCTATTTCATCTGCTCTTTCTTGTGAAATACTTTCTGCTTCGATATTTCTATTATAATTCATGAATACAACATGTCCACCTTTTTCGGTTATTGAAATTACTAAATTTGCATCTTCTTCACCATTTACTTTTACATTAAAATCGTAAGTAACCATATCTGTATTTTCAGATTTTCCAGATAAAGAAATTTCACCTACGTCTTTTTCACTTAAAAATTTTTCTACTTTCTTTTTTGCTTCTTCTTCGCTAATATTTTCACCTGTTAAGCCTTTCTTTTCGGCTGATGTCATGTGCTCAGAAAAGGCTCCATCATATATAAGTCCAGAATATTCGTGAAAATTTTCTTCTAAATTACTAAAGCTGTCTTTTGAAATATTGCTTACTTCTTGTGCAAATGCAGTAGAGCCTTTTTTAGTAAGCTCATTCCAACTAATTCTACCTTCATTCATATCTGATGATAATTGATTTAAAGTATTTTCTAATTCCACACTATAATCGTGCAGACTTTGAAGATTATCTAAATCTTCTTGAGTTAGCTCTTCATTATATATATTTTTTCTTGATAATGAATAGCTATAATCACTTACTTGATTTAAAAATTTAGCAGTTTTTTCTAATTCTACACTTTCTATTGGAAGTCTGGATAAATACACTTGTGCTAAGTTTGCTTCTCTCCATACATTTGTTAAAGTTTCTGCTCCATGTTCTGGAGTGCTTGAAATTAAAGATTTTGCTAAATATGTTTCTACATTTTGAACATAATCTACTAATTCAAAAAATGCCATATTATACCCATTTTCTGATGCTTGTCTATAATCTACTTGTTTTTTATAAATCCACACACCCATTGCAATTATTATAGCAAATAGTACTACTATAATACTTAGCATGTGCCTATCTTGTAATCTTTCTTTCCAATCATTTAATTTACTAGTTATTTTACCCATGGTTTATATCCTTTCTTTTATAATTATGTTAACTTTTAAATATTGTCATATGTTTACATAATTAGACATTTATTTGCAAAATTTGTGCTTTCCAATTGTTTTTATAACTGGTCTTGACCAAATCCATTTACTTGTTGCAGTAGCTGGATTAAAATAATAAATTGCCCCACCTGTTGGGTCCCAACCATTTAAAGCATCTTGTGCTGCCTTTACAACAGATGAACTAGGGTCAATTGGTACATTTATTTGTCCATCAGATACTGCTGTGAATGCTCCTGATTGATAAATTACTCCTGATATTGTATTTGGAAATTTAGAATCTGCAACTCTATTTAATATAACAGCTCCTACTGCAACTTGTCCTTCATAAGGCTCTCCTCTTGCCTCTCCATTTATTGCTCTTGCTAAAAGCTGAACATCTGATGTACTTCCACTTTTGGATGATGCTTTTGAATTTATTTTAGGACTAGTTATTATGCTAATTAATTGAATTATTAGAGAACTTAAAATTAGTATAAGAAATATAATTTTTATAATTTTTTTCACTTTTTCCTTTCTCTCTTTCTAAATATTTTTATAATTTCATTTTGTCCATTTTTTGTCAATTTATACATTTTTTATTTGTTTATATTTTTTATTCTCTTTTTAAGTTTTATGTGATAAAATGTATAAAAAATTGAAAGGTTTTATATAAATATGAAAAAAGTAATTATTTTTTATGCATCTTATGGGGGTGGACATTTTTCTGCCGCTAAATCAATATTAGAATATTTAAATAGTAATTTTCCTTCTGTGCAAGCTGAAATAATAGATTGTATAAAATATATAAATAGGCCTTTAGAAAAAATGACAACCATTGCTTATGCACAAATGGCTAAAAAAGTTCCTAAATTATGGGGGAAAGTTTATTCTGGCTCTGAAAAGGGATTGCTTTCTAGAATTAGTAAAGATACAAATAAACTAATGGCTAAAAAATTAAATAGATTGTTACAAGAAAAAAATCCTGATATAATAATTTCTACTCATCCTTTTAGTAGCCAGATGGTAAGTTATTTAAAAAGAAAAGGACAATTAAACTGCACTTTAGCTACTATTATGACTGATTTTGCTATGCATAAACAATGGCTTATTGGTCATGAATATACTAATTACTTTTTTGTTTCAGATGAAGATATGAAGCAAGATATTGTAAATTACGGTGTAGCTAAAGATAAAATATATGTAACTGGAATTCCTATGTCTAATAAATTTACAGGTAATTTTAATAAGCAAAAAATTTACGAAGATTTTAATCTAAACCCTGAAGAAAAAGTTATTTTATTTTTTGGTGGTGGGGAGTTTGGTCTTGGAAAAGATAGAACTATTCAAATTTTAAAAACTTTAATAGAAAACTTGCCAAATTATCAAATAGTTGCTGTTAGCGGAAAAAACGCAAGTATGAATGATGCCTTTGAACAAATTGTACTTAATTTAAATGCTCAAAATAGAGTTAAAGTACTTGGTTTTACTGATAAAGTTCCAGAACTAATGAATATATCTTGTGCAGTTGTAACAAAACCTGGCGGGCTTACTACAACAGAAAGTTTAGCTTCTCATCTTCCTATGCTTATTATTAACCCTATTCCTGGTCAAGAGGAAGAAAATGCAAAATTTTTAGAAAAAAATGGTGTTGGTGTTTGGCTTAAAAATAATGATAATATTGAAAATGTTATCTATTCGTTTTTTAGTTCAGATGAAAATTTAAAAGAAATGAGTAATAATGCAGAAAAACTTTCCAAAAAAGATTCCACTAAAGATATTTGCGAAATTATTTTAAATAAATAATAATACAATAAAAAACTCCGTGATTAGTCGGAGTTTTTTATTTATTTGCTTAAAAATATCGTTTAAGATAGTAACAAAATTTACTAAAATTTTCTATAGTTCCCTTCTACCTTCTAGAGCTTTGCTTAAAGTTACTTCGTCTGTATATTCTAGATCACCACCTACTGGAATTCCATGTGCAATTCTTGTAACCTTTATTCCTAATGGCTTTACAAGTTTTGAAATATACATTGCTGTAGCTTCTCCTTCTACACGTGGATTTGTTGCTAAAATAATTTCTTTAACATTTCCTTCCATTATATGTGAAAGTAGTTCTTTTATTTTAATGTCATCTGGGCCTATTCCATTCATTGGTGAAATACTACCATGTAAAACATGATAAATACCTTTAAATTCATGCGTTCTCTCCATTGCTACAACGTCTCTTACGTCTTCTACTACACAAATTGTAGTATGATCTCTGTTTTGGTTTGCGCATATTGGACATGGGTCTGTGTCTGAAATATTATAACAACTAGAGCAATATTTTAGGTTCTTTTTTGCATCTATAATTGCCTTAACAAATTCATTTGTATCTTCTTCGCTTGCATCTAAAATATGAAAAGCAAGCCTAGCTGCAGTTTTGTTTCCTATGCTAGGCAATTTTTCAAATGCTTCTATTAGTTTTTCTATTGATGGTGAATAGTATGACATTTATTTGCTCCTTTTATAATGCTTTTACATTAATCCTGGTATATTGTATTTTCCAAGTTCTTGTGCTTGTGCGCTATCTACTTTTCTTAATGCCTCATTTACACAAGATAAAATTAAATCTTGTAACATTTCTACATCTTCTGGATCTACAACTTCTTTTTTTATTTTTATTTCTTTAACTTCTTTATTTCCAGATACTTTAACATAAACAGCTCCTCCACCTGTGCTACTATCAAATTCTTTTAATGCTAGCTCTGTTTGTGATTTTTCCATATCTGCTTGCATTTTTTTTGCTTCTTTCATAAGTTGATTTATGTTCATTCCTCCGAATCCACCCATTCCTGGGAAACCTCTTTTTGACATATTTTTCTCCTTTCTAAATTTTAAAAAATTATTCTTCTATTACGTTAATAGGAATATCTAATTCTTTAGCAATTTCATCTTCAGGCTTTTTTTCGTTTTGCTTTTTAGCTAAAATTTCATCTTGACAGTCTAATAGTTTTATTCTCATTTCTTTTCCACATTCTATAGAAACTAATCTAGTAATTTCTTGTATATTTTCTGGTTTTTCCATAATACTCTTTACAAAAGGTGTTAAACCATTTTGAAAAACAATTCCTACTGTCATATCGTTAATCATTGTTGCTACTGTATTTAAAAGATTGCTTACTAATAACATTTTTCTTTGCTCTTTTAAATTTTCAATTATTTTTGGCCAAAAGTCCAGCTTATCTATTTTTAAATCTTTAACTTTTTCAATTTGTGCTTTTGGAATACTTTTTTCTTTTGGTGCCCTTACTATAGTTCTTTCTTCATTTTGCTGACTTATAGTTTGCGAAATACTTCCTGATTTTATTTTTTCTTCTATTTTATTTAGCCTATTATATATATCTTCTAAACCTTGTGCTTCTACTTTTTGAGTTTCGTTTTGGTTACATAATTTTATTATGGCAACTTCAAATAGAATTGTTTTTTGTGAAGACCACTTCATTTCATTTTCTAATTCAGATAATGTATAAATTATTTGCAATAGTCTTTCCTTTGATATTTTATCTGATAGTGAAGCAATCTCTTTAAGTTCTTCTTCACTGTATATTTCTAATTTTTGACTTGTTTTCCATACTAAAATATCTTTTGTATATTTTATTAACTCCCATAAAAGATTTTGCAAATCTTTTCCTTCATTTTCTATTTGTTCTATTGTTTTTAAAACATTTTCTACATTGTATTCTATAACTGCTCTCATAATTTGTGATATATATGCTAGTTTTGGAATTCCTACTAAGTCTTTTACAAAGTCTTCGTCAATTTTTTCGCTTCCTTCTTGAATACATCTTTCTAATATACTTAAAGCATCTCTCATTGCACCTTCTGATAGTACTGCTATAAGATTTAAAGCTTCTTTTGAAATTTCTATATTACTTTGTTTGCATACATAGGTAAGTCTTTTAATAATATCTTCATTTGATATTTTTTTAAAATCGAATCTTTGACACCTTGAAAGAATTGTTGCAGGAAGTTTTTGAGGTTCTGTTGTTGCAAGTATAAACTTTACATGTGCAGGTGGCTCTTCTAGGGTTTTTAGCAATGCATTAAATGCACCTGTTGATAGCATGTGCACCTCGTCTATGATATATACTCTATATTTTGCAAGTGTTGGTAAAAAATTTACTTCATCACGAATTGCTCTAATATCATCTACACTATTGTTTGAAGCTGCATCCATTTCAACAATATCTGTTAAAGAACCTGAAAGTGCTGCTTTACATATTTCACATTCATTACATGGCTCACCATTTTGTGGATTTAAACAGTTTACTGCTCTTGCCAAAATTTTAGCAGTTGTTGTTTTTCCTGTTCCTCTTCCACCATTTAATAAATACGCGTGTCCTACTCTACCTGCTATAATTTGATTTTTTATTGTTTTAGTAATATGTTCTTGACCAACCATATCTTCAAATTTTAATGGTCTAAATTTTCGGTATAAAGCTGTATATGCCATATTTTTACCTCTTTAATTTTATATACTAATAAAATGGTATGAAATTTAATTTTTTATTAGTCACTCTATGGAAAGTAAAATCCACACAGAAGTTACTACTTATTGCTGCTTCCTTCCGGACCTGACAAGATTCATAGGCTTCTATTGGTTTTACTCTCCATACAGTGGCTAACTTTAAATTCATACCATTTGCATTATATACTTTTTTGTTCATTTTAGCAAGCTTTTAATACTTTTATTTTACTCTTTTAAAAATAATATCGCTCATATCTGTTTTTTCTATGTAACTTTTTCCTTCTTTACTAATATCTCCTGTTGGAAAATCTAATTTTATATTTGCTTTATATTTGGTTTTTGTAGTTTGTATTGTAAGATCAAATGAAACTGTAAACTGCACTTGCTCTTGTGATATTTCTAGTTTTGAAAGCCATGTTCCATCATGTGTAATTTCTTCTTTTTTATTTGAGGTATAATTGCCAATATTCATATTGTTAAAGCAAATCCATGCAGTTCCACCTTTACTACCTATCTCTAAATTTGTATAACTACTTTGGCTTGCCCCTTTATACTCTAGCTTTTCATTTACTATGTATCTATCTTCATAGTTATATAGTCTTCCTGGCTCGCTATTTGGCATAAAAGCTTTTACTTCTCCAATTTGTGGATTGTTTACTATTTTTATATTATCAATTTTTACGCTTTTTATTAAAAGGTTTTCATCCTTTGTGTTTGAGTCTATGTAAAAATACACATCATTGTTTTGGCAAATATCAAAATTCCATGTCGATTCAGTTTCTTTAGCTTTTTCTTCTTTATCAGCATTTTCTGTTTTTGTATCTTCTTTTTTAGTAGTATTGTTTTCTTTTTCTGTGTTAGATGTTTTTTCCTTTTTTTCGGTTTCTGCTTCAGATGTTTCTTCTTGTATTTTTTCTATACCTTCTGCAGAACTTACAGCAACTATTTTTGATAGTTTAAAAGGCATATTTTTTTCGCCTTCTACTTGGTACACTATTACAGATATTCCAACAAAAATAAGAACTAAAACTAGAACTGTAATTGCTACTGCTAATTTTATTGTTTGTTTTTTTTCTTCTGTTATCAAATTTATTTCCTCCTTTTTTAATTGCTTTGATTCGTATTTAAATAATTAAAAACTAATTTTATACATATTTAGTGTGGCGGAAGCGGTGGGATTCGAACCCACGTGGCGCAATATTTTTACGCCTAATTGATTTCGAGTCAACCTCGTTATGACCACTTCGATACGCTTCCTAATATTATATTTTGCTATTTTATTTATTATTCTTTTTTCTTAATTCTTTAAAAAATTTTTTAAGTAAGGCTTCACATTCATCTTTTAAAATTCCTGTTTCTAGTTCTACTTTATGATTAAATATATAATCTTCTAAAAGATTTAGTTTAGAACCACAACTACCTGTTTTTTCGTCCATTGTTCCAATATATACTTTTTTTAGCCTTGCTTGAATTAAAGCTCCTGCACACATACTACAAGGCTCTAATGTAACATACATTTCGCAATCAGTTAAGCGCCATGCTCCTAATTTTTTACTTGCTTTTTGTATTGCTATTATTTCTGCATGTTTGGTTGAGTCATTTGTTTCTACTTTTTTATTATATGCTCTTGCAATAATTTTTCCATTTTTTACAATGACTGCGCCTACTGGTATTTCTTCTTTTGCATAAGCAATTTGAGCTTGTTTTATTGCTTCCTTCATAAACTTTTCTTTTTCTTCCATAAATTCTCCTAAATAATACGCTACTTTAAGTGGTGTGCCTGACCGGAATCGAACCAGCGACCCCTCGCTTAGGAGGCGAGTGCTCTATCCTACTGAGCTACAGACACATATTTTAAATGTTACTTTTATATTTTACAATATATAGTAATAATTTTCAAGTCTAACGTAGTGAGTCAAGTTGCTTTTTTAAAAATGTAACTAATCGTACAAATTGCATTTACTTTACAGAATTGCATTTAACTTTTCTCTTGACGCTTTTTAAAAATATAATTTAAAATTAAATGAACCCAAATTGTTAAACTTATTTTTTAACAATTTGGGCTTGCTTTATTTTAGCAATTTAGTTTTTTATTCTTCTATTCCTGAATATTCTTTTACTGCATTTTTTAATTCTTCTACTTTTTTATCTGCATCTTCTAAGCTATTTCCTATAACTCCCATATAGAATTTTATTTTTGGCTCTGTTCCAGAAGGTCGCACACAACACCAATTATTATTTTCTAATTCATAATAAAGTACATTTGATTTTGGTAGGTTAGTTGATTTTGTTTCTTTAGTTTCAGTATTATAAATTGTTTGAGCCTCATAATCTCCAAAGTATAAAACTTTTTTGCCATTTATTTTTTTTGGAGTTTTATTTCGTAAGTTTTCCATTATTTTTTTAATTTTTTCTGCTCCTTCTGAACCTTTTAGTGTAATAGAAAATTGTTCTTCTTTATAGTAGCCATACTTTTCATATATTTCTAGCATTGCATCCCAAAGTGTCATGTTTTTTTGTTTATAATAACATGCCGCTTCACACAATGTCATTACTGCAACTATTCCGTCTTTATCTCTTGCATGTGTTCCTATAATACAGCCATAACTTTCTTCATAAGAATATAAGCAAGTATATTCATTATTATTTTCTTCAAATCCACGAATGATTTTTGCTACATTTTTAAAACCTGTTAATGTTGAAAATAATTTTACGTTATAATATTTTGCAATTGCATCTGTTAAATGTGAAGATACTATTGTTCTTATAACTGCTCCGTTTTGTGGAAGTGTACCATTTGCCTTTTTTTGAGATAAAATATATTCTGCAATTAGGTTTCCTGTCATGTTTCCATTAAATCTAATATATTCACCAGTTTCTTTATTTTTTGCAAAAACTCCTAATCTATCTGCATCTGGGTCATTTGCTAAAATTATATCTGCATCTTTTTGTTTTGCAAGTTCTAGTGCAAGTTTAAATGCTTTAGGGTCTTCTGGGTTTGGATAATCTACTGTTGGAAATTCTCCATCTGGTTTTTCTTGCTCCTTAACTACATATACATTTTCAAAACCTAATTCTTTTAAAATTCGTTGTACTAAAACGCTTCCTGTTCCATGTAGCGGAGTATATACTATTTTAATATCACTTTGAGTTTCATTTATTGCTTTTTGATTAACCACTAATTTTTTTAGTTCTTCTATGTATCTATCGTCAATTTCTTTTCCAATTGTATTGTACAAGCCTTTTTTTATAGCTTCTTCTTTTTCCATTGTTTTTATTGTGCTCAAATTAGTTATTTCATTTACTTTGTTTATAATTTCTTTATCTGTTGGTTCTACTATTTGCGCTCCATCTTCCCAATAAACTTTATATCCATTATATTCTGGTGGATTGTGGCTCGCTGTTATTACAATTCCTGCTATACAGCCTAGCTCTCTTACTGCAAACGAAAGCTCTGGCGTTGGTCTTAAAGAATCAAAACGATATGTTTTTATTCCATTTGCATTTAAACATAATGCCGCTTCATTGCTAAATTCTTCTGACATTCTTCTAGAATCGTAGGCAATTGCAACACCTCTTTTTTCTCCGTGTTTTTGCAAAATGTAATTTGCTAGACCTTGCGTTGCTTTTGTTACAGTGTAGCGATTCATACGATTTGTTCCAATTCCTATTACTCCTCTTAAGCCTGCTGTTCCGAATTCTAAATCTTTATAAAATCTATCTTCAATTTCTTTTTCGTCATTTTCAATTTGTTTTAATTCTTGTTTATCTGCTTCTAAAATTGCAGAATCATTTAACCAATTTTGATATTTTTCTTTATATGTTTCCATTATTTTTTTGTCCTTTCATGCATTTTATTTTAAATTATATTATGCTAAATGATGATAATTGTTGTATAAATTTCTTGCTGTTTCTGGACTATCTACACCTTCTGCATTTTTTACTGGTGCAAATTCTTCTTCTCTTTTTACTCTTAAAATTAACATATCTGGAATAAGTGAAAATGCATCAAATAAAAATGATTCAAATTTATATGCATTTGGCGTTTCGGGAACTACGTATTCTCCGTTTTCATTTATATAACTTGCTTTTTTTACCGCAACATGATATGGAAGTTTATTATTTGCTAATTCTTCTAATATTTTTATATTAAATTGATTGCATAAAATATGTGACTCTCCATATAATAATTCTCCGTTTTCATCTTTTGCATTTGCCATTTCATCAGAAATTTCTGTATATTCTATAACATTTGGTCTTCCATCTTTCTTACAAAATACTCCTACTTTTTCTTTTGGATTTGCCTTTACTAAACTTTTACTAGCAACTAGCATATTTTTTTCTGTTGCTATTGCTGTAAGTACTGGGTCTATTGGTTTTACTAATACGTTATCTACTCCACTAATAAATACCCATTCTATTCCTCTTTCTTTCATATCATATATAACGCCATTTTTTCTCATTGCTTCAAAAACGCCCCCGTGCCCATCTGGTGCTTGTTTTGGCATTTTAAGTTCATTTAGTAGTACTTTTCCTTCTTTATTTAGCATTGGCAATGTTCCTTGTTTAAAAAATTGAACTGCCTCTTTTGGATAATTAAAATAATTATTTTCTTCAAAAAATTTCACTGTATCTTCATGATTTTCTTCGCTTGTCATTAAATACCAAGGGATTACTATGCCATATTTTTCTCTTGCTAATTTAAAATTATCACACAATATTTCAAATATACTTTTGTGTGAGTTTAAGCCTATATCAAAGGTTCCTTTTGGTCCACTATGTCCAAGCCTAGTACCTTGTCCACCTGCCATTGTTACTACTGCTAATTTTTTGTTTTTTATAATTTGCTCTCCCATTAAAGTATATTTTTCTAAATCTTCTTTTGATAAATCTTCCTTTGTTATATGTGAAATTGGCTCTATTTTTGTATTTTCAAAGTTCGGTTTTGTTTTTGTTATTTCATATAATTCTTGTAATTGTTTAAAATCTATTGTTAAAATTTCGTCTAATAATTTATGCTTTTCTTCTGGTTTTAAGTCATTATAAAATTGTAATAAATGTTCTTGTCCATATTTTTCAAGTATTTCTTTTACCA
>CANQRY010000024.1 GCA_947626335.1 uncultured Clostridia bacterium | reverse complement strand
TATACAAAGTTTGATGAAGTAACAGTATCAATTGGTATTTGTAGTTTTTGGCCAACACTTAATAAGTTAGATGTTAGGTTATTAAAATTTTTAATTTCATCGACTGTTACGCCATAGCGATTAGCGATTCCGTATAAAGTATCACCAGGAACGACAGTATATACTTCATAATTAGTTTCAGTTATTGTTTTATCAGTTGGAATTAAAAGTTCTTGACCAATGCTAAGAGTGTTAGAAACTAAATTATTTAATTTTTTAATTTCATCAACGGTTACACCATAACTATTAGCGATGCTATACAAAGTATCCCCTCTTTTTACAACATATGTCGTATTAAGAGTATTGCCATTTGGTATTAGTAAGACTTGTCCTGGAATCAAAACCGTACTTGAAAGATTATTGAGATTAATGATATCAACGACATCAACATTAAACTTACGAGCAATGCTGTAAAGATTATCACCTAACACAACGACGTATTGCGTACCATCATTACTTGTAGGTGGAATTACAGGATTATTATTATTATTTTCATTATCCTCAGTAATAGTTGGTATTCTTAATACTTGGCCTATGCGAAGATTATTAGAAGTTAAATTGTTAAAAGTTTTTAATTCACCAACAGTTATGCCATAGCGATTAGCAATACCATATAAAGTGTCACCAGCTTTAACTGTATAAGTATTTCCTTCTCCTACTGTTCCATCAGGACTGACATATTGAACACCAATGTAATTGCTAACAGCACGAACAACAGCTTCAGCATAATCAGTTAGATTATTTTCAAGTTTAGCAATATCCCTTGGATTATCAATAAAACCATATTCAATTAATAAAGCCGTCGTATTAGGTGTTTCACGCATAATGTAGTAATAATCTTTAGATGGGTCTTCCGGTAAAACTCTTTGATATACCTTACGCATAATTTGACCTTCTTCACCAATAGCTTCAAGAATAGATTTAGGCAATTCTTCGGATGTGCGCAAAGGATATACAATTTCGGCCCCTTCGCCACCTCGCACTACTTGGTATTATCAAGCAATTATTCCATAAGACAAAAAACTTTATGTCAAGTAGGCACAAAGTTTTTTATTTAAAGTTATATTTTAAAATTTTATTTATCATAATTAATCTATATTGTTAAAAATATTGTTATATTCATCTAATAGGCTTAGTCCCTTATGTCTATCAACTGAGTAAACGAACATTATTTGCCCTTTAATGTGTTCTTGATAAAAAGAATTATAAATATTATTTCTTTTTTTGTGTTCTTCTATTCCGAATTTTTTAATATAATAAAGATCTTGCCTTATTTTTTTTAGGTATCGTTTTGGTAT
Organism: uncultured Clostridia bacterium; assembly: GCA_947626335.1. Lineage (GTDB taxonomy): Bacteria > Bacillota > Clostridia > TANB77 > CAG-508 > CAG-273. The sequence continues at coordinate 21,243 of CANQRY010000024.1, read as the reverse complement.
TGCTACCTTACCATTATTAACAATTAGTCCAGTAACTTCTTGCCTCCCATAGGAAGATTCAAATCTAGTTTTTTTATCATTAATAGTATATCCACACTCATATATTATTTTCTTTACAATACTTAATAACCTATCATTAATTACAGATTTTTCACCTGAAAATGTTATATCATCAGCATATCTCGAATAATGAAGATTTAATTTTTCTGATAATTTTTTTAAACGTAAATCTAATTTAAAGCTTACAATATTGGATATTATCGGACTTGTACATGCTCCCTGTGGTAATCCATTATTATACATCACTAAATTTGTAAGGCAATGTGATAAATTATTATCATATCCACACATCTTATTAAATATGTAATAAACTTTCTTTCTTGATATACTTGGGAAAAAATTTTTTAAATCAATATTTAAAATCATTTCATTATTCAAATGTATTTTTGCGTTAGTAATTATTGACTTATTATTAACAAATCCATGAGCAGAAGGGTGGATTTTTATATTATCTAAAATTTTTTCCTTTATGAATCTTTGGCATAAGTCTAAAGAAGTATTAGGAACATTTATAGTTCTTTTTCCACCTGATTTTTTAGAAATATCAAAATTATAATAGTACTTATCAGTATTATTTATCATATTCTTTAAAATTCTCCACTTAATACCAACTAAGTTGGAAAAATGAAATGTATTTAGTATTACTAAACTATTTTTTGACTTTAATATTTCTATTCTATTCAAATATTCTTGCTTCTTTTTATCTGTATACTTTTTATCATTAATTATTTTAGTTTTATATTGTTCATAAACATCCTCAATCATAAATTTTAGCTATCAACTTGAAACTACTCATCATAATATAAAATAATCACAACGCAAAAGCGTTTGCTTTGCGAGTATTTTATATTATTTTATATTATGATGTTATGAACATAAATTGAGTATAAAGCGAAATTTATTGTTTATAACATCATATTCTAGAAACCTAATTATAACGCAAACGACTCGTTTGCTCTTCCTAAAATTTATTGATCAATTGTTACATTAATATTTTTTTTAAATTTATTATTGTTTTTATATATTTTTTTTATCAAAAGAGAAATTTCATTATATAAATTTTTATTTTCAATAATAATGTAATTATTTTTTAATTTTATTAATTTCTTTTCTCTTAGGTTTTTAGTGAATTCTTCAAAATCATCTACATTTTCGAAATAGTTGTTTTTAATCAATTCTTCAGGAGGCAAATAACATGCAAAAGTATAAACTAAAAATTCAAATTCATTATATGAAATATTATAATACAAAGATTTATTTTTAAATGAGTTCTCATAGTACTCTTTTAATTTTATAGTATTTTTTTTAATAAAATCTTTATTTTTTTTATTTAGCATTTCAAAACATAATTCTCTACTTAATAACGGAATCCATTTATTTTCTTTATATCTAATACAATTATTCCATAAAATAGATATATTATTATTTGGTGATTGTTTATTAATTGCAACTAGAGCACCAGTATTTTTCCAACCGAATCTAAAATCAACTTCTGAACATAACTTACAAATATCATTTACATATCTTTGAGTTGTTGAATCCAAATAATCAGCATATGTATCTAAGCTTATTTTATAAATAAGATTAATATTTAAATTATATTCTTTAATTATTTCTTCAAACTTTTTAATAGCCATATTTTGAATAGCATATACTATAATCAATATTTCTTTATTTTTAATATAATCTAAAAGTTCTTTTATATTTTCAATAATTGTGTCTCCACTTCCAATATAATCGTCTAGTAATAATATACTTTTACATTGACTTATATCATAATTTATAAAATCTTGCTTTTTAAATATTTGATCATCTCCGCATATTCCATTACAAGAAATAAAAGATATCAAACCACTTGAACTACTGGAGGCTTTTTCTTTGAAATCAACTATTATCATATCACTACTTATTTTATTTTTTACTTTATTTATAACGAAATCATTTATTTCTTTGGCGTTAATCCATCTTATATTTGAAATAACATTTAAAAGATAAGATTGATTATTTTTATCCTTATCATTATTCAAAAATTTACCCACTCTATCGTAAAATATATTTTTTTCAATCTCCGAATTAAAATCAATATTATTAACAATTGCATCAAGTGTTTCAACAATATTTGACAACTTTCGCCTCCTTTCAGTTTATATTATATCAAAAAATATATAATTTTATCTAGAACTTTACTTTTTCTACTATATTTGATTTCAAATTATATTTATAAACATCAAAATTTAATTAGCTATTAAACATTTTTATTTAAGAACACATTTTTTTGATATAAAAAACTACTTTATAAAATAAAAGAACACTGTGCCCAATGGACGCAGTGCATTTTTATATTCTATAAAATTCATCAATAGCATCTAAGATTTTGTATACACTAGTATGAGGATTCGCCTTTATTAATTCATCACCATCACTAATAGCTCTTTGTTCTAAAGATTTAGCAATTGTTCTAGCTTCACTAGTATAGTTTTTTATAATCCTATACATATTCATAGTCTCTGAATATGCTCCGTTTACCTTACCTATTTCTTTTTTAACATCTTGGCTATTATTAAATTTTAATTTATTATTTCTATAGTGTAATAAATACCATATTTCAAATGTTGGAGCTGATGTAATTATTTCAATATTGTTTTCTAAACATTTTCCTTGTATTTCTTTTATCTCATTTATTCTTCTATCATCTAAGTCTGTATCTAACACCAAAAATATTCTTACATTGTCTTCTGATTTAACATCTTCATTTTGAATATATTTTAATAAATCATTTAACATGCCCTTTGGATCTGTACTATTTCCTGTTGAAAATTGTATTCTTAAATCTATAGTGCGATAATTTCTAAAATAATAGTACTCTGAAGACTTCGTTCCTCCTTCGGAGCATATTACAATTAATGGTCTTTTTCGCTGTTGTTTTAATTGTCTTCTAGCCATAAATCAATATCTCTTATAAATGGAATTGCTCCATATCTACCATTTATATAACCCTTCTGAATATTTTCATCTTTTCTTACAGGAAATGAATCAAGCGGATATAAATCAGAAATACCAGTTTTGGAATTTTTTTCAGTAAACCAAATCTGATCTCTTCTTAATAACTCAAGACTTAATAGATTTGTGGCATGTGTCATAAATATTAACTGACTATTAGCTTTATTAATTTCATTATTATTAAAAAGTTTTATGATAAACTCAACTAATGCTGGATGCATACTTTTTTCTAATTCATCAACAATAATTGTTTTAGTGTTTTCAAATGAGCTTTTTAAGAATGGTGCCAAGGCAAATAAGACACGAGTACCTGAAGATTCATCATTGAAATCTAATTTATAATTATGTGAATTATTATTTTCGTCAACTACTTCATGATCTAACTCAATTTTTATATTAGACATTTTAAATGTACCATTTGCTTTTAGAAAAGGAGGTAAATTCATATTTACAGCCATACTGTCTACTTCTTTTTCTTCATAATCAACATGCATATCTTTGATTAATATATCAGCTTCTTTCAACAATTTTAAAGCAAATTCTTTTAAAGTACTATTATTGTTGCTATATTCTTTTAAATCTTGATCTGAAATATTATTAAAAGAATCACATGTTTCTATTGCGTTGCTGAACCATAAATATGCATCTTTTGTTTTGTCATAATTCCAGTTTGTTGCTGTTGATAAAAATAATTTGTTTTCTGTATTTTTAGCTTTCAATGACTCTAATTTATTTTTATCACTATTAAACTCATATATATCTGTTTTAATTCTTGTAAAAATATTAGTTGGTTTTTGTGTATAATATGCATCCAAAATTTCATCATAGATTCTGTTTGCATCAGCACTAAAATAGTACCTATATTTTACATTATTTGCAATAAAGAAAAATTCAAATTCACTAGGATTATTTTTTGTTGTTTCATCAAATAAAAATGGTTTTAAAAAACTCCATTTACCTCCTACTGGAATCAAATTAGAATTTCTTACCATAAGTATTGCACAAGAAAAAGCTTTTAATAAGTTAGATTTACCAGAAGCATTTGCTCCATATATAGCTGCTGTTTTCAATAAATCTAATCCATCTTTAGTAATTACATTATCTAGATTTTCATCTCCATTGCCTTTTTCCATTGATAATGTTACTTTATCTTTAAATGATAAAAAATTTTTAACACTAAATTCAATAAGCATAATTATCTCCTCCAATAATATTATACTCTTTTTTAAGAGAAAATGTGATTATTTTTTGTATTTTTGATGTTTTTTCACAAATTTACAAATAATATTCTATATTTTAACTATTATTATTATGTTTGTCAATACAAATATTATACTTTATCTTTTGGTCCATTGGTCCAGAAGTGAGTTAAGTAGCTTATAAACAAAAAAAGAGCATAATTCTTTTTAATAATGGATTATACTCACATATAACATATTATTTACTTTTTAAATACTCTTTTAAAGCATTATCAGTACAATACACATAGCAACCTTTCATTCCTCTTGTCATTAATGTTCTATATGTATTCTTAATTATTGTTTCTGCTATTTTTTGAGCAACTTCTTCTCCTTGCTCTTTAGCAATTTTATTTATACCTTTTAAAGATTGATCTGTCGATGCACGTTTATGATAATCAGTAACAATATGACCATCTTCATACCTCATATCATCACCTATTATTACACCAACATAATCAAATTCTAATCCTTGACAAGTATGAATACAACCAATTTCATTTACTGATTCTTTATCTATTGCCCAAGTAGAAGAATTACCTAAATTCCAACTCATTTCAAAGTTATATTCAGGTATTGTAATATCATGTATGTTAATATTATCTTTTCCTTCACTTATCCAATTCCAACAATAGCCAGCTACTATTCTTGACTTATTATTTATTTCATTCTTTTCTTCAATAGCTTTTCTCATTTCATTTGGATTATCAAACACTTTGAAGTCATAATCAAATCCATCTATATCAAAATTAGCAGTATCTCTTATTTCTAATATATTATCAAGCCAAGCTAGATATCCATCAGAACCATTACATCTAAATTGCGAATCTAATTCATAAGTATAAATACCAGCACCTTGTTCTCTAGCAAACTTCTTTATTAATTCTTCACTTCCAATATCCTTAAGAGTTACTTTTTGATTTTCATCAATAAAGAACACTGAAAACTTAGCAGCATTTATGATTTCCTTAACTTGATTTTCACCCTTATTTTGAAATAAACCTGATTTCTCATTCAGTCTATGTGCTTCATCAACTACTAAACAATCTAATTTATTTCTTTCTTCATCAATAAAATTACTAGAACCTTGAAATAAATGATTAATGTAAGTTTGAGTATACTCTCCTCTTAATTTAGAAGAATAAACATTTCTTGGAGCTGAATTTTTTGTTACATAAAAACAAGTCATATTTCGTCTATTTAATTCAACTAATAGATTGATTGCTAAAACAGACTTACCAGTTCCTGGACCACCTCTTACTATCATTACATTTTTAGAATTACTTCCTACAGTATCAATAGCATTTCTTAATGCATATTCATACACAATCTTTTGTGTATCAATCATATAAAATTCTTTATTACCCTTTAACATGTTTGTTAAAGAATCTTGTAACATTTTAGATGGTCTAATTCTACCATGATCTATTTCATAAAGAATATTTCCATCATCACCATCTTCAATATATCTTTTAATGAAATCTCTTAATTTTAAAACATCATTATGTCCAAATAAAGGAGCAGCATCCGTATATTCTTTGTAGTTACTAGATAATAAAGTATCATCATGATCAAAATAATAATTATGTAAATAAGCACAAGGAATAATATTAATGTCTTTTAGTTGCACTGATTCATTATAATCTCTAATAAGATTAGCATAAGTCATTGCTTGGTATGATGGATGATTAACATCTCTTAATCCACCACCAGTATAAGTATTTACTTTATAAATACCATCCATTTCTCCTACTTCAGTACACTTATCCCATTGTTTTAACTCAACAATTACAACATTAGATTTAGACTTATTATAACCAGACATCATAAAATCAATTCTACATCCAGTTGGAGGAATATTATATTCAATAGCTATACCTGTGTTATTAGGTATTTCATTATCACTTAAAACTCCTCTCATATATTGCATAGAATTCTTCCATGAATTAAATTCAGGTGCACTAGGTCTTCTTTTAATAACCTCAATATATTTATTTCTTATTTTATCAGCAATAATTCCTAAATCCACATCATTAATAAATCCTGATTTTATACCTTCATATACTAGCATTTATATCACCTTTTTTTAGAATTATCAAAAAATTCTTTTGACAATAAAATAGCCGCTGCTCTTTTTTCATCTGAACTTAGACTTTCAAAATTTTTTGCAGCATCTTTTATGCTATTCGCGCATTTTACAACATCTCTAAAATTCTTATATTTTTCTGCTTTTTTAATTGTTTCTTTTGGAAATCTATTAAGTATATCATTAATTATATTAATATTGTTATTCATACCTCTTTTACCCCACTATAACTTGTTATATTTTGTACTTTTACCTTTAGCTTTTTCAACAGGATATTTCTTTGCTGTTTTCTCCATTTTGTCTAAAACAATTTGTTTAGGATCTACACCTAGTTTATCAGCCATTAATAAACAATAATTAATAACATCGGCTAATTCCTCTTTTACTTCTTCAATGTCGTATTCGTTATTCCACTGAAAGCACTCTAAAAGTTCTCCCGCTTCAATTGAAATGCTTTTAGCAAGATTTTCAGGAGAATGAAATTGATCCCAGTCTCTCTCTTTGGTAAACTCTACAACTTTTTTAGTTAATTCTTGCATATAATCACCTAAAAACATTATACCATAATTCATATAGGAAATTAGTATATACAACTACAATAGCTTACTTTATTTTAAATGTTGATTTTAGTATAATATTAATAGAGGTGGCAATATGAAACTCAGAATCGGAGAAATATTTAGATTATCAAATGATTTTAGTCTAGACAATCAAGAATATATAGATGAAACTAAAAACTTTATTTATTATACAAAATCTTGCAATCTAGACTCAACATTCAGGTTTGAACGTGGAATACATAAAGCTAAAAAAATAAATGCTAAAGATGGTGACAGAGATCCAATTATAATTATTTCTAGTTCACCCCATAAAGCAGGAACAGAAAACACTCCCTGGAAAGATAGATATGATCCAGATAATGGAATTGTAATCTATTATGGAGATTGTAAAAGTAATAACGATAAACCATCAGAGACAAGTGGAAATAAGGTATTGATGGAGGAATGGAAAAAACATAGTTCTAGTGAAATTAGCGAAAGAGAAAAAGCTGTTCCAATAGTGTTCTTTGAAAGAATCAAAAAGGGATATTTACAATTTCATGGATTTGGCGTTTTAGAAAAAGTAAGCCTAGTAACTCAAAAAGGAGATAATTCTGAATTTACTAATTTTGAATTTGAATTTTGCATTTTAGACCTAAAGGAAGAAAATAATGAATTAGATTGGGAATGGATATCAGATAGATGTAATAAGCAACTAACTGCAAAAGAAACAAGTAAAAAAGCCCCTGAATCTTGGAAATATTGGCTAAAAAATGGTAATGATAAAATAGAAAAAGTAAGACGTCATGTATTAAAATCTAGAATTATCAATGAAAAAAGCCAAGAAACACCATCTGGATCAATGGAAGAAAAAATATTAAAAGCCATAGTAAAGCACTATGAAAACAAGAAATTTCAATTCGAATTATTTGCGTTACAAATTACACAATTTTTCTTTATGGAAAATAACATTAAATACTTAGATGGATATATAACAAAAGGATCTGGTGACAAAGGAATTGATTTCATATCAAGAATTGATATAGGTCAAGATATTGCAGGAATTAAAATGGTTGTTATTGGCCAAGCAAAATGTCAAGAGTCAACAATTAGCGGTAAGGATATAGCAAGAACTATAGCAAAATTAAAAAGAAATTATGTTGGTGTTTTTGTTACTAACTCTACTTTTTCAAACCAAACACAAGAGGAAATATTAGAAGATCAATACCCTTTAATAATGATTAATGGCAAAAAAATTGCTCAATTAACAAATAAATATATTTTGGATACTTCTAGAGATTTAAATAAATTAGAAGAATATTTAAATAATCTTGACGAACAATATGAAAATTATAAAAGTAACATAAGACCAGATGATATCATTTATAAATAAAAAAAGAAAAAAATTAAAACTAAATAATTGAATATTTAAGGATTATGATCTACACTTGATGGATTATAGTCTTTTTAATTACTCGTTATTTAATTCCATTTTTTTCTAATTTTTCTTTTATCTCAAATATTATTTTAGTTTGAGCTGGAGACATTCCCATTACCATTCCATTACAATACTTAATTGCAAAATTTATAAACTCAACATCTTTTTCATTAAGAACTCCTTGTTGTATGCCCATTTGTTTTACTCTATCCCAATAGTCAACTCCTAATTGAAATATCTCAACTTCCTGCATAACAGAATTATTTAATTTTTCGTCTTTTTTTGCGCTTATTACTTCTATTTTCTTTTCCTCTTTTGAAATTAATGAATCCAATGTATCTGAGGACAAAGTATAATCCTTATCTTTTATTGTTAACCAGCAATCTTTTCTTTTAGTATATTCACCTATATTATTAAATGTACGATTTGGATCATTAAATGAATCAAAGCACAATTTTGAAATATTAACAATTTCATCAATAAGATAATGTGGAATAGTTTGCTTATCCCATATTGTTTTATAATCTAATTCTCTGTTCCCATTTTTCTTTACTTCATATATCAATTTTGAAAATGAATATGTAACTAATTGTGCTCTATATGCTTTGTTTTCGATATACCATTCCTGATCAGAAATAACTCTTTCTATAGTTTTGAATAGTATTGCTTTAGATATAAGGTCCTTATAAAACAATTCATTAAACATAAGTTTATCTTTATTCCATTGTGTTTCCAAATCTGTTTGGAAATCTACCAGGTTCAATTGTGCACCTCTTGAGACTGCATATGGTTTCATAGCAGCTGAATTCAAATATTTAGCCAAGTCTGTTTTAGTAAATTTTTGATTTTTAGGATTTAGTTTTGCATATTTTTCTCTTTCGGCTTTAGACATACTCATTTTAGGTTGATCATATTGACCTCTAGCTCTTTCAAAAAACCATAATGTTTGATAAGGTTGATTATTTACAGGTGGAGCATAAGTTTTTCTGGAAAATTCTTCCATTTTGACATAGAACGGATGATTGGAATTAAGATCCGCTGCAGTAACTTTATTTTGACTATTAGCATACTTAGAAATATTATGAACAAATTCAGGATCATCTTCTTTAACAATTGTCAATTTCATTTGAACATAAATATTATCTAATGATGCTTTATCTTTGATATCAGCTGATGCTAAAGAAGCTGTAGTTTGACCACCATTTATAATCTGAAAATCATTAAACTCTGTTATATATAATCCTTCATTTGGTACTATTTCAGTTTTAATGTTTTTTGCCACTGTTGAAATACCATTATTGTATGTAAAAAATTTATCACGCTCATTTAATATAGTACCTCGTATTCCTTTATTAACAGCTCCTTTAGCATTTAAAAATGATCTTACGTTTGATTCCAATAATCGTGGCCCATATTTTTCATATATATCACATAAAAATTTGCCAGGAACAATCGCTAAATATGCTTCATAATTACTAATACCAATATCAGCTTTAATACATTGAATACCCTTAAATCCAAAATCAATAGTATTTATAACAACGGGTTCTTTTTTAAAATCTTTCAGTTTTGAGTTATATATCATTTGAATATCAATAACATCTAATTCAACTTTAAATTTTTTATTATTATAAATAAAATCTGGATAATCAATTGTTTTTACACTTGTACTTAGTTTGTTTGTTGATATAATTACTAAATGAATTTTATTTATTGAATCTAAATTATTTAAAATACTATATGCCAATTGAACTGCTTCATTACTATCTTCTGCATTTGAAAAGTATCCCTTTAATACATTTTCAAAATAATTAATCATTAATTGTGATTTAGAGTTAATAAATCCATTGGTTATTGTTGTTAGTTCAGCAGAATTATAGTCTGCAATCAATAAATCTACTACATTCGCAGGAAGATCTAAATACCCTCCATCAATTTGCATATTCTTATACATTCTAGTTCCTTTATTAAATAAATAAAAGCATTTTTCTAATCCATTAATGATAGCAAAATCTTCAATAAGTGTATCAGATATTTCATCAATAAATGCATCTGTTTGATGTTCACTATTTTCAACAGCAGTTAAATTTATTTCATTAATATAATCATCTCTAAATTCTTCTAAGCTAATCATAACTCCCCCACTTTAAACTTATCAATACCTGATAAATTAATGCTATATATTACATTTTCAATTTCTATAAATTTAATATCACGTTTTGTTAATCTTGGGAAATCATTCGAAACATCATAAAGTAATACTTTTTTCACCACGAAATGCCTTGAACCATAATTATTTTCAGGACTAATTCCATATTCGACTAATTTGTTTAAAAAATCTTCCTGTATTTTTGTGCTCATCGTTTCACTCATTATTAATTGTATTAATTCAAATACCGAAGACATTTCTCCTTTGTATTCTGTAGACATTTTTTCAACTTTAACAACTCCCAAAAAACCATCATTATTTGATTCTAGTTGATTAATAGAATTTATTTCAATTGTATTTACATTAATACTCGATGTTTTAATTTCATACCAAGTATTATCAATAGAAAAATCTTTATTATATTTATATGGCCCAGCCCAAGAAGCAACTGATTTTTCTACACCATACTTTGGAATCATATATTTGTATAAGAAATATAATTCACCATAAATACCTTGTTCCTTTTCCTCGGATATTTCCTTTGTAGAAATATTTTGAAACATTTTTTTCCAATTATAAAATCTTTTTTTTATGTATTCTAGTTCTTTTGTTTCATCATTTATCCCATTTATTGAATTAACAATATCTGAACAAAAAGTATAAAATAAATTAGAAAAATTGTTGTTTTCAAGATCAAAGCTTAACCAATTTAAACTTTCTTTATCTTTATAGTAACTTACGCTAATCATCTTTGTAGATTCTATCTGTTCAGACATAATAGTTGATAAAAAAGCTATTCTTTTTTTACCTTCTTTTGATAAACCATAAAAAACATTTATTTTATTATTGCAATCAACTTTTTTTAATATATCGTTATTAATGTTTAATTCTTTAAACTTATCTTCAAAATTAATCTTCATTTGGATCGTATTCCTCCTCATATTCAAAATCAAGAGATAATTGTTCAATTTTAACTTTATTCAACACATATGTAACTCTCTCATTAGTTTTTATACCTGGGAATCCTAATGCTATTCCAAATAAAGGATTTTGTTTATTAAAGTTATTAATTGCTTTTTGTTCATATTCATTAATTGAAATATTATCTTTTTTATCTTTTTTTCTCAACACTATTGGATAAATCACTAATAAAGGGCGTCTTTGAACATTCAAATAATCTGCTACAATCAACTTGCTTCTTTTGTGAAGTTCCATATTTGCATTAGCTTGGGATAATTGTTCTTCATTCAAACCACTATTAAAAATACCTGGTTCAAATAGTCTGTTGTTATTTCCAGAAATTCTTATTATATTATCAGAATTGTTCATATCAAATGAACGAACGACTAATGGTATTCTATAATTTTCAAAATCCCAGATATTATTTTCTTCTTTATTAATTATATTTTTTTGTGAACCAGTTGCTATTACCAAATCCCACTCTTGCATTGTTACTGAATTTTTTATGTATTCTGATAAACTTTCAGTATCAAAAGTCTTATTCAAAAATGGCAATTTAAACTTGCTTACAAAATCAGAAATAAGATTTTTTGGTATTCTCTGTACCATTAATCTACCATTTACATTTGTAAGCTTTAATTCCTTTTCATGTAACAAGTTAAATAATGCACAAATTATATTCTTATTATCGTCATTTATTTTTTTACTATTATACATTTTTGAAGTATCAACCGCAAATCCACCATAATTTAATATCATCGTTCTTGATTCTGTACTTCTCATTTTATTTTTCGCTGTTATGTCCATTTTTTCAAATTTTTGAAGATCCTCCCCACTAGATATAAGCATTTGCATGTTTAATCTAGCAGGAGATTGTTTAACCATTAACCCAAAATCTTCAGGAGTTTTATTTTCTATATTCATTTGCTCAAACTGCTCTTTTAAATTTGATACGGCATCAATTACATCTTCAAAATTATCTATATTTTCTTGTGTCATATATATTCTACATAAATCTTCATATCCCGACCTATAACCAAACCATCTACACATCTGTAATATTGTATCATAAGCATTAGCTTTTCTATTAAAATAACTTATCATTAATCCTTCTAATGTTAGTCCTCTTGATAAAATAAATCCACCAATCGCAATTACTCTCGCACCTTCTTCTTCGTAGTCATCATAATTAAATCTATTTTTCTTATTATTATTATTTACAACAGTAACAATGAATTGTTGAATTTCTTTGTTGAGTCCTTCTTGAATTTGATCCCATGTAAATTCTTTCCTTATTTCTGAAAAGAAATCATCATTATATGCTTCATACAACTCGTTCATGTAAGGATCTCTGATAAAATCATTAAAATCTGATTTATATGTCTGTGATATTGTGTTTTTCATTAAATCGATGTACTCATTTATTTTATCGTATATTTTATACTGAATTGAGTTAAATCTAGAAATATTAATCATCATTGTTCTATGTTTAAATTCTTTTCCTCTCAATGTTCTAATAACATTTACCAAAATAAAATCATTTATCGCTTTTTTTAAACTATCAGGAATTGTATTAAATATATCATCATCTTTTTTATGTGTTAGCAATAGAAAATTTTTTTCACGTGGATTTAAAATTTCTATATGTTTATATTTAGGCTCATACATACTTCCAATATTATTGAAAACCTTACTTGCACCAAAATAAGAAGATGGCTCATTTAATTGAACAATGAAATCTGAAGGAAATAAATCTCTATTAGATTTGTCATCATAAGGATTTATAAATATATTAGCAAATGGGGTTGCTGTAAAACCAACGTATGATGCAATTGTAAAATTATTAAATAGATCTCTAATTAATTTATTAATGATAGAAGGGTCATCGTTATTCTTAGTGTTAACAGATGCATTATCGGCTTCATCATCTATAATTAAGATATTATCTGAAGTAATTCCATGCAACCCAGGTTTAAGATAATCTTTAACTTGAGTTAATACGTTTTTATTCTTTTTTATAACTAATATTAATGGTTTATTAAAATCACTTGAATTCGTGTTCTGGTTTTCTCTTACTACCTTTCCAAAATCAGAGTTTGTATTTGTTAATGGAATTGCATAGTATTTTTGTTCTTCAGTTCCTACTCCAACAAAATTGATTATTGAGCTACTTATACTATCGCTTTTTGCCCCTATAAATCCTGCATCAATACGTTTTTGAGTTTGTTGTCTTAAAGAATCAGTCATACCAGCTAATAATACGATAACTTTATATCCATAATCAGCAGCTAAATTTATTAGAGCAGTATAATTAGCTGTTTTCCCTGATTGAATATCTCCCATTACTAATCCTTTTTTCTTTAAATTTTTTAAATCATTTAAATTATTAGGATTGGCACATCTAGAAAGTATATCATTTGTAGATTTTGTCATTTTCTTCAACGAATCTTCTGGAAAATCTAAATCACTAAGATAATCCATATATCTATCAAAGCATTTTGTGGTTACATCTGTTAGTTTCATCCAATCGTTGAAATTTTTATCTTTTACAAGAAATTCTGCATCTGGATTAATAATTCCTATATTAGTTATATATTCATCATAAACTTTATTTTTTATTTCTTCTTTATCACAATTTTCAAAAATGCTCATTTCTAATATTGTATCTATAGACTCTTTTATTTTTTCTATAGATTTATTTTCATCTCTTAAGTATGCTTTCAAAATTATATATGCTTTTTTCTCGAAATCAGACATAAACACCAATCCTTTCAATTATTATATCTTTCTTATCTGAAATACTCTTGTAAACATCCGTCTTAAGTAACTCTTCTAAGATTATTTCTTTTTTATTATCAGGAACGCATTCCAAATCCTTACATACTCTATCTATTAATTCTTCTGGAGTATTGCTATCACTATCATTAATGATTTTCAAATCATCTAGCGTATCATTTTGAATCGAATATTTTGGTAGTCCAGTTTCAATTTGAAATATAAATGAATCTAGCAACATTTTATCTGTTTCAGAAAGATTTTCAGATAAAATTTTATAAAGAGGATTTTCTCTATTTAATTCATATTTTACAAAACCATCTCTAAGATTTATTCTATTCCATACTTTTTCAGCATATTGTTGTTCCTTTACACCTTTAAATCTTGTTGTTTTTTTACTTCTATGTATAGAATCCTCTAAAGATGCTTTGATTTGATCTTTTATCTTATCCGGAATCTTTGCAGTAGATTTTTTAACATCCAAACTCCACTCCTTATCCAACGTAGAAGGAATTTCAATTTTAACACGTGCTAACTTACTTAGTTCACTTCTCACATTCATATGAAGCCAACTTCCCCAAATAATAAGTCTTTTATTTCTATAAATATAAAATCCTTGTTCATCATATATATTTGTATTTCCTAGTAATTTTTTTTCTTCTATTGTGAGAGTATTAGCAAATGGCAATGTATATGGTGTTATCGTTATAATTGAACCATCCATTAAAATCGAATCGGTTCTACCAGTTTGCTGCCTTGGTGCAGAATTAACTAAAAAAGGATCCCTTCTTTCAATTCTATCATTATTGAATTTTATATTTACACTATCATAATAATAATGAAAAACAAGCTCAACATGTTTTTTTGCATCCGCTACAGCATTACGAAAAGAGGTAATAAAATTTGTTGTTAACGCATCTAATTTATCAAAATTTTGCCATATAACTAGTGTACCTGTCTCATATTTATTTAATTGTTCAAAACATGGTACATTTTTAATTTCATCTTCTGATAGTATTTCAAGAATCCAGTCATTTTTATCTTCTATTTCATCCAAATCATAGCACATACCATTTATATTATTTTTTTCTTTGCTAATAACAGTCATTTTTCGACATTGAGATAGAGAGGCAGATTTTAACCCCAAACCAAATCTCCCTAAGTCAAGTTCGTCATCAATTTTTCCACTCCTATCAGAGCCAAATGTCATCGCATTTTTTAACTCTTCATAATCCATTCCTAATCCATTATCTAAAATTACAAAATAGGGATCATCTATTGGATCAGCATAAATATTTATTTCTGATGCCTTTGCCGTAATACTATTATCAATGACATCTGCAACAGAAGTGGCAAAACTATATCCAATTGACCTAATTCCACTAATCAAAGATCTTGCTGGTGGAATTTGTTTAATAAAATTACTCATATTTACTCCTTTATAAACATCATTGAATTAATACTTTTTGAAAATGATAATATTTGATTAATATTATAACTGGAAATTTTTAAATTATCTAATGCATTTGTAATAATCAATATTTCTACATCATCCATAAATTCATTAATAAACTTTAATTTTTTTGATGATATATTGAAATATTCAATATTAGATGTTGTGTAAAAAACTAAATAATATTTAGTTTCTTGTCCTTTTCTGCATTCAAAATCATACAATGAATAAGGATACAATGATGATACGTTTGTAATGTTATTTTGACACTCTTTTTTTATATATTGCTCTGCTTCAAGCATAGCTTTTTCTTTTGATCTTTCCATATAATCCAAATAGTTATTTGGACCAATTTCTTGCCCATACTTATTTCTTAACGATATTATTTCCATATCGTATGATTCAGCAAATTCATTAAATATACTATTAAATTTATTGCCAGTGCCCTTATTATTAATAAACACCTTAGAATAAGGTATTCCATTTTCGCCAATTATCGTTACATTAAAATTAAGTATTCCAGAATCAAAATCATATTCAAAACTATTAACAATAAACGCATAATCAAAAACATTCTTTGATATAAGTTTCATTATAAATTTATTGTCTATTGCAATATCATCATCTTCATATTTTAAACTTAAAGGATAGTGTAGTTTTATTCTTCCAAATTGAGCTTTCGTAGGATCCACTTCTTCCTTAATATACATACAATAAAAAACTTCACCATTTTCAATTGTTTTTCCATTAACAGCTATCTTATTAAAAATAAAGACATTATTTATTTTTATTTTTGATTTAGAATTCTTTATTAATTCATCTATCAATAATGGTTTTAAATCAAAATTTATTTTCTTAGGAATTTGATTAATTCTCATTAGTTTTTCATTTACAGAATTACCCTGTTTAATAGGAGTTGATACTGTGGCTGTGTGCCCACGTTCATTGTCGTTTAATATATTTAAGAATAATGATTTTTTGTCAATTGGTAATACTACTTGTTTCATCTTATTTCTCCTTAAACATTTCTTTAAATATAGCTTCTAGAACAGGAACAACAATTGAATTACCTGCTAATTTAATCATTTTTCTGTAGCTTAATCCTAGTTTTTTCACATTTTCAAAGTCCTCTTCAGAAAATCCCATTAGCAAAAATGCTTCACGAGCTGTCAATAATCTATAAGAATGACCTTTTGGTCCATCATATAATATCATTCCAGCGTTATTTTGTCTATCCATATTACATGTTATAGTGTTAAAATAAGTTAAATTTTCAATATCCCTTTTATTTATATTCCACATTAATTCTCTAGATTTTGTTCGTGGTAATTGAGCTTCATCTGCTTCCTTTTTATATACCTTATTAGTATAATCAGTCCTTAAAAACTTGCTTATGTCTTTAAGTGGATATAAATCTTTTTTTAATCTTTTTTCTATTTGTGTTTTCTTTTTACCTAAAACACTCACCATAAAGCATCTTGCTCTATCTTGTGGGATTCCAAAATGAATTCCAGATAAAACCATAATCTCATTTTTATATCCAAGATTATCTAAAAAACTTTTCCACATTTCAAAATCTTTTTCATTAGATTGTGCCAGTATAGCCTTAACATTTTCCATTAATAAATATTTAGGTAATCTATTTTCTTCACTCAGTTCATTTAAGATTCTTTCAATTTCCCATAGTAACCCCGACCTTGTTCCAGAACCTTTGCCCATTCCTTTAGTTTTTCCACCAGTTGATAGGTCCTGACATGGAAAACTATACGTCAGCAAATCATGATCTGGTATGTTTTTAGCCTTAATTTCAGTTATTGATCCTAGATTTTTTGTTCTTTTATTAGCAATATATAATTTTTCTATCTCTTTTGGACTTTTTTTTGATATATTTGGATATGGTTTTACAGAATCACAGCTAAATGTAAATTTTGATAAATACTCTAATTGTTTTTCGTATGATGGAACTTTTATTTTTTTATCCTTACAATGTATTGCATCATATGCCAAAATTGCATCTACAAACCAATCACTTGTCGCAACAATTTCATAATCTAGTCCTAAATTTTTTAAAGCTTTATTCTGTGCCCCTATTCCTGAAAAGGTTTCAAAAACTCTTATTTTTTTCATAAACACCACCATTATAAGCTATCTTATAATAACAGTATAGCATTTTTTATTATAGTTTGAACAGTACTAAATTCATATGATTTACATATTTTTTTATTATAGCATAATTTTCTGTTATTAACTTTTTAATCTACATTTTTTAATAGCAAGCACTGAATTTGTATTACATATACAAAATTCGTATTTTTTGTTCTACATAAAAAAATAATTGATGGGGAATTCCCCAATCCCTTTTTAAAGTTTTTAATATAAAGCGTAGGTTCTACCATCTACCATAAAATTTACCACCTTTTTACCGCATAATTTACCACCTTTTTTACCCTTGAAAAAGATATCCAACATGATAAAATATAGTAAAATTAAAAAATTGTGCAAAGAGGAACTGAGTTTCTCTTTTTTTTCATGCAACAATTTGAAAGGAGGATATTATGGATAGTTTTATAATGATTCCACTAAGTGTTTTAGATTCATCATTACCAACTAAAGCTATTTTGTTATTTGGTCTACTCATGTCTAATTCAAAGCAATATGGTTATGCTTATGGTAGAAACCAATACTATGCTGAAAGATTGAATTGCTCTACTAGAACTATTACTAAATTACTAAAAATATTGGAAGATCATTATTATATCACAATAGAAGATGGTCAATCTTTTAAAAGAAGAATTAAAATAAATCAAGAACGTCTTACTAATTAGAACTTTACTTTGTTGTTGATAGACACTTTTTTCTATCATAATAAATAATTATAAGAGATAAGAAAATAAATAATAAGGTTTTAAGGCCTTGTATCTTTAAGGAGAAATTATGGAAGAAGATATTATTGTATATAGTGGAAGAATTTCTAGCATTAGAAGAAACGTTGATAAACAATACATTTGGTTTGATATAGGAAAATTAGAATTTTATACAGATAAGGATGGAATAGTGAAATCTAATTCATCCTTTTTTAGTGCAAGAATTAATCGTTGTTATGAGAATAAAATTAATATTCATTTAAATGACAAAGTTACCATTCGTGGAATTCCTAAAGGATATGTCGATAAAAGAGGATTTAGACAAAACTACATCCATGTACTTGAATACAATGGTATTAGTCTCAACATAGATTTAGAAGAAAAATTTGGGATTGATACTGATGATACTCCTTTATGGGATGGAAAAAGATGTGAATCTATTTTAGCAACTAAAGAAGAACAAGACGAAATGGATCAAATAATTAAAAGTATTACAGGTGATGCTAATGAATAACACTTATTCTAAAAACATAAATTTAAGTATGGATAAAGATAAAAAAGAAATTTTTAAAGAAATAATTATTAAATATTTAATTAAGCAAATAACTGAAAATAATTAATTTACACATTTGCTTATTTTTTTTGAATCTAATACAATGCTCTTGTCTTATGGAAGATAAGTAGCATGAAAAGGAGGTAAACAATGAATAATAGTTACTTATCTAATTTAGATTATAATGCTGGTATTTATATTCGGCTTTCTCAAGAAGATAAAGATAAGAAATACGAATCTGATAGTGAAAGTGTCTCCAATCAAAAAGAAATATTAAGAAATTATTGTAAACATAATGGTTTTAACTTAGTAAATGAATATGTTGATGATGGTTATTCTGGAACTAATTTTGATAGACCTGGATTTGCAAAAATGATTGAAGATATTAAAGCAAAAAAAATAAATCTTGTCATTGTAAAAGATTTATCGCGATTAGGTAGAGATCATGTTATGACTGGTTATTATATTGAAACTTATTTTCCAGAAAATAAAGTAAGATTTATATCTATTGTTGAAAACTATGATAGTATGAAAAATCAAGCTAGTAACGATTCATCTACTTTTATTATTGCTTGTAATGATTATTATAGTAAACAAAACTCTTTAAAAGTTCGAAATGTATTAGATTCTAAAAGAATAGCTGGTAAATTTATAGGTAGTAAACCTTGTTATGGTTATATGAGAGATCCAAACGATAAAGGTCATTTAATTCCTGATCCTGAAGTATGTGAATATATTAAAAAAATATTTGAATGGAAAAGTAATGAAATAGGGATTAGTGAAATAGCAACTAGATTAACCAAACTAGGTGCACCAACACCTGCTGAATATAAGAATATGCCTCTATCACCAAGAGTAAGAAAAAAAGATGAATGGTCAGCTCATTCTGTATATAATATTTTGAAAAATCGAATGTATACAGGAGATATGGTTCAACATACTCAAACCAACGTAAGTTATAAATCAAAGAAAAAAATTACTCTTGATGAGAATCTATGGATTATTGTTGAAAATACTCATGAACCATTAGTAGATAAAGAAACATTTATGTTAATTAATCGAAAGAAGAAAAATAAAAATAGAACTTATCAAAAAAGAAAAAGGCCAGAAAGACTTTTAGAAGGATTATTATTTTGTAAAGAATGTGGAAATCGTTTAGGAATCCTTTATAGAAAAAAACAAGATTACTGGTGTATCAATTGTAATAGATATGCAAGAGATCCTGTTAGACGTTTATGTGAACCACATTTCTTTGCTTATAATTATTTTGAAGAATTAGTTCTTAAAGAAATTAAAAATTGTTTAGATGGTTTGTTTAATGATTTAAATTATAATGATTTAAATGATGAAATAATAAAAAGAACCAAAAACAATTCTGATGACTTTCTTAGAAAAAAAGAAAATATTGAAAAAGAACAGATAAAAATTAGTGAATCTATGCAGACACTATATCAAGATAGATTAGATGGAAATATTTCTCTTGATCAATATAAATTATTATCTATACCTATTGAAGAAAAACTTAAGAATTTAAATAAACAATTAGAGGATATAAATATGGAGATTATAAAAAGAAAACATAATGTTAATAAAATACCAAATTATATAAACAAAATAAAAAAGTTGCTGAATTTAAGCAACCCTAATAGAGATTTACTCTTTGCTTTAATAGAAAGAATTGAAGCT
This sequence comes from uncultured Clostridia bacterium, assembly GCA_947626335.1. Taxonomy (GTDB): domain Bacteria; phylum Bacillota; class Clostridia; order TANB77; family CAG-508; genus CAG-273. Next base: position 442 of record CANQRY010000024.1, on the reverse strand, counting down.
GATAAAGATAGAAACATATCCATAACATTTAAGTATGACATTTTAGATACTCATACATTTAAATATTACGATAATAGAATACATAATCCATTCGGTAGGAATGGTAAAAAAATGCTTAATCCTTAATAATACCAAGTAACAAACCCACCAGCGTTTATGTGATTAGATAATATTATTACATTTTCATCATTACCAAACGTATCAGTCATTGTTGATAATCTTTCACTTCTTGTCAAAGTTCTATCAGTATCCCTAGTTATTGCAACAGGAACTCCTAACTCTTGAAATCTATCATACATATACAAAGCAGCTTCCAAAGTAAAATCTTTTTCTCTTAAATTACCATTAACAGCACCGGGATCGGAACCACCATGTGCAGGAATAGGAAAAGTCCAAAAATATCATTATTTCTTAAAATTCAATGTTCCATTCTATTTCTATA
>CANQRY010000023.1 GCA_947626335.1 uncultured Clostridia bacterium | reverse complement strand
AAAGACATAAATACAGCATTGTGTTCTCTAACATCAATAGATGTAATTTTTAAATCTCTATTTATATAATATCCATAAGGAGGATCATCATATTGTTTTTTATAATTTATATTTAAAATAATAAGAAAAATATTAAATATTATTGATATGATGAGTAATATAAAAATTATTATAATTATCATTTTATTTTTCATATTAAAATTCCTTTTTTATGTATTATTTTAATAATATATTTTATGATAGTCATTTTAACATTAATTTAGTTATCTTTCAATATAAGTTTAATAAATTAGATGAATTTTTTTAATAAATTAGATGAATTTTTATGATTTAAAAAACCCACACTTGTCAATAGACCGTGTGGGTGTGAAAATTTTAATTGTTCGCTCTGTAGTTTTGGAAAGCAGCTTCAGCTACATCGTAGTTACTATCAAGGAAAAGCTTTTGAAGAACTTCAGGAGGTGTAATGGCATTTTTTGCTACTAATTGTCTTACAACCCTGTTTCCATCTTCTGAAAGTTTCGAAAGAATTTCAGGAGTTACTTTGGCATTTTTTGCCACCGCTCGTCTTACATCGCTGTCTCTATCTTCTAAAAGTCTCAAAAGAATCTCATGGGTTACATTGGAGCTCTGTGCCACCGCTTGTCTTACTCTAACGGATTTATCTTCTGAAAGTTTCGAAAGAATTTCAGGAGTTGCTTTGGCATTTTCTGCCACCGCTTCTCTTACATCGCTGTCTCCATCGTCTGAAAGTTTCAAAAGGATCTCGGAAGTTACATTGGAACTCTGTGCTACTGCTAGTATTACATGCCAGTCTCCATCGTCTAAGAGTTCCGAAAGAATTTCAGGAGTTGCTTTGGCATTTTCTGCCACTGCTTGCCTTACATCGCAGTCTCCATCGTCTGAAAGTTTCAAAAGAATCTCGGGAGTTACATTTGGACTCTGTGCCACAGCTAGTCTGACTTTCTCTTTTTTGTCTTTCGAGAGCCTCAAAAGAATCTCAGGAGTTGTGTTGGCATTTTTTGCCACTGCTTCTCTGATTTGATCTTGTTCGTCTCGTGAGAGTACTTTCAGTGTCTTCGTATCAGCTGTGCTTTTTGCTAGCCTTATCCGTTCTTGAAGAGAAATTTCGGATAATTCAATTGAAATCTTCACTTTTTTCACTCCTTTAAAGTGTTTTTTATTAAGGCATATTAGCCTCATGCGTAAATTATATCATCTTAATTATGTAAAGTCAATATTTTTACTTGACATCTAGCGTTTATTGGCTTGTATCAAGTGATACAAGAAAATGCAAAAATTTTTAGGCACAAAAAAATAGTAGTTAAAACTACTACTTTTGGCGGAAGCTGAAGATTTATTGTTTATATATCAAGTTTTTTGTACTAATATAATCCAAAAATAAAGTGGCACAAAAATTCACAAAAAATTGTAAAAAGGAAATAAATAAAAAAGTTATATATTTTTTAAATGTTCGCTTGTTTTTTGTAAATATTTATTATATAGTAATATTTAAGCATGAAATGAGAATAAGCAAATGTGTGTTGCCACTTTACATATAGGGCTTTTGCTCTAAGAAGGTGAGGTGGTGTTTATGGTAAATTGTTTACTATTCCTAATTATAGGATTTATTATTTTACTAACTATAAACGTAGCCTTATTAGCAATTATATATATAATTACAACAAATAAGGAATAAATAAAAACAACACATATAGCTTAGCCGAGTAATGTGTTGTTACAACTCTGTGGCAACCACGTTTGTGGTTTTTCCATTTCTTGCTTTTATTTTACTATAAAATAAAAAAAAAGTCAAATGAAATTTTTAGTAAAATCAAAAACTTCTCACATACAAACCATAAATTAAAATAAAATTCGCAAGAATTTTATTTTTTATTTGTGGTACAAATGGGTTATTAGGGGAAAAGTTTTTCCCCTAATCATACAGAAACTGCGAAGCAGTTTCTAGTATGTTAGAATGTTGAAGTGACCCGCAAAAGTTGAACAAGTCCTTATTTATTTTGAAATTTTACATTTCTTTTAACATAACTTTTGTATCAATTTCAAGAGTCATACATATTGCCATAAGTTCAAAATCTTTTACAATTCTCTGACCCTTTTCTATTAAATAAAGGTCATTAGGATATAAAGTTACTCCTATAAGTTCAAGTTTATTAGATAATTTTTCAAGAGACAAATTATGCTTAATTCTATTGTCATGAATAATATTTCCAGAAATATTGCTTCTATCTTTATATTTGTTCATAAAAGTTTCACCTTTTTTCTTTTTTCTCTTGATATTATCATGGCTGTCATGATAATATATTATGAGAGCCATGATAAATGGTAAAAATTTTAAGGAGGAAAAATAAATGATAAGAAATAAACAAAAGAAAGAACGAGGTATAACACTAATAGCGTTAGTGGTCACCATCGTAGTGTTGTTAATACTAGCGGGAGTAACCATAACCTTTGTACTAGGTGAAGGCGGAATATTAAACATGGCGAAAGAAGCAGCAGACAAAACCAAAAATGCAATTGCAAACGACCAAAGCGATATAACAAGTTTAGCAGGAGATATACAAAACTTATTAAGCGGAGACTCAGGCAGTGGCTCAACTGGAGAAACAATAAACCCAAGTACAGACACACCACCAAAAATACCAGAAGGATTGAAAGTAGGTTCAACAGTAACATATAATCCAAGCGGAACGTATGATTGGAAATCAACATACTGTTCTTCTACTAAACCAGACTCAGAAAACGTAACATTAAATAGCACATCTGAAGGTTTTAACATATCAGAATGGAAAGTATTAAGTATAGATAAAAATACAGTAGAATTAGTTCCAAGTAAGGAAACAACAGGAACAGTATATTTAGGAGAGGCTCAAGGCTATAACAATGCAGTAAAATTATTAAATGAAGCTTGTAGTAGTTTGTATGGAAATGCAGAAAAAAAAATAGCAGCAAGAAGTATAAAAATAGAAGATATAGAAAAATATATGACAGATAAAGCTAAGAATTCAGCTTATGCTTTACCATATGATACTCAACCATATGATGGATATACTAAAGAAAATAGTTTTTATCCAGTAATATATGCGCGAGAAAATAAAGCAGTAATAGATGGGGAAACAAAATCAGTTGTATTAGGAATGAGTGAGCAAAGTAATTTTATAGAAAGAGCAGAAAGTACAGAAGAAGCTAGTGTAACAGACGGAAAGGTGCAAGCAACAACGGGCATACAGCCATGCCAAACATATTGGAAATACGATGAAAATCTTATGCCAACTGCATTTAAGACTTATGGTGATAATACTAATAATTACTATAATTTACTAATACCAAACGGGATGGATACGACATATTGGATAGCTTCCCGTTGTGTCAATGCTGAGTCTAACTATTCCTGCTTCCGTGTTCGCTGTGTGTGGTCTGGCCGCATGGGTGCTTGGGATATGTTCGTCTCGTACGACAACACTAATAAAGATTCGTTTGCATTGTTTCCTATAGTTACTCTAAGCCCTGGGCTCATAAAAAGTGACGAAGGAATTTTTAAAGTGGAATAGTATTAATAGTAAATTAATTGTAAAAGAAGCAGACTTGCATGATTATGGAGAGTTATATAAGTATATAAAATGTAGTTAAAAGCACTTGGGCATACCGTCTGGTCTGCCAAAAAGTGGTACAGTAAATTTTATTGTGCCACTTTCTTTTCCAAAGTATACTCGAAAGTGCAAAAGCTTTTAAAAATGTAGTCAAAGGAAAAATTGTCAAAATCCGCTTGTATCAAGTGATGCAAGAAAATGCAAAAATTTTTAGGCACAAAAAAATAGTAGTTAAAACTACTACTTTTGGCGGAAGCTGAGGGATTTGAACCCTCGCGGCCCTTGCGAACCCTAACAGTTTAGCAAACTGTCCCCTTCAACCACTTGGGTAAGCCTCCAAATTGTTATTTATGGCTTCCTTATAATTATTGGCGGAGAGGGTGGGATTCGAACCCACGGTAGGCTACAAACCTACGCCAATTTTCAAGACTGGTGCCATAAACCAACTCGACCACCTCTCCTTGTTTTACTGTTACCAAAGTCGGTAACAGTATATATATTAGCACATTTAAGGCATATTTGTCAATAGAAATTTTTAGAAATTTAGCTATTTTATTATTATTGTCTTTTATTTTGTATTTATGCATTTATTTAATTAAACTTAGTATTCTTTCTAGGTCTTCATTTGTAGAATATTGAATTATAATTTTTCCGCTTCTTTTACCAGCATTTAACTTTACCTTGGTTCCAAAAAAGCTTTGGAATGTATCTTCAATATCTCTACAAATTGCTAATCTTTGTTCTTGCTCTTTTTTAGGAACTTTTTTCTTGCTTTGAATTCTATCTTCTATATCTTTAACTGTTTCGCCTTTTTCTATAATTCTAAGTGCTGCCTCATATTGCTTATCTGGATCTGTAAATCCAAGCAATGAACGACAGTGTCCCTCTGTTAATTTGCCCTCTGTTGCAAGTTTTATAACCCTTTCATCTAAGTTTAATAATCTTAATGTATTAGTTACTGTACTTCTATTTAAACCTACAGTATCTGCTAATTGTTGCTGTGTCATACCATAGCTATCTAAGAGTTCTCTAAAACCTCTTGCTTTATCTATAGGGTTTAAATCTTCTCTTTGTATGTTTTCAATTAAAGCAATTTCCCTATTTTTTCTTTCATCGTTTTCTCTAACTATGCATGGTATTTCTTTAAGCCCTGCTTTTTTAGATGCTCTCCATCTTCTCTCTCCTGCTATTATTTCATAATAACCTTCTTGCTTTGTTACTATAATTGGTTGAATTACACCATACCTTTCAATAGAGCTTGCAAGTTCTTCTATTGATTCGGCTGGAAAACTTCTTCTTGGTTGGCTTCTATTTGGCTCTATATCTATAAGTTTAATGCTTTGTACTATTTGCTCCCCTGCTTTTAGTTTTCTTTCTTCTTCCTTTGTTAGCTCATTATCGCTAAATAAGGCCTCTAATCCTCTTCCTAAACCAGTTTTTTTTGGCATTTATGTATCATCCTTTCTATTTAAAATTTATATAGCATGTTTTCCTTTTGCTTTATTTTCGTTATTTTTTAAGAATTCTTTTACAAATTTATCATAACTTTTAGCACCTTTTGACCTTGGGTCATACACTGAAATAGGCATTCCATAACTTGGTGCTTCACTTAATTTTACATTTCTTGGTATTACTGTTTTATATACCTTGTTTTCAAAATATTTATTTACTTCTTTAACTACTTGATTTGACAAGTTTGTTCTCATATCATACATAGTAAGAAGTGCGCCTTCTACCTCTAAATCTTTGTTTAGATGCTTTTTTACCAAATTTACTGTATTTAATAATTGTCCTAGTCCTTCTAATGCGTAATATTCGCATTGTACAGGAATTATTACACTATTTGAAGCAGTAAATGCATTAAGAGTAATTAACCCAAGTGATGGCGGACAATCTATTATAATATAGTCATAGTCTTCTTTTATTAAATCTAGCTTTTCTTTCATTCTGTATTCTCTAGACATCATTGATACAAGCTCAACTTCAGCTCCTGCTAAGTTTATATTAGATGGGCAAATATATAGGTTTTTTATTTCTGTTTTTTGAATTGTATCTTTTGGATTTACTTCATCACTTATTATTAAGTCATATACTGATAATTCTGATTTTTTGTCACATCCAACACCACTTGTAGCATTTCCTTGTGGATCGCTATCTATTAACAATACTTTTTTCCCTCTTTTTGCAAGTAAAGTGCTGAAATTTACTGCTGTTGTGGTCTTTCCTACTCCGCCTTTTTGATTTGCTATTGATATTATTTTTTCCAAATTTATTGCCTCCATTTTTATTTTATGTAAACTGTATTAAAATACTATTAAAAAAATTGACATATTAATGATATAAAAATATTCATTATATGTCAATAAATTTTAAAAATTTTTTATGAAACTTTTAATAATTTTTTATTTTATAGAATTGGCTCTTTTGCTGGCATTCCGGCTTTTCTGGGATATTTTATAGGAGTATTTTTTACTTTTTTTATAATTACAATTTTTCTTTTTATATCACTTTCTGGAAGTAATACTTCATCTATTTTTTCTATTTCTCCACCTAAAATTTGCAACGCTGATTTTGCATCTTTTATTTCTTCTTCTATATCAAAAGCTTTCATGCAAATGCATTTTCCCCCTACTTTAGTAAATGGAATCATATATTCTAATAAAACATTTAATCTGGCAACTGCTCTAGATACTACAAAATCATAGTGTTCTCTTATGTTTTTTTGATTTACAAATTCTTCTGCCCTACCATGTATTGCAGTTATTTTTTCTAAATTTAAGTTATTTATAACTGTATTTAAGAATGTTATTCTTTTATTTAATGAATCTAATAATGTAAATTCGGAATCCGTTCTTACTATTTTTAGTGGTATTCCCGGAAAACCAGCCCCTGTTCCTATATCTAGTACATTTTCTCCACTTGCTATATAATTTAAAATTGTTAGGCTATCTATAAAATGCTTTAAAATAATATCGCTTGGCTCTGTTATTGTAGTTAAATTCATTTTTTCATTCCATTCTAATAACAAGTTCATGTATTTATAAAACTGCTCAAGTTGCTTATCATTTAATGTAATTTGCAGTTTTTCAGATTTATTTTTTAATTCATTCTTAAAAATTTCATATTCCATTTTTAATTTCATTCCTCCCTTAGGCACAAATCTGGCTTAAAAAGAATTATACAATTATTTTTCAACCTTATAACTCCTAATATGTTTTATATAAAACTATGCATTTTGTTTTAATTGTTCTAAGTAAATTAATAATACAGAAATATCTGCTGGAGAAACCCCTGAAATTCTAGAGGCTTGTCCTACTGAGCTTGGTCTTATTTTATTTAATTTTTGTCTTGCTTCTAGTCTTAGCCCTTTAATTTTTTCATAATCAATGCCTTCTGGTAATAGCTTCTTTTCAAGCTTTTTAAATTTTTCTACTTGTTGCATTTGAAGTTTTATATACCCTTTGTATTTTATTTCTATTTCAACTTCATTTGTTACGTCATCTGGCAAATCTTTTCTGTTTTCATCTATTTCTTTTAAAGTTTTGTATGTAAGTTCTGTTCTTCTTAATAAATCTGCAAGTTTCGCTCCTGTTGTTAAACAAGACGAACCATGTTCTTCTAATATTTTATTTACCTTGTTACTTGGCTTAATAATTGTATTTTCTAGCCTTTCTATTTCTTCTTCTATTTGTTTTTTCTTCTTCAAAAACTTCTTATAACGTTTTTCAGATATAAGCCCTACGTTATAGCCTATTTGTGTTAGTCTTAAATCTGCATTGTCTTGCCTTAAAAGTAGCCTATATTCTGCGCGTGACGTCATCATTCTATATGGTTCGTTAGTTCCTTTTGTAACAATGTCATCAATTAATACTCCTATGTATGCATCTGAACGATCTAAAATAACAGGAGGTTTACCCTTTAGCTTTTGCGCTGCATTTATTCCTGCCATAATTCCCTGTGCTGCTGCTTCTTCATAACCTGAAGTTCCATTTATTTGACCTGCAAAGAACATTCCACTTATCTTTTTATGTTCTAAAGATAATTTTAGTTCTAGTGGATCAATGCAATCATATTCAATAGCATAGGCTGGTCTTGTAAATTCAACATGCTCTAATCCCGGTATAGTTCTATACATTGCAATTTGTACATCTTCTGGAAGTGATGAACTCATGCCTTGTACATACATTTCGTCAGTATCTCTGCCTATTGGCTCTATGAAAATTTGATGTCTTTCTTTATCTGCAAATCTAACAACTTTATCTTCTATTGAAGGGCAATATCTTGGACCTGTTCCTGTTATTTCTCCTGCATATAGTGGAGACCTATGTAAATTTTTGCGAATAATTTCATGTGTTTTTTCGTTTGTATATGTTAAATAACATGGAAGCTGATTCTCCTTGTTTTTTAGCTTATCTTCAAATGAAAATGGAACTGGATTTTCATCTCCATTTTGTATTTCCATTTTTGAAAAGTCAATACTATTTTTATTTACCCTTGCAGGTGTTCCAGTTTTAAATCTTAAAAGGTTTATTCCGAACTTAGTTAATATATTTGATAATTTATTAGCTGGAAATACCCCATCTGGTCCACTTTCATAAGAAACTTCCCCAATATATATTTTCCCTTTTAAATAAGTTCCTGTTGCCAAAATTACGCTATCTACTTCATATATTGCACCAATATTTGTTTCAACCCATTTTACCTTTCCTTCCTCTACCCCAATATCTACTATTTCTGCTTGTTTTAGGTAAAGATTTGGCTGTTTTTCTAAAGTGTGTTTCATTTCCATTTGATATTTTTTTCTATCTGCTTGTGCTCTTAATGAATAAACTGCTGGTCCTTTTGAAGTATTTAACATCCTTAGCTGTGTATATGTTTTGTCAATGTTTTTACCCATTTCTCCACCTAGGCAATCTATTTCCATTACTAAATGCCCTTTTGAACTTCCCCCTATATGAGGATTACATGGCATATTAGCAACTGCTTCTAAACTTATAGAAAAAAGCAAAGTTCTAAGTCCTAGTCTTGCTGTTGCTAATGCCGCTTCACAACCTGCGTGTCCTGCTCCTATTACTGCTACATCATATTTTCCTGCATTGTATTTCATATTATTATATAGTTAGCTTTTTGTTTGCTAACCTCTCCTTTCATTTCTTATTTAATTTTTTCTCGTTTTTTATGAAACCGAAATTAGTGTTTTGTAAAACAATTTGTCATTGTCGATTTTTGTCGAACGCTTAATTTGTGCGTTTTTGTTACTTAATTTATATTGTATTGTCTTTTTGTTGTAGTTTTTGTTTGCTATGTTTCACAACTATTTTAAATTTAAAAAAGTGTAATTTTTATAAATAAAAATCTTGCTTTTGAAAAATTATGTAACCTCTGCAATGTGCTTAAATACTTAACTATAGAAGGTTTAAAATTTAAAATATATACTAAAAACTTGTATTTAAGAATAAATTTTAACCTATATGTTTCACAGCATTTTTATGCTATCCAAATAGTCAATGATATTTATTTTCCTAAACAAAATTTAGAAAAAATTTCTGAAATAATATCTTCTGAAACGTTTTCTCCAGTTATGCTACTTAATTCTTCTAAAGCTTGTTTTAAGTAAATAGCAACCAAATCAATTGGACTATTTAAATTTATTTCTTTTTTTGCCTCTTTTATATTATTATTTGCTTTTTTAATTAAGTCTTTATGCCTTATATTTGTAACTACTTCCCCATCATTTATTTCTAATTCATTTAAAGAAAACATTTCTAATATTTTATTATATAGCTCTTCTAAGCCTTGTTTTGTTTTAGCAGATATTTTAATTATAGGTTTTTTTGTATTTTTAATTTCTTCTAATTTTTCTAAATTAGAGTCTTTTGCATCTATTTTATTAAGTAAAATAATTGCATTTTTTTCTTTTATTAAATCTAATATTTTTAAATCTTCTTCGTCTAATTTTTTTGTATTATCAAAAATGGCAATTATTAAGTCTGCTTCTTCAGATAATTTAATGGCTTTATCTACTCCTATTTTTTCAATTTCATCTTTTGCATTTCTAATTCCTGCGGTATCTATTAGTTTTAGTGGAATTCCTTTTATAGTAATCATTTCCTCAATGGTGTCTCTTGTAGTTCCTTCTACACTGCTTACAATTGCTCTATTTTCATTTAATATTGCATTAAGTAAAGAAGACTTGCCTGCATTTGGTTTTCCAATAATTACTGTATGAATCCCCTCTTTTAGTATTTTTCCTGTGTCAAAACTTTTTTCCAAATTTTCTAATTTTTCCTGTATTTTATTTATTTCTAAAAGAGCTTTTTTACTCTCCACTTCTTCTATATCATACTCAGGGTAATCAATTGAAGCTTCTATATCTGCCATAATGTTTAAAATATCTTTTCTTATTTCAGAAATTTTTTCAGATAAACTACCTTGTAATTGTTTAAAAGAAGCCTTTGCCTCTTTATCTGTTTTTGCATTTATTAAGTCTATAATTCCTTCTGCCTGTGATAAGTCAATTCTTCCGTTTAAAAACGCTCTTTTAGTAAATTCTCCGTGGCTCAGCTAATATTGCACCAGCCTTTAAACATTCTTCTAGTATTTTTTGCATAATTACTACTCCGCCATGAGAATTTATTTCACACATATTTTCTGTTGTATAACTTTTTGGACTTTTAAAAAATGAAACTAGAACTTCATCTATTTTTTCTTTTGTTTCAAAATTTATAATATAGCCATATTTTATTGTATAACCTGTAATATTACTTAAATTTTGTTTATTTTTTGGAATAAATATTTTATTTAAAACTTCAAAGCAGTCTTTTCCGCTCATTCTAATAATTCCTATTCCACCATTTCCTAATGCTGTTGAAATTGCTGCTATTGTTTCCATTTTCTAGTTCTTCCTTTCTTAACTTTAATTATAATTTGGAAAAAAGCAAAGCTATGCTTATTTTTCAAGTTTAATAAAAGTCAAAGTTAGAATTAGTATTAAAATACCAAAATCCGAACTTTGACTTCCGATTTTTATTATTTTTATTTTTTTGTAATAACCACTTTTCTGTATGGTTCTTCACCTATACTATAAGTTTTTACTCTTGTGCTATCTTGCATACGATTATGTATTATTTTTCTTTCATATGCTGACATAGGCTCTAATGTAACTTGCTTTCCTGTTCTAATAACGGTTCTTGCTAATTTATCTGCAAGTTCTTCTAATGCTATTTTTCTTTTTTCTCTGTAATTTTCTATATCTAAAATAATATGTGCTTTTCTTTCTAAGTTTTTACTTGCAACAGCTGATAAAATAGTTTGCAAAGCATTTAATGTTTCTCCTCTATAGCCTATTAATTTTCCTGCTTCAGAACCATTTAATGTAATATATACGTATTCTTCATCAGAAGAAATTTCATAGCTTAAGTTACTAATTTGTTTTGTTAATTCATCTAAAAATGAAGATATATTTAGTTTTATTTTGCCTATTTCTTCTGTTTTTAATGGCTCTCTTTCTTTTTCTACATGCTTTTGTTCTTCGCTTTTTATTTCTTTTATATTTTGCTTTTCTTCTACACCATCTTTTAATGTAAGTTCTACTTTTACAACTCTAGGAGTTAAAATACTAAAAAAACTTCTTTTTTCTTCATTTTCTAATATTTTGATATCTACTTTATCTTTAGAAACTCTTAGCTCTTTTAAACCTTTTTCTATTGCTTCTGTAGAAGTTTTACCTTCTGCTATAATAGTTTTAGCCATTAGCTTTCTCCTCCTCTTTTTGTTCTTGTATTTCCATTATTTTATTTATAATTAATCTTTCTATTATCATTAAAACATTGCTTACTAACCAATATAAAGCTAATCCAAGTGGAGCAATAATTGCAATCATAACAGACATAAAAGGCATCATATACATCATGCTATTATTCATTTGCGCCATTTGCTCTGCTGGATCTGGTTCTTCTGCTTTATTTTCTTCGCTTTCTTCTTGGTTAATAATTATATCTTTTTTCTCATTTTTATCTTTCTTCTTTTGGAAGGCTGTTGTCATTTTTATTGAAATTATAGAAGTTATTACATATAATACTGGAATAATATATACTTTCCAATCGTTTAAGCTTTGTGTTGGAACTTTGCTTAAATCAATTCCTAAAAATCCCATATTTAATCTTAATTGATTATATTCTTCTCTTTGAGCCTCTAGTTCTTCCCTATTTTCTACATTTTCATTTTCTAATGTGTTTGTTAGTTCATTATATTTTGTTTCTGCATAATCAAGAAGCGCAATTTGTGTATAACTATTATTTTGATTATACCCACTTTCTCGCATTTCTGTAGTATATTTTTCTATAAGAGATGAATCTATTCTCTTCATGTATGTAAGTGGCTGGCTTACAAGCCAGAACACAGCTAAAATAATAATTATTTGTAATATTGAGCTTAAACAGCCACTAAATGGACTCATTTTCTCTCTTTTGTATAATTCTATTGTTTCTTGATTTAGCTTTTCTGGGTTGTTTTTATATTTTTTTTGAATTTCTGTCATTTCTTTTTGTAGTTCTGCCGATTTCTTCATTGATTTTTGTTGTTTGATTGTAATTGGTATTAAAATCACTCTTAAAATTACTGAAAAAATAATAATTGCAACACCATAATTACTTAAAAATGAATATAACCAATTTAATAAATAACCAAATATTTCTGATATAAATCCCATGGTTTCCTCCTATTTTAATGGATCATATCCTCCTTTTGCAAAAGGATGACATTTGAGCAAACGCTTAATTCCTAAGTAACTACCTTTTATGCTACCATATTTTTCTACTGCTTGAATCATATATTCTGAACAACTTGGGTAAAACTTACAATTTACACCTAAATTATGAAATATGGGCGAAATTAGTTTTTTATAGCCTTTAATTAGAAAAATTAGAACTCTTTTCATTTATAAAAGCCCTGCTTTCTTGAAAAGTTTTTCCATATCTTCTTTAATTATATGAAAATTTGCATCTTCTATTAAAACTTTTTTATTCCATAAAAAAACAATGTTATAACCTTTTTTTAAGCTTTTTTCTATTAGTCTATAGTTTTCTCTAATTTTTCGTTTTATATAGTTACGCTTTACTGCTTTACATGTTTTTTTAGAAATAGCTATTCCGAATATATTTTTATTTTCTTTGTTTTTAGTAATATAAATTGTTATTTGATTTCCTACATAGAATTTGCCTTGTTTTAAAACATTTTCAAATTCGTAATTTTTTTTCAAGGTTTGCATTTTTTTCATTTATAATCACTCAATTCAAAAAAGGTCACTTTTATTTTACGTGACCTTTATTTTTACGCACTTAGTATTTTTCTTCCTTTTGCACGTCTTGCTTTTAATACATTTCTTCCACTTTTTGTCTTCATTCTTTTCATAAAGCCATGTTCTTTTTGTTCTTGTCTCTTTTTTGGTTGATATGTTCTTTTCATTTTAGCACCTCCTACGCTTTGTTTTATATAAAACCATATTTTTTATAGATTTTTACTTTACTAATGACAAAATCACTTTGACTATTATACACCAATAAGTTACGTTATGTCAATATTTATAAACAATTTTAATATTTTATTTTTTATACTATTGACTAACTATTTCTATTTTTGATATTATATTGAAGTATAAGGGAATATTGTCTTTAAACTTATAAAAAAATTAATATGTTTATGTAAACAATTTCACATTTATACTTAATTATATGCACATTATGAAGTTTACTTATCCACAGTTGTGAATAAGTATGTGGATAACTTTACGTAATCATTTTATTATATATATTATAGTGGAAGGATTGAAGCAAATGCAAAAAGCAGAAATTAACGAACTACTTACTAAAGCAAAAGAGTTACTAAAAACAGAAGTGCCAGAAATTTCTTACCGCACTTGGATTAGAGATATTGAAATTCAAAGTATAGAAAATCAAACAATTGTAATCCTAACACAAAATAATATGCAAAAATCTATGTTAGAATCTAGATATTTATCAGTAATTAAAAATACTTTTAGTTTTATTACAAATGTTGAATATGAAATTACTGTAATTTCTCAAGAAGAACAGGGAGTAAATAATACAAATTCTTCTTTTGAAGAATCTACTGTTCATTCTAAATCAAACTTAAATCCAAAATATACTTTTGATAGCTTTGTTGTAGGAAACAATAATCGTTTTGCTGCAGCTGCTGCATTAGCTGTTGCTGAAGCACCTGCAACTGCATATAATCCTTTATTTTTATATGGTGGAGTAGGTCTTGGTAAAACTCATTTAATGCATGCCATAGGAAATGAAATTTTAAAAAGAAATAAAAATTATAAAGTCTTATATGTTACTTCTGAAAAATTTACTAATAATTTAATAAATGCAATTAAAGACAATAAAAATGAAATGTTCAGAGATAAATACAGAAGTATAGATGTTTTACTTATTGATGATATTCAATTTATTGCTGGAAAAGAAAGAATTCAAGAAGAATTTTTCCATACATTTAATGAACTTCATCAAGATGGAAAACAAATAATAATTTCTAGCGATAGGCCACCAAAAGATATTAATTTATTAGAAGATAGATTAAGAACCCGTTTTGAATGGGGACTTATTGCAGATATTTCTAATCCTGACTATGAAACACGTATGGCAATTTTAAAAAAGAAAGCTCAATTAGATCATATTATTATAGAAGACGATATTTTATCTAATATAGCAACTAAAATTGATACTAATATAAGAGAGTTAGAAGGAACATTAAATAAAATAGTAGCTAGGTCTTCATTAGAAAATACACCTATTACAATGGCCCTTGCAGATAGGGCAATTGCAGAAGTTATATCTCATCAAAATAAAGTTCTTTCTATAGAATATATTCAAGAAGTTGTTGCAAAATATTTTAATATTACAGTAGAAGAATTAAAAGGTTCTAGAAGGTCTGCGGATATAGCTTTTCCAAGACAACTTGCTATGTATCTTTGCAGAGATATAGCTCAAATTTCAACTCCAAAAATAGGACAAGCTTTTGGAAAAAGAGACCATTCAACTGTAATGCATGCATGTAATAAAATTTCAAATGATATAAAAGAAGATACAAATACAAAGTTAATTGTGGAAACTGTGAAAAAGTCACTCTTTAGTGATTAACTATTCATATAAAAATAAAAAATAAACTTTTTTAAAATTTATGTTTTAAAAATATTTGTTTGAATAAAAAAGACAAGATTCTCTTTACGGAATAACTACATTAGATATCCACATATATTTGTGAATTACTTGTTAATAAGTTGTTAATAAATTATTTTTAAACAATAAAAAATAAAACTGTAAATAACTTTTTAAGTTTTCCACAAAGTTATCAACAAAAATTTTGCTAGGGAAATATAGTTTTAAATATGTTTTCCACACAATTCACAACACCTATTATTACTACTACTAAATATTATTATATTATATATAAAGAAGGGAGCAAAGCAAATGGAAATTATTTGTGAAAAGGACAAAATCCTTAAAGCCTTAAATTCCGTAGTAAAAGCAGTTGCTAGTAAAACAACAATGCCAATATTAGAAGGAATTTTAATACAAACAAATGATAAAGAAATTAAATTTACAACCTATGATTTAGAAATAGGAATAGAATATGTTACTCAAAGCACAGTTAAAGAACAAGGAGCTACAGTTGTAAATGCTGTAATGTTCAGTGAAATTATTAGAAGACTTCCAGATTCAGAAATACATATTACTGTTAATGAAAATAATTTGTTAGTAATTGAGTGTGAGGGTTCTTTATATAAACTTGCAACAATGAATCCAAACGAATTTCCAGAACTTCCAAAAATAGATATTGAAAATTCAATAGAAATAGAACAAAATACTTTAAAAGATATGGTTAGAAAAACAATTTTTGCAGTAAGTACTGAAGAAAATAGACCTATTTTTACAGGGTGTTTATTTGAAATAAAAAATAATAAATTAAATGTAGTAGCAGTAGATGGATTCCGTTTAGCTTGGAAAAGCAAGTTTTTACAAAAGGGTACAAATGACTTTTCAGCAGTAATTCCAGGAAGAACACTAAATGAAATAAATAAAATTTTAACAGATTCTTTTGATACAGTAAAAATAGGAGTTGCTAAAAATCAAGCATTATTTGAAATGGAAAATTGCAAAATAGTAACAAGACTTTTAGATGGAGAATTTTTAAATTATGCAAGTGTAATTCCTGAAAATTGGGAAACAAGAGTTAGAGTAGATAAAGCAAATTTACAAAATTGTTTTGAGAGAGTAAGTTTAATTTCAGCATCTTCTATTGAAAAAGAAAAAAAATATCCAGTAAAAGTAAATGTTGAAATTGGAAAAGTAACAATTTCTTGTACTAATCAAACAGGAGATGCAAAAGAGGAAATGTTTGTTGAAACAGAAGGGCAAAACTTAGAAGCAGGATTTAATCCAAAATACTTTTTAGATGCACTTCGTGCAATAGATGATCCAGAAGTTTTTGTTGATTTCGGATCAAGTATTTCTCCATGTATAATAAGACCAACAGAGGAAAATGGAGACTATATTTATATGGTTCTTCCTATTAGAATGAAGGAATAATAACATGTACATAAATAAAATAAAATTACAAAATTTTCGTAATTATAAAAGTCAAGAAATAGATTTAAATAAAAATATTAATATTTTTTATGGAAATAATGCACAAGGAAAAACTAATATATTAGAAGCTATATTCTTATGTGCGTTTGGAAAATCTTTTCGTACTAGCAAAGAAAAAGAATTAATTTGCTTAGAAGAAGAAAATTTAACAGTAGATATTTGCTACGAAAAAAGTGATAGAACAGGAAAAATAAAAGTAGGAATCGGCCAAAAAAAACAAATAGAAGTAAATGGTGTAAAAATAAAAAAGTTAAGCGACTTATTAGGTAACATAAATATAGTAATATTTACACCTGATGATATTCAAATTTTAAAAAATGGTCCTTCTGAAAGACGAAGATTTTTAGATATGATGATAGGACAATTAAGACCAAATTATGTATACTGTTTAAACAATTTTTTAAAAACTTTAGAACAAAGAAATAATTACTTAAGGCAAATAAAAGAAGAAGCAAAACCAGAAGAAATGCTTGAAATTTGGGACGAAAAGCTTTCTGAATATGCCGAAAGTATTTGCAAATATAGAATGGAGTTTATGGAAAAAATAAAAAATAAGCTCCAAACAATACATTCTAAAATAACACAGGAAGAAATTGATATTGAGTATATTACAGAATGCGAAAATAAAGAAAATTATTTGAATTTATTAAAACAAAGAAGAAAGCTTGATATTATAAAGGGTTTTACAACAAAGGGAATTCACAGAGATGATTTTAAAGTTTGCATAAATAAAAAAGAAATAGGAATTTATGGTTCTCAAGGACAGCATAGAACAGCAATTCTTTCTCTTAAACTTGCTGAATTATATGTTATTTATGATGAAATAGGGGAATATCCAATTTTGTTATTAGATGATTTTATGTCTGAATTAGATGAAAAAAGAAGAAATAATTTTGTACAAAATATTAAAGACACACAAGTAATAATAACATGCACAGATAAAATGAAAATAGAAAACGGAAAAATGTTTTATGTTGAAAATGGAAAAGTAAATGCTAAATAATTTTTATAAAAAAACATTTGCAAAAAAGTTTAAAAATGTGTTAATATATAAATGTTTATAAATACAGGGAGGAAAAAATCGTGGAAAAATTTGAACATGAGTATAATGCAGATCAAATCCAAGTACTAGAAGGGTTAGATGCAGTTAGAAAAAGACCAGGTATGTATATAGGAAGTGTATCTGTTAGAGGACTTCATCATTTAGTATATGAAATTGTAGATAACTGTGTTGATGAAGCGTTAGCAGGTTACTGTACACAAATAAATATAGAAATAGAGCCAGGAAATATTGTATGTGTAGAAGATAATGGTAGAGGAATTCCTGTTGATATTCACCCAAAAACTAAAATATCTGCAGCAGAAACTGTATATACTAAATTACATGCAGGTGGAAAATTTGGAGGAGATAGTGGCTACAAAGTATCAGGTGGACTTCATGGCGTAGGTGCTTCTGTTGTTAATGCATTATCTGAGTGGACAGAAGTAACAATTCAAAGAGATGGCGGAGTTTATCAAATGAAATTTGAAAGAGGAAAAACTGTAGAGCCATTAACAAAAGTAGGAGAATCTGATAAAACTGGTACAAAAGTTAGATTTTTAGCTGATGACACTATTTTTGAAACATTAGAATATGAATATGAAGTACTAGAAACTAGATTTAGAGAAGTTGCATTTTTAACAAAAGGACTAAAAATAAATATTCAAGATTCAAGGGATCCAGAAAATATTAAAAAAGCAGAATTTTGCTTTGAAGGTGGATTAAATTCTTTTGTAGAATACTTAAATAAAAACAAAGAAAAAATTCATGAAAGACCAATTTATATTGAAAAAGATGGAGAAGTTCCTGTAGAAATAGCATTTCAATATACAACAGCATATTCTGAAAATATTTATACATTTGTTAATAATATAAACACAATAGAAGGTGGTACTCATTTAGAAGGATTTAAAAGAGGACTTACTAAAGCTTTTAATGATTATGCAAGGTCACACAATTTATTAAAAGAAAAAGACCCTAATTTACTAGGTGAAGATATACGTGAAGGTATTACAGCAGTTGTTTCTGTTAAAGTAAAAGAGCCTCAATTTGAAGGACAAACTAAAACAAAATTAGGAAATAGCAATGTAACTGGTATTGTTGCAAGTATGGTAAATGATGCATTATCAACATTTTTAGAGGAAAATCCAAGTGTAGGTAGAGCAATTCTTGAAAAATGTATAAATGCATCAAGAGCAAGAGAAGCAGCAAGAAAAGCAAGAGAATTAGTTAGAAGAAAAAGTGCATTAGAAACAACAACACTTCCAGGTAAGCTAGCAGACTGTAGTAGTAAAGTACCAGAAGAGTGCGAAGTATATATTGTTGAGGGAGACTCTGCAGGAGGTAGTGCAAAACAAGGTAGAGATAGAAAATTTCAAGCAATTCTTCCACTTTGGGGAAAAATGCTTAATGTAGAAAAATCTAGAGCAGATAAAATATATAATAATGATAAATTACAACCTGTAATTTTAGCAGTTGGAGCAGGAATTGGAAATGATTTTGATATATCTAAAATCCGTTATGGAAAAGTAATAATAATGGCAGATGCTGATGTTGATGGTGCACATATTAGAACTTTATTATTAACATTCTTCTTTAGATATATGAGACCTTTAATTGAAAATGGAAATGTATATTTAGCACAACCACCATTATATAAATTATCTAAAAAAGGAATGGAAGATATTTATTGTTATACAGATGAAGATTTAGATAAAGCATTTAAAGATTTAGCAGAAAAGGGAATAGCAAGAGACCAAGTCGGAATTCAAAGATATAAAGGTTTAGGAGAAATGAACCCAGAACAATTATGGGAAACAACAATGGATCCTGCTAAAAGAATTTTAATAAAAGTAACTATGGAAGACGCAATGAAAGCAGATGAAATATTTACACTTTTAATGGGAGACGATATAGAGCCAAGAAGAAAATTCATTGAAGAAAATGCTAAGTACGTAAGAAACTTAGATGTATAAAATATTTAATAGCTAGTAGAAATAAAATCTACTAGCTATTAATCTATAAAGCTAATATTAATCTTAAGCTAAAACTTATATACCTAGTTTATAACCTAATGTATATTACTATACAAATAAGCTATTTCACCAAATATATAAATTAGTTGCTTAGACTATTAATGCACTCATAATAGCTGTATTCATCCTAAAAAAGGACTAATAACAACCACTAAAAAATGCAAGAATAATCATAACTTCGAATATATAATATATATTTTCAACCATATATTAAAATTTATTTTCATTAAAATAACAAAAACAAATAAATACAGCTTAAATACAAATTATATACTCTCATCGCCGACTTATTATCACCTAAAATATAAGCAATAATAAATCTTTGCTCGAATTTTATAAAACCTAAAAATGTAGACCTCATAAAACTCTTATTTCAACTAATATTAACCTTATATTCTTATTATGTCATAAAAAAATTTTTTTATACAAAATCTTATAATTTTTTTTGTCGATTTTTGTCATACGATTTTTCTTGACATTTTTTGCCATTCAGAGTATTATAAATATAAAGAAAGGAGGAATATGGAAAAAAATAAAAATATTTCAGTTCAAGAATGGCTTCCTTTTGAAAAAATATTAAGTAATGGAATTATAAAATTAAAAAATAATGAATACATAAAAATAATAAAAATAAGTCCAATAAATTTTAATTTAAAATCCGAATTAGAACAAGAAGCCATATTAAATTCTTATAAAATTTTTTTAAAAACATGCAATTTTTATTTTCAAATATTAATTCAAAGTAATAAAGAAGATTTAAGCAAACACATTCAAAAAATTAATGAAAATTCAATTAATGAAAAAGATTTTATTCAGGAAATTTCCAAAAAATATATTCAATATATTAAAAGTTTAAATCATGATAAAAAATCATCTAGCAAAAATTTTTATATTGTTATAAAAGAACAAAATAAAGAAATAATAAATTTCGAAAGTTATGCAATAGAAAATTTAAATGATAAATATTTTAAAATAAAAGATTGTTTGTCAAGATGCGGAAATATTGTAACAGACATAAATACAAAAGAGCAAATTATTTCTGTTTTATTTTCTTTTTTAAATTCCCGAATTTATTTTAATCAAATTTAAAAAATTGAGATAGGAGGTATAGAAAAATAATTTCAAAAATAACAGATAAAATAAAACCACAGATAAAACAAATAAAAAATAAAATTTTTCCATCAATTACTAATAATACTACAAAAGCTCCATTTTTAGAAGGAACTTTTTCTGATAAAGATTATTTAAGTCCATCATATATAAATTTGTTAAATCCAAAATATATTGAAATAGATAATATGTATTATTCAACTTTAATTATTACAAATTATTTTCGAGAACAAACTGATTTAATTTTAAAAAGTTTAATAGATACAAATATAAATTTAAATATTTCTATTTTTTATGAAAAGCAAGATACATATAAAACAATTAGAGATTTAACATATCACATAGGAAATGTTTCAGTAGATTTAAAGGAAAACAACCAAAATAGGCAAGATATTGAAATTGCAGCATTTACATATAATGATGCAAAATACATTAGAAAAGAAATGCAAATAAATGGCGAAGAATTATATTTTTTATATATTTATGTAACCACATTTTCTAATGATTTAAAAGATTTAGAATATTTATTAAATAAATTAGAAGGAATTTTGCAAGGTAAAGGCTTACAGTCAAGAAGAGCTTATTTTAGGCAAGAAGCGGCATTTTTAAGTATGCTTCCTATTATGGAAAATTCTAAACTTTTAAAAGATGCAGCAAAAAGAAACATATTAACTAGTGGGCTTATGGCAACATATCCATTTATATCTTCTGCAGTATTTGATGATGAAGGCATTTTAATAGGTACTAATATTTATAATAATTCTTTAGTATTTATAGATAGATATAATACAAATAAATATAAAAATGCAAATATATGTATTTTTGGAACAAGTGGAGCCGGAAAATCATTTTACACAAAACTATTAATTTTAAGAAATAGACTTTTAGGAATAGAGCAATACATAATAGATCCAGATAGGGAATATGGAAATTTATGCGAAGCTTTAGGTGGTACATTATTAAAAATAGGGCCAGGCTCAAATACATATATAAATGTATTTGATATTAGGCAGGAAAGTTTAGAAGAAAATGAGCAGGGATTTTTAGCAAATAAAACAAGTAAATTAATAGGATTTTTTAATTTAATTTTTGGAAATTTAAATGAAGAAGAAAAAGCAATTTTAGAAGAAAAAATTATTGAATTATATAAAAATAAACAAATAACTTTTGATGATAAAAGTTTGTATAAAACAGAAGAAGAAAAAATATCAATTAAACCAATTTTTAAAAATACTTATGATATGCCTATATTAGAAGATTTTTATAATTTATTAGGAAAAGATGAAAAAACAAAAAAATTTCAAATAAAATTAATTCCATTTGTAAAAGGCTCACTAAAATTTTTAAATAATTATACAAATGTAGAATTAAATAATAAATTAATTGTAGCTGATGTTTATGAATTAGGTGAAGACAATTTAAAATATGCAATGTGGATGTGTATCGATTTATTTTGGGACAGAATTAAAAAAGATAGAAATATAAAAAAAGCAATATATATGGATGAAATATGGAGGTTAATAGGGGTTACTTCTAACAAAGAAGTAGCAAGTTTTATTTATAAAATATTTAAAACAATTAGAAAATATGGAGGAAGTAGTATTGCAATTACACAAGATATTTCAGATTTATTTAGCTTAGAAGAAGGAACTTATGGAAAAAGTATTTTAAATAATTCAGAAATAAAAACTTTTTTTTCACTTGAAGAAGAAAATATAAAGGTATTAGAAAAATATACAAATTTATCAGAAAAAGAAAAAATTGAAATTAAATCATTAAAAAGAGGAGAATGCTTAATGTTCATAGGAAATGAACATATTTTAACTAAAATTGAAGCAGCAGATTTTGAAAAAAATATTATTATTGGAGGAAATAAAAAATGAAAAAAATAATAACGGCAATGGGAAGTCCAAAATTAAATGAGGCTTTAAAAAGTGAAGAAGATTTTGAAGTAATATATAAAGATATTCAATACCAAGAAGGAATATTAGAAATTTTAGAAAAAGATTTTTCTATTGATTTTTTAATATTAAGTGAAATCTTGCCAGGAGAATATAAAATAAAAGAATTAATTGATAAAATAAAATCAGTAAATAATAATTTAAAAATAATTTTATTTTTAGAAAATAAAAATCAAGAATTAGAAAATTATTTATATGCAAAAGGAATAAATTTAATTTTTTATAATAATCAAATTAATATAAGAGAAATTGTAGAAATAATTAGAACAAATCAAAAAAATCCTAATAGTGAAATTCAAAGA
>CANQRY010000022.1 GCA_947626335.1 uncultured Clostridia bacterium | reverse complement strand
CATACATGTGAATATAGAAAATTAAGTGATGAAGAATACAGGCAAGAACTTGATAAGAAACTATTAGAAGAATCAAAAGAAGTAATTGAAGCTCATAGTGCAGAAGAATTAGGCGATTTAATTGAAGTTATACAAACAATTATGAAAGAACATAATATATCTTTTGAAGAAGTAAAGAAGGCAATGCAAAAAAAGAAAGACCAAAATGGTGCTTTTGATAATAGAATATTTCTAATTTCAGTAGAAGAAAAAGATAAAGAAAGGGAATAAAATGTTTAAATTAGTATCAAATTATAAGCCAACTGGCGACCAGCCACAAGCAATAGAATATTTAAGTAATGGAATAAAAGAGGGCAAGAAATTCCAGACACTTCTAGGAGTTACAGGATCGCGGAAAAACTTTTACTATGGCAAATATTATTCAAAAAGTGCAAAAACCGACTCTTGTCTTAGCACACAACAAAACATTGGCAGGACAGCTTTACAGCGAATTTAAAGAGTTCTTCCCAGAAAACAACGTGGAATACTTTGTTTCATACTACGATTACTACCAGCCGGAAGCATATATACCACAGTCAGATACATACATAGAAAAAGATGCTTCTATAAATGATGAAATAGATAAACTTCGCCACTCAGCAACAGCAAGCCTTTTTGAAACAAGAGATGTAATTATTGTAGCATCTGTTTCTTGCATTTATGGTTTGGGTGACCCTATAGATTACGAGAACATGGCAGTTTCATTAAGACCAAATATGAAAATTGAAAGAAATAATATGCTAAAAAAGTTAATAAATATGCAATATACAAGAAGTGAATTAGATTTCAAAAGAGGAACATTTAGAGCAAAAGGAGATATTGTAGAAATATATCCATCTGATGAAAGTGAAACAGCAATTAGGGTGGAGTTTTGGGGAGATGAGGTAGAAAAAATTTCAGAAATTAACCCACTAACTGGAAAGGTAACTAGCCTTAGACAACATGTAATGATATTCCCTAATTCTCACTATGCTACAACAAAAGAAAAAATGGAGAAGGCAATTATAACTATTCAAGAAGAAATGGCAGATAGAGTAAAATATTTTAAAGAAAATGGCAAACTAATAGAAGCACAAAGAATAGAAGAACGTACAAACTTTGATATAGAAATGATGAGAGAAACTGGATTTTGCCAAGGCATTGAAAACTATTCAAGACACATAAGTGGTAGAGAGCCCGGTAGCAGTCCATATACATTATTTGATTATTTTCCAAAAGATTTTTTGTTACTTATAGATGAATCACATGCAACAATACCACAAGTAAGAGCAATGTATAATGGCGATAGAGCAAGAAAAGAATCTTTAGTTAAATATGGATTTCGTCTTCCATCTGCATTTGATAATAGACCTCTTAAATTTGAAGAATTTGAGCAAAGAATAAATCAGTGCATTTTTGTAAGTGCAACACCAGCAGAATATGAAAAAGAACACAGCAAAGAAAATGTAGTTGAACAAATAATTAGACCAACAGGACTTTTAGATCCTAAAATAGAAGTAAAACCAGTTACAAATCAAATTGATGATTTAATTGAACAAATTCACGAAAGAGTAGAAAGAAAAGAAAGAGTTTTAGTAACTACTCTAACTAAAAAAATGGCAGAAGATTTAACCGCATATTTAGCAGGAATTGATATAAAAGTAAAATATATGCATTCAGATATAAAAGCATTAGAAAGAATGGAAATAATACGTGATTTACGTTTAGGCACATTTGATGTATTAGTTGGAATAAACTTATTAAGAGAAGGCCTAGATATTCCCGAGGTTTCACTAGTTGCTATACTAGATGCAGATAAAGAAGGATTTTTACGTTCAGAACGTTCTCTAATTCAAACTATAGGACGTGCTGCAAGAAATACAGAAGGAAAAGTAATTATGTATGCAGATGAACTTACAGAAAGTATGGAAAAGGCTATTTCTGAAACAAATCGTAGGAGAAAAATCCAGCAAGAGTATAATGAAAAACATGGAATAACACCTCAAACGATTCAAAAGTCTATTCGTGATACTATTAAGGCAAGTTTTGTAGAGGAAATTCAAGAAAAATATGATATAGATAAACAGTCAGATATGAAAGACATTATAGCGAAATTAACAGATGAAATGTTAAATTATGCAACTCAAATGGAATTCGAAAAAGCTGCAGAAATTAGAGATAAAATAAAAGAGTTAGAGGCAATGCTAGATTAGTAATTTACAACGTAAAAGATTTATGTATTTTGAAATAATAAATTGACTTTAAATAGCAAAAATGATATAAAATTATTAGAGAATTAAATATATTTTATATATTGAAAAGAAACAAAACATATGAAAAACAACCATTTTTATATTACAACTTATAAAATATAAGTATGAGGGAAAGAAAAGATGGATAATGGAAAAAATGAAATAATAAGCGCCAAGGATAATATATTTCAAAAATTTGCAAAACAAGTTTCTGATTTAATTGATACTGCAAAAGCAAAAATTGTTAAACGTATTATTGTTAACTTTCATTCGGAATATTCTGCAATAAATATGGCAAAAAGTATAAAGAATGATGATATAAAATTACAAGTAATACCACTATTTGAAGATGATTATAATAAAGTAAACGTAGCAACAACTTTAAATACAAATGAATCTAAACTTAAATCTATAAATTTAATAAATGAATATGAAGCAAAAGAAGATGTATTAAGTTCTATAAATAGTGATTTGAAAAAACTAGAACTATTAAGTTCTGGAGATGAAAAAATAGTAGATATAGTTGCTAAACAATTAAATGTTTTTAAAGACTTAACAAATTATAAAGGAAAAATTGAGCTTTTAAAAGATACTATGGCTACTTTTGAACAAGCAAATAATTTTAATGTTGAAGATATTTTAAAAAAATTACAAGAACAAGTTCAAATAGTTGATGAAGCAAAAAAATTACCAAATGATAATGAAAAAATAGAGGCACTAGCTAAAATAGAAAATGATTTTCTAAAATCTGAAGTAATAAAAACAATTGAAGATGATGGAAACAAAATAAAGGCACTAGCATTAATAAAAAGTGAATTAAGTAGAGCAAATATAGTAAGTAGTTTGGCAGATGATGATAAGAAAATTGAACTATTATCCTCGTTTCAGTCTGATAAAAACAAATCTACAATCATTGATTCTTTAAGTAATGATGATAAGAAGTTAGAAGTTATTTCCTCAATAAATGGAGAATTCCAAAAAGCATTAATTATAAGTAAATTAAAAGATGAAAGTAAAAAATTAGAAGCTTTATCATTGTTAAAAGATGATGTTTTAAAAGAATATGCAATTGCAACATTAACAGATGAGGGTAAAATAAAATCACTTCAATTATTAAAGGATGATAATTCTATAAGAACAGTGATACTATCAATTACAGATGAAGATATGCAAATTGATATAGCTTTAAAAACTTTAAATTATGAAGATCTTAAATATTATATGGAAGAAGGGGGAAGCACAGAACTTTCTCAAAATAAAAAATTTGCAGAAGTGCAAAATCTATTAAAATATATAGATAAAACTAAAAAAAGTAGAAATGATGACGAAAAACTTGAAGGAGTTAAAACTCTTAATAATGAACACTTAAAGTTAGAAATAATAAATACAATAAATGATGATGCTAAAAAAGCTCAGGCAATATATTCAATAAGTGATGAGAAACTAAAAATAGAAGCAATAACAACACTTAAAGATGATAATATAAAATTAGATTGTATTAGAAGGCTTTCACATGATAGTATAATATACTACAGAAGAACACAAGATATTGATTTTGTAAAATGTAATATAGATTTTTTTGTGGAAAATGAAGGATTCAAAGGGCAAGTTTCAACTCAAGTATTACAAGAATTATATGAAAAAAATAATAGTGTAATACAAACTATTGACTTTAGAATGTTACAACCTAAATATATAGAGCTATTAGGCGAAAACAAAATTAACTTAATATCATGCTATCCAAAAATACAAGAACAATTTTTGGCATTAGGAGAAAAAGAAAGCTCTTTATTTTCTAAATGTATTGAAGAATATACTGAAAGAATGCAAACTGATGAATGGACAGTTTTAGCATATGAACTATTAGAAAACTTATCAAATGGAGAATATAAGGAATTATTAAATAATATAGACAGTTCACAAGCTTTATCTCAAGAAGACTTACATACATTAACACAAGTATTACAAAACACAAACTGGTGTAAAATATCTAATCTAGACCAAGTAAGAAATTTTGAAGAAATAAGAAAAAGTAAAAGCATTGAAATTATGGAAGATAGCAATGCTACTATTGAACAAAAACAAAATGCTGTAGTACAAAAAATATTTGGACATGATTTAAAATTTGCAAATAACATAATAGAAAAGTTTGGAGAAGACATAGAAAATATACCTGATGGAGACATGAAAGATTATGTAAGATGTTTAAAATTATTAAATACTATAGAAGATGAAACTATATTATCAGAAATATTTAATAGTTGCGAATTTGTTCAAACCGATAAAATAACTATCGAGAGAGGTTTAAAAAACGAATATGGCAAATTATTCAATGAAGGATTGTATAAGCCAGAAACGATGCAACTAGTAGATAAGGCTAAAAATATATATGAGGCAGGAACAAACTTTAAAATGTTAGTAACCTCAGTTGGAGCTTATGTTGAACACGGAATAGATGATTATAAAAAAGATTGGAATAGACCTGCTATTAGTTCACAGTATTTTTGTACTTCTTACATTAGAAATGATATGATTGGAACAGCTCCTATTAATAGTATATGTTATGGATTTTCCAGTATGAAAGATGATGCATTAATGCTATCAGGTAACAACGACATATATTCAGGAACAATTACATTTAAACCACACGCAGCTCGTCAAGAAAAATATTATACTCCAGACCAGCAAATAAATAAAACTGATAATTATAACGAAATGTGCTTTAGAAGAATACAAAATGGAGAGAAAAAACAACCAGATTATATCGTGGTTTTTAGAAAAAATGGAAAAATTTCTAATATGAAACAAGCAGAAAAGGCATCAAAGCAATGGGGAAATATGCCTATTGTTATAGTAGATATAGATAAATGTTTAGAAGCTGAAAGACAAAAACTTAATAATTTAATGCAAAAATATAAACAGAAACCAACTCCAGCGTTAACCAAAATGATAAACCAAAAGGTTAGGAATAATAGAGTTACAGATTACAAATTTGCTGTTGATATTAATGATGAATTGGAAAAAATGAATGATGAATATAATCGATTTGAAAAGCAAAAAGAAGAAAGCGCACAAAATACGCAAGAAATAGAAATGAAAAGAGAAGGCGATAGCAGTAAAGAAAGCAAAATGCAAATACTTTATAGAACAGTTAAACAATCGGTGGAGGAAGATAAAGATGAACGATAATAAGTTTAGAAAAAGTCTTGAGGTATCACCAAAAAAAGATGATAGTAATATTAATAGAATTGGAAAAAATGCTAGAATTGCTTTAAATATAATATTAAATAAAAAAGAAGAGTCAAGAAAAAGTAGATAAAATTATTAAGCAAGAGTGTATTTTTGAACTTGGTTGTAAAATGTAAATTATTTATGTATTGCAATTTTCAAAAAATATGCTATAATAAAAGAGTAGACCTTAATAAGGAGGGATTACAAAATGAGCCGGAGTGAGCAAGAACTGAATCAGGCATGCCGTGAGTGCCAGGCGAGGGAGATTGAGGAGCATGGCTTCTTTAACCCCAGCAAGTGCAACCGTCAATGCCCCGTGGGGCGTGAGGTTAAGCAGATGAGCAACAACGCCGAGCACGATTGGTATGATCGTGCTGAAAATGCCTGAAGAGCCTAAATCTGGCAACCAAAAACAGCAGCAGATTTGCTGCTGTTTTTGGTTGTAATAAAAAATCATTATAAAAATTGCATTTGCTATTTATTTTTTTTAAACTTTTATATATAATGTAATAAATATCATTTAAAGTAAGGGTGGAAAAATATATGAATTTAGCAAACAAACTAACAATAATTAGAATTTTACTAGTACCAATTATGGTAATTGTACCTTTTTTAGGTATAAACGGAAATTTATGGGGTATTCCTATAGAATATATAGTTATTGATATTATATTTATACTAGCAGCTATAACAGATAAATTAGATGGCTATATTGCAAGGTCTAGAAATCAAATTACTAATTTCGGTAAATTTTTAGATCCAATTGCAGATAAAATAGTTGTAGTTACAGCTATGATTATGCTTGTAGAATTTGGACATTTACCATCATGGATTCCAATTATAGTAATTCTTAGAGAATTTATTGTTTCTGGTTATAGATTAATTGCACTTGAGAAAAAAGGAAATGTAATAGCTGCAAATATTTGGGGTAAACTAAAAACGGTAACACAAATGTTAGCAATAATTTTTGCTTTTATAGATCCAAACCCTTATGGAGCAATTTTTGGTGGCAACTTAAAAGGTTATGCATTTGGAATAAACCTAATAGTTACTTTAATGATGAGCGTATCTGTTGTTGCCACAGTATTTTCAGGATGGGAATATATTAAAGAAGGAAAAGATTTATTTAAAGATTCTATTTAAAAAATAGTCTTAAGGTTTATAGGTGGCCTTTAAAAAACCTAAATATATTATACAAGGATTAAACCATGGATATAGACAGTGCTAAAAAAAGAGCAGAAGAACTAAAACCACTACTTAAGTATTATACACAAAAATATTTTGATGATGAACAAGTTGTTAGTGATTACGAATATGATATGTTAATGCGTGAACTTAAACAAATAGAAAAAGAATATCCAGAACTAATTACTAAAGATTCACCTACACAAAATGTAGGTTCAAGTATAAAAAAAGGATTTGAAAAAGTAACGCATGAAGTGCCTTTGCAGAGTCTTCAAGATGTTTTTACAATAGAAGAAGTTGAAGAATTTGATGAAAGAATGAAAAAGGCAGCAGAAGAGTATTCAAGACCATTAGATTATGTTGTAGAAACAAAAATAGATGGGTTATCTTCTGCTATTGAATACAAAAACGGAAAACTTGTAAGAGGTGCTACTCGTGGAAATGGAGTAGTAGGAGAAGATGTTACTCAAAATATTAGTACTATTAAAACTGTGCCTAAAACTTTAACTGAAAATGTTTCTATTACAGTTCGTGGAGAAGTATTTATTGGAAAACATGATTTTGAAAAACTAAATGAGGACAGGCTTTTAGAAGAACAAGAACAATTTGCAAATGCTAGAAATGCTGCAGCAGGCTCACTTAGACAATTAGATAGCAAAATTACAGCATCAAGACCACTTAATATTTTTATGTTCAATGTTCAAAAATGTGATGATATTACATTTGAAACACATTATGAAAGTTTGCTATATTTAGAAAAATTAGGTTTTAATGTAAATCCTGTTAAAATTTTGTGCAAAAATATGGATGAGGTAAAGCAGGCTATCGAAAAAATAGGCAAAATGAGAGATGACTTAGATTTTGGTATAGATGGAGCAGTTGTAAAAGTAAATGACTTAATTTTAAGAGAAAAAGTAGGTACTACTTTTAAAACTCCAAAATGGGCAGTTGCATATAAATATCCACCAGAAAGAAAAGAAACCTTATTAAAAGATATTGTGTGTCAAGTTGGAAGAACTGGAGCAATTACGCCAATGGCTATTTTAGAGCCGGTACATGTTGCAGGTTCTAAAATAAGCAAAACAACACTTCACAATGAAGATTATATTAAACAAAATGATATACGCATTGGGGACACCGTTATTATTCAAAAAGCAGGAGACGTTATTCCAGAGGTAGTTGGAGTAGTAAAGAAAAAAAGAGATGGCACAGAAAAGGTATTTCAAATGCCAACAGTATGTCCAGTTTGCGGAGCAGATGCTATTAGAGAAGAAGGAGAGGCAGTAGTTAGATGTATTGGAATAGAATGCCCTGCAAAGCAATATAGAAGTATTATACATTTTGCTTCCAAAGACGCAATGGATATAGATGGCCTAGGTGAAGCAATTATCGCAGAATTAATTGAAAGAAAGCTAATTTCAAATATAGCAGATATATATAAGCTAACTTTTGATGATATAGCATCATTAAAAAAGAATGGAAAAAAATTTGCTCAAAATCTAATGAATTCTATTGAAGAAAGCAAACACAGAGATTTATATTCATTAATAACTTCACTTGGAATAAGACATGTTGGTGTAAAACTTGCAAAAACATTAACTAAATACTACAAAACTATGGATGAACTAATAGAAGCATCATATGAAGAATTAAGAATGATAGATGATGTTGGAGAGATTACAGCTCATACTATTAGAGAGTTTTTTAACCAAGAACAAACAATAGATTTAATTGAAAAATTAAAACAAGCAGGACTAAATATGGAAGTAT
This sequence comes from uncultured Clostridia bacterium, assembly GCA_947626335.1. Classification (GTDB taxonomy): domain Bacteria; phylum Bacillota; class Clostridia; order TANB77; family CAG-508; genus CAG-273. The sequence goes on along the minus strand of CANQRY010000022.1, from coordinate 14,287 downwards.
TAAAAACTTCTAAAACAGACAATCGTTTTGATGGAAAAACCTTTGTTTTAACTGGAAGTTTAGAAAAATATACAAGAGATGAAGCAAGTGAAATTATTGAAAGTTTAGGAGGAAAAACGTCTTCATCAGTATCTAAAAAAACTGATTATGTGCTTGCCGGAGAAGATGCAGGAAGTAAACTTAGGAAAGCACAAGAGCTTGGAGTAACAGTAATTTCTGAAGAAGAATTTGTAACAATGATTAGTTAGAAAAACTTGCAATATGGAGGAAAAATGGAAGGAAAATATACTTTTAAAGAATTTGAGCAAAATTTAGAAGATGGCTATCAAATTTATTTTACCTATGTACGAAACCGATACTTATTATTTAAAACAGCGGATAACTGCTACACTCAAAAGCTTCTTACTGTTCACGATAAAAATCCGCAGCCAAGACATAGTATGATAACATATAAAAGAGTAAAAGAAATGTTTCCACATATGGAAGATATTGAATATAAAACTGGACTAATAGAGCCATAGATTTTGACATTGAACGCAAAAAGTGGTATAATAAATAGTATACCAAAAATGTTTTGGTTCAAAAATTTAAGGAGGCATTAGTAATGGCAATAACTATGGATGAAAGAGTCCGGAAAAGCCTGGACAAGAAGCTGAAGCCCTATGGGCTCGCAATCGCGGGAGCCTCAAAACTCAATGGAGATCCCAATTGGTGGATTTCTATCGAGAGCTCCGGCTCTACTTTCAACAGACCTGCCATCGCCCAGCTCCTCATGAGAGAGCTGGAAGTAGACACCATCGTGTTAGATGGGCTGTTCTACCGCAAAAGCGAGAAATGGTGGGGTGCCGCCTAAGAGAATGAGATAAATTCTCTTCTCTCACAAAAAAAGAGTTCCTTCGCGGGAGCTCTTTTTTATGTATATTTTGTAGAGTTTTATTTTGTAAAGTAAAAAATTTTATATACTTGGTTTTACATTTACAGTTTTCTGATTAGTATAAACAACCATACCACTTTTGGAATTAGATGGTTTTTTAACGTATTTTATTAAAGTATAATCAACAGGAACATTAGAAGACTCTTTTGCTTTACTATAGTAAGCTGTAATAGCAGCGCATTTATTTATTATATCTTGTGATGGGGTCTTTCCGTCAGTTACAAGAATCACATGGCTACCATGAATATCTTTTACATGAAACCAAATATCTTCTTTATTTGCTATTTTAAAAGTAAGCTTATCATTTTGCTTATTATTTTTCCCAACTAAAACCTTAAAATTTTCTATATTATATAGAATAGGTTCTGCAGACCCGCTTAATTTTTTTGTTTTTTTGTGTTTAGGTTGTTTTTTATTTTTTTGTTTTTGACTATTAGAAAAAGATACTTCAATTTCATCATAAATTTCGTCTAAATCTTTTATATTTTCAGCTGACTGTAGTTCATATACTATACTTTCTAAATAGTTAATTTCTTTTTCTAAATCTATTTTCTGCTCTTGAACAATAGAAAATGCATTTTTTAGTTTATGATATTTTTTAAAATACTTTTTAGCATTTTCTGCAGGAGAAATAGAAATATCAAGAGGAATATTAATTATATTGTTATTATCATAATAATTTGGAAGGCTAATTGTAGTAGAGTGCTCATCTGTAATTTGATACAAAAAGCTTGTAATAAGTTCTCCATATAGCTTGTATTTTTCTAAATCTTCACACTCTTTTAGTTTTATATCTATTGCGGATAATTTTTTAGAAATTCGTTTTAGTCTTCCTAAAATAAACTGTAATAATTGATTTCTATAAGATAAAAACTGTTCATCATTTTCCTTTTTGAAATAATAGTCGTCTAAGAACATATTAACTTGTAGAGGCTTACTAGAATTTGAAATTTTTAAGGTATAGTCATTTTCAAATGTAATACATTCTACTTGTCTATTTTCACATGCATTTTTTAAATTTACAAAATAATTTGAAAGTTTAATATAGTTATCAGTGGTTAAAATATCATCAAGCTTTAAGTCTTGAATAGTATAATTAACTAAAGTTTTGCTAAGTCCAACAAAATGCTCTGTAAAAAAATTAGATAAAGTGCTATTATCTAAATTATTTTTTAAATCTTCATATTCACTAATATCTATTTTATTAGAGGTAGGAAGCTCATATAAAGCTCTTGGCATAACATTACGGTTTGCACCTAATGATATAGAAAAGTGTTTTAGAGAATCAATAATTGTATTTTCATTATCTAAAAGTAATATATTACTATATTTTCCCATAAGCTCAACAATTAGTTTTTTAGTTATAGGGTTGTAAGTTTCATCATTTCCAGAAAGTTCTAGCATAAAAATTCTTTCAGATTTAATCATATCAATATTAGTTATTTTAAATCCCATAATATGCTTTCTTAAAAGCATGCAAAAATTAGGCGCAACTAACGGATTATCTTTTTTAGAAGTACTTAAATGTACAGAATAAAAGTTAGATGAAATATTAAGAATTAAAGCATAAGATAAACTACTTGCATAAATATTTAGTAAAATTTCATCTGAACTTGGCTGATAAACCTTTTGAATTTTTCCACCTATTAAATTAGTTTTTAATTCTGATATTACAGCATTTAAAACAAAACCGTCAAAAGCCATAAATTTTACCTTTCTATTGCTATTTTTCTTTTAATAGCAATTATTTTAATATAAGCACAAAAATAATATCATATTTTACCTAAAATATCAACTTTTTCATTGATTTCTATTGACAGAAAAAAATAGAGTATATATAATACAAGCATAGGCATTACAACGTAGGAGGTAACTTTCATAGCATGAGTAAAACAAACGTATTTTTTTCTTCAGATAATTATACAAATATGACAGACGATGACTTAATAAAACTAATTAAGTCTAATAATAAATATGCCTTAGAACACCTAATAAATCGCTATAAAAACTTAGTTAATATTAAAGTTAGCAAATACTATATGATTGGAGCAGAAAAAGAAGATATAGAGCAAGAGGGTTTAATTGGTCTATTTAAAGCAATAAAAAGTTATGAGCAAGGCAAGCAAAGCTCATTTAAAAATTTTGCAAGTTTGTGTATAGAAAGACAACTAATTACTGCTATAAAAACTCAAAATCGCCAAAAGCATATTCCACTTAATTCATATTTGTCTTTAAATATGAACGCATACGACAGTGAAGATGATGGCAACACAAGTAATACAGATATAATAGATATACTAAATGCAAACTCTATTGAAGACCCATCTGAAACAATTGCTCAAAAAGAGTATTATAAAACAATAGAAACGACTATTGATAAAACACTAAGTGATTTTGAAAAAAAAGTATTAAGTCAATATATTCAAGGTGAAAGTTATGTTAAAATTGCAGAAAATTTAGATGCTCCTGTAAAATCAATAGATAATGCAATTCAAAGAATTCGTAAAAAAGCCATTAAAGAAATTTTAAATGAACAAGAATAACTGCCAAAGAAAACTTTGGCAAAATATATATGCTTCTATAGCTCAGTAGGTAGAGCGCAGCCATGGTAAGGCTGAGGTCGTCGGTTCAATTCCGACTGGAAGCTCCAATTTAAGATAGCTTACGACTTATAAAGGTTTCGTAAGTTTTTTTATTTTTATAAAAAAAATCAAACCTTATAAAATTATCACAAATGTTCTCTTAAATTTAAGAAAGAAGAACATTTTTTATTCTTGAATTTAAAAAAATACATGAATTAAAGCTAAATGATGAATTATTACTATAAGAAATCAAATTGTATTACTTTTATTTAATAACATTTAATCTGAGTAGTATATTTGAAATTCGAAACTGTTGAAAATATCTAGCTTTGATGATATAATATAAAAGGTTTAGAGGTAATTAATATGTTAGATGGAAATAAAACTGGAGATATAAAAGAAATTTCAAAATATGGAAAAGCAAAAGGTTTTCTTATTGCAAAAAGGTATAATCTTCCTACATACTCTAACTTTTTTATATTAGAAAATGAAGAAGATATAAAACTATTGTTAGAAAAATTTAAAGGACAAAATGATTTTTGTATGCGTTCAGATACATTAGTCGGTAACATTCCTATAGGTATTGGTGGACAAAATGGAAATCGTGAAAGTATTTTTGAATATATGAGAAATATTAAAAGAAAAGAAAAAGAATTAGGAGTATTAGGAGTTGCAATAGTTTACTGGAATGATGGAAAATTTTGTCCAACCTATGAAACAGAAGGTTGTTTTTATTTGGATTATAAAACAAATAAAGATCTAATTATTGATTGTGTAGGAAAAGGCTGGGATGGTTCATTCTTAAGTCACGGAAGTGCATGTCATGAAACTTATGTAATACCATGGGAAGATATATTATTTTTTGATGATAATAATAGAGGTAAATATAGAAAGCAAATTATAAGTGAATATGCATATTCTGAATTACGTAATGCTAGAATCAAAGATTTAAATGAAAAGTATGAATTACCTTTAGAAAAATGTGAAAGTATCATTCCTTCTAAATATGGTGGAATTAAAAACGAATATTTTAGACAAATAATTAACCAAGTTATTTTACCAATGTATGATAGTAAAGATTTACAAAAATATTATGGAGAATATATACCAATTGCACAAATTGAAAATGGAAAAGTTTTAGTTCCAGAAGTAATATTACCAGAAAGATTAAGAATTAAAGAAAAGGGTGGAAATATTGAAGAAAGATAAAACAGAACAAAATAAAGTTGCATTATACTTAATAATTTTAATTAAAATCTATAAAAAGCAAAATAGGTGCAGTTATAAACTACACCTATTTTGCTTGTATCACCTTTTTTCTCCATACAACCTTACGGTCGAAACATGATAGCCGTTATCAAATGCAATGGATGTAAAACTGTCTTTGTAGAAGTCATTGGCTGTTTTAGGACTTTCAATGATTTCAAATGCTTTCACGAAAGGTAGATGATCTTCCTTAATCTGAGAAAGAACTTCAGCGATACTAGGCCTGAAAAATCCAGGATATCCATAATCGTGTAAGCAAAAGAAGTCTCTGCCTTCCAAAACTTCGAGTTCATCTTTTCCAACTTCGTCTCGTACATCTTCATCATACTTCCAAAGATAACTGATACTTCTGAGTTCATCGAAAGTAAATTCCCTAAAATAGTACAGTTTACCATTTACTGTGATAACAGGTTTGATTTGCTCATACCGCCTCTTCAGTTCTTCATCGGAAATTGTAGGAATTGATACATTAAACATTGTGATTACCTCCTTAAATTTTCTTGGAGGCTAGAAACCCCCAAGTTATTGACTTTTGGTTTCTAAACAATAATTACAATTTATTTTATCATATTTTACATAAGATTTCAATCTTTTTAAAAAAATTGCTTAGGATCTACTAAAAGTATGGTAAAAATATGTTGAGTGGTACTTATAAAACTTTTTGAAATTCTGAGTTATTAAAAAATAGCCTAGGGTATTAAAACTATATGTGTTTTATTATTTGATATAAAAAACTTGATAATTTCTAAAAATTATGTTAAAGTAAAGAAAATAAATCGAATTTATAAAAAGAGAAATTACAATTTACTTACAATTTTTTCACATACTTGTTTTGTAATCGCTCCAAACTATTAAAAATTTAAGAGGAAGGTTATGGAAGAAAACAAAAAATTAGTTACTATATTAGCACCTGCATATAATGAACAAGAAGTATTACATTTGCTATATAATAAACTAAATAATGTAATGGAACAAAACAAAAATTACGATTTTGAAATTCTATTTGTTAATGATGGAAGCAAAGATAAAACCCTAGAAATAATGCAAGAATTACGCCAAAATGATAATAGAGTTTCCTATCTTAGTTTATCTAGAAATTATGGAAAAGAAATTGCTATGATAGCAGGGTTAGATTATTGCAAAGGTGATGCTGTAGTTATAATAGATAGTGATCTTCAAGACCCACCAGAGCTTATTGCAGAAATGTTAAAATACTGGGAAGAAGGCTATGATGACGTATATGCAAAAAGAAGAAGCAGAAAGGGAGAAACATGGCTTAAAAAATTTACTTCTAAAATGTATTATAAAGTATTACAAGCATTTACAAGAATAGAAATTCAAAAAGATACAGGAGATTTTAGACTGCTAGATAGACGCTGTGTAGAAGCATTAAAATCAATTAGAGAATCTCAAAGATATACAAAAGGATTATTTAGCTGGATAGGCTACAATAAAAAAGAAATTTTATACGATAGAGAGCCAAGAGCTGCAGGAAAAACAAAATGGAATTATCGTAATTTAATAAATTTATCAATAGATGGAATTACTTCATTTACAACATCTCCGTTAAGATGGGCAACAATAATTGGTATTTTAGTTTCAGTAGTAGCCTTTATTTATATGTTAACTATTATTATAAAAACTATAATAACTGGAATTGACGTACCAGGTTATGCATCAATTATGGTAGTAACACTATTTTTAGGTGGAATTCAGCTTATATTTTTAGGAGTAATAGGTGAGTACCTAGGCAGAGCATTTAATGAAACAAAGCATAGACCACTTTATTTTGTAGATGTATACAACGAAGAAAAAGAAACAAATAAAAATTTAAATAAATAATTAAAAAACGAACTAACAAATTATAAAAAGCATAGCTTTTAAAATTCACTAGTTCGTTTTTTTGATATTATATTTACTTAAAAATTTTTAGGCATAAATCTTATAATCAATTTCAGGGAAAATGCAGTCTTTTTCTTCCAAATCTTTTAAAAAGTCTATAAAATGCTTATCAATAGTATTTTGCATTAATGAATTATATAACTTATTAAATCTACCAATATGGTCTTTAATTCTCTTTTTTGCATAATCAACCATAGTACCATTTGTAATAATAAATAACCAATCACTGCTTTGGGCAAGTAAAAGTTCTCTTGCACATTGATTTAAAGCTCTTATTTTAATATTATCTGTTTCGTTATAAAATTTATTAGCAAGCTCTACCATTTCATCACCTGCAACATGCAAATGCTTATGTGCATAATCATTAGTAAAGTTAAGCCATACTTCACTATAGCCATTTGCACCCCAGCTAGATCTACAAGGTGTGCAAACTTGCATTGATGGATATTTATCAATATATTCACTAGGAGTAATTAATTTAAAATTACATTTATCATAATAAATTTTTTTAAACAAAATATAAATCCAGTCAGGACCTTCATACCACCAATGACCATAAAGCTCGGCATCATAAGGACATAATATAATAGGAGGGTTGTCAGTTAAAGGCGATAAATGATTTATTTGATTTACTCTACTATCAAAAAAATGTCCAGCTTGTTTTTCTATAGAATCCATAGCCCATGTAGGGTTGTAATAGTCTTTTTCACAATTTTTTCCTGTTATACGATAATATTTAATTCCAGTATCTACTCTAGCACCATTAGATGCAATATATGGTTTAATATATTCATAAGGAGCATCATAGCCAATATCTCTATAAAATTCTCTATAATTAAAGTCTCCGGGATAGCCATTAATAGAGCTCCAAACTTGTCTAGAAGATTCTATGTCACGACCAAAAGCAATAACTCCTTCTGGAGAAACAATAGGTGCAAAAGTACCGTAAATAGGGGTAGGGTCAGCATATAAAATACCATGTGATTCTGTAATAATGTATTCAATTCCAAACTCTTTTAAATATTTATCTGCTTCTGGTACATAGCCACATTCAGGAAGCCATATTCCACGGGGTTTTCTTCCAAAATATTTTTCATAAGTTTGAACACCAACTGCAATTTGTGCCCTTATAGTTTTTTCATTTATATATAGAATTGGAAAATATCCATGTGTTGCACCGCAAGTAATAATTTCTAATTTACCAATATCTTGAAAATATTTGAATTGGTTAATTAAATTACAGTTATATACATCTTTAAATAAATGTAAATCATTAGAATAGCGATTAAAATAATAATGAGCAAGTTCATTTTCTTTTTTATTATCTTTAGTTCTTTCAATTTCTTTTTTTGCAAGTTCAATATGAGCATTTAAGTATTTAATATATCTTTTTTTTAATAATTTATTATCAAGCATATTTAAAAGAGGGGGAGTAATTGACATAGTAATTCTAAAGTCAACTTTTTCCTCCTCCAATTTTTTAAAATTAGTTAATAGCGGAATATATGTTTCTGAAATTGCTTCATATAGCCAACGCTCTTCTAAGTAAGTTTCGTTTTCAGGATGATGTATAAAAGGTAAATGAGCATGTAATACAAAGCTAACATAACCCTTAATATTAGGCATTTTTTTATCTCCTTTTGTCTTAGGTAATATTTTTTATTAAAAATGCATTTTAATTTTTGAATTATTTAAATGTAGAACTAAATTGAGAAGAAGAAAGTTTTACACCTAGTTCATCGCCATTTAATTCATTTTTATAAATTTCTTTATATAAGTTATATATGTTATAAATTCTTCCAATATTGTTTATAAATGCAAAATTAGCAATATTCTTTTCAGTTAAAGTGCCATTTTTTACATTTTTAAAGAAAACTGTTTTACCAAGTTTTTCAAATAAGATATGGTCATTTGGTGTTTCAAGGTCATTTGAAGACATAATAGCAATACTATTTTCAGCAATTACTTGTGAATTTTTATTTTTTCTCATTAAAATCACTTCATAATTACAGTTACTATCTGGAATGTGCAAATACCAGCTATTTGCATAATCATTTATTTCTACTTCAAATTGATAATTTTTATCTTTATTTATAACTAGTAAATAAGGGCTTGTCTGTTCGAAAAAGTTTTCACCATATTTTTCTTTTAGTGCATTAGCTTTTTTAGATGAAATTTCCCAATAAACAAACAAAATAGTAGGGGTTTGTGCCAAAATTTTTACAATTGTTTGTTCATAGCTGTTTGGTAAATCATAATACTCACTAGCCACTACTAACTTTTTACTAGCAGGTTTTCTTGTGGTTTTTCTTGTTGTTTTTTTTGTAGAGGCTTTTTTTGTTTTTGCTACAGTTGTAGTTAGTTTAGTATTTTTGCTAGTAGCTTTTTTTGAAGCCACCTTAGTAGGTGTTTTGGTAACTTTTTCAGATTTTTTAGTTACTTTAGCAGATTCTTTTTTGGTATTTTCTTTTTTTACTACACTTTTTTTAGCAGCTACTTTTTTAGTAGTTGCTACCTTTTTAGCAGTTTTTGTGCTAGCTATTTTTGCTTTATTTGGTTTAGTTGTAGATTTTTCTTTAACTTTTTCTACTTTTTCTTTTGTTTTTTTTGGCATTTTTTCCTCCACATTTGTAAAAAAAACTTACTACTAATAATACTATATCAAAACAAAAATAAATTCAATAGATAATTAGTAGAAAATTAAAAAAATTTGTCAATAAATTTTATCAAAATATGTTTACATTTGTAAAAAATTTGTATACAATAAATCTAGAAAAAAATAGCAAAAGAAAAAATTGAAAGGAGAACACCTTCTAAGTATGAAAATATTAATGTTAACATGGGAATACCCACCAAGAATCGTAGGAGGAATAGCAAGAGTAGTTCACGATTTATCAAAAAGATTAATTAAAGATGGACATGAGGTAACTGTTATAACATATAAAGACGATAATTTACCTGAATATGAAAATGACAAAGGTGTAGAAGTATATAGAGTTGAAAATTACATGATACACCCAAATAATTTTATTGATTGGGTAATGCAATTAAATTTTAACATAGTAGCTAAGGCTACTGAAATTATAAATGAAAAAGGAAAGTTTGATGTAATTCATGCACATGATTGGCTTGTTGCATCAAGTGCAAAAACATTAAAACAAGCTTTTAAAATTCCAATGGTTGCAACTATTCATGCAACCGAATCAGGCAGAAATTCTGGAATACATGATGAAACACAAAGATATATAAATGATACAGAATGGCTTTTAACATATGAAGCAACAGAAGTTATAGTAAATAGTAACTTCATGAAAGGACATGTTCAAGGCTTATTTGGACTTCCTTTTGATAAAATAAATGTAATTCCAAACGGAATAAATTTAACCAATTTTAACGGAATTGAAAGAGATTACGACTTTAGAAGACAATATGCAATGGATAATGAAAAAATAATACTATACGTAGGAAGACTAGTTTATGAAAAAGGTATTCAGCATTTAATTTCGGCTATGCCTAAAATTTTAAGTGGATATAATGATGCAAAACTAATTATTGCTGGAAAAGGTGGAATGCTAGACGACCTAAGAGCACAAGCAGACGCAATGGGTCTTTCAAACAAAGTATATTTTACAGGCTACTTAAATTCAAAACAAGTTCAAAAAATATACAAATGTGCAGATGTTGCAGTATTTCCAAGTACATATGAGCCATTTGGAATTGTTGCATTAGAGGCAATGCTTGCAGGAGTCCCAACTGTAGTATCAGATATTGGTGGATTAAATGAAATCGTAGATCATAGTGTTAATGGAATGAAAAGTTATGCAGGAAATCCAAATTCTATAGCAGATTCTGTTTTAAACTTATTATATGACAAAGCTCTTGCTACTAATGTAGCTAAAAAAGCAAAGCAAAAGGTAAAAGAGGAATTTAACTGGACAAAAATTGCACAAGATACACATTACATATATGAAAAAGCAATTTGTAAAACTGTTGCAGAAAAGCAAAGAGAACAAATTGCACAAGAGAATGCACAAAAAGCAAGCAAAGCAAAAAATACAGAAACAGAAATTACAAATTTACTTGCTTTCAAGAAAAAGCATGCTTATGCATAATAAATTTAATATGGGGGAGAAAGTTAAATGCAAGTTTATGATACAGCAAACAAATTAGCACAAGAAATTAAAGATTCAGATGAATATAAAGCTTATAAAAAACTTAAAAATGAAATAGCAAATGACCCAGACAAAAAGAAAAAAGTAGAAGAATTTGAAAAATTAAGATATGAAGTTCAGCTTATGGAATATACAGGAGAAGCAAAAGATGAAGAAAAAAATAAAAAATTGCAAGAAATGTACGTGGCATTAGTTCAAAATAAAGATATTAAAGAATATTTTGATTTAGAAGTGAAGTTTAACATAATGGTGGCTGATGTTAATAAAATTATTGCAGAAGCAATAAAAGATGTACTATAAGTAAAACATATAATTAAAATTTGTCGTTTGAAAAGCTTTAAAAATATAAGGCTTTTTAAACGATTTTTTAATTTTAATGAAATTTAATATAAAAGGAGAATGAAAAAATATATGGAATATGTAATTGTAATAATATTAAGTATAATAGTTCTACTTGTGTTAAAATTTGCATGGAATATAAAAGTTAGTGATATAAAAAAACTAAAAGATTTAGGCTATGATAAAAAGTTAAATGAAATAACTAATAAGCTTCCAGAAAACAAAGAAATATGCAAAACTATTTTAAAAAGATTAAATAACGAAAGCGTTAATATAAAAGAAAGCAATAATGAAGCAAGTTTTTATTTTGTGCTTTCTAATTCTATTTTAATAGCAAATATAAAAAATACATTTACTAGAGCGCAAACTATTTGTCATGAGTGTTTACATTCTATTCAAAACAAAAAAACTTTATTATTTAACTTTTTCTTTTCAAATATTTATATAATATATTTTATAGCAATATGTGTTTTAAGTATTCTAAAATTAAACAAATATAAAATGCTTTTACTATTTATACTTACAATTCTAGGGTTTATATATTATTCTGTACGTAGCAGTTTAGAGCAAGATGCAATGACAAAAGCAAAGCCACTTGCAAAAGAATATTTAAAAGAAGAAGGAAGTTTAAATTCTAATGAGCAAGAAATAATTTTAGAAAATTGTGAAGAAATAAATAAAATTGGAATACCACTTACTAATTTCAAATTAGCCTATAATTGTATTTTAAAAATAATAGTTTATTGTATTATTTGCTTAATTTTTTAAAAGATGATATAATATGCAAAAACTAAAGGAGAAAATATTTATGAAAATAGGAATTGTAGGACTTCCAAATGTAGGAAAAAGTACGCTATTTAATGCAATAACTAAAGCAGGAGCAGAATGTGCAAACTATCCATTTTGTACCATAGAGCCAAATGTGGGAATAGTAGCAGTTCCAGACGAAAGACTAGAAAAGCTAGCTGAAATTTACCATCCACAAAAAGTAACACCTGCTGTAATAGAATTTGTTGATATAGCAGGCTTAGTTAAAGGGGCAAGCCATGGCGAAGGTCTTGGAAATAAATTTTTATCACATATTAGAGAAGTAGATAGCATAATAGAAGTAGTAAGATGCTTTGAAGATACAAATATTGTTCACGTAGATGGAAGTATAAACCCAATTAGAGATATAGAAACAATAAATTTAGAGCTTATATTTGCAGACTTAGAAACAATAGAAAAAAGGTTAGATAATGCAAAAAAGAAATTAAAAGCAGATAAAAAATATCAAGAGGAAATTGATTTATTAGAAAAAGTAAAACAAACACTAGAGCAAGGAAAATCAGCAAGAATGCTAAATTTAACTGATGAAGAAAAAGAAATTTTAAAGGATTCTTTTTTACTAACTATGAAACCAATTATATATATTGCAAATGTTTCTGAAAGTCAATTATCAAATGCTAAAGACGATGAAAAGGTAAAACAATTAGTAGAATATGCAAAAAAAGAGAATGCAGAAGTTATACCTCTTTGTGTTAAAATAGAAGAAGAACTAGCAAGTTTGGAAAAAGAAGAACAAAAAGAAATGCTAGAAGCACTTGAATTAAATGAATCTGGGCTAGATAAGGTAATAAAGGCAAGTTATGACTTATTAGGTTTAATGTCATTTTTAACAGCAGGTGAGCCAGAGGTAAGAGCTTGGACAATAAAAAAAGGAACAAAAGCACCACAAGCTGCAGGAAAAATTCACAGTGACATTGAAAGAGGCTTTATTAAAGCAGAAATAGTTTCATACAATGATTTAATAAAAGAAGGTTCTGTTAATAATGTAAAAGAAAAAGGACTTATGCGTTTAGAAGGAAAAGATTATATTATGCAAGATGGAGACATAGTTTTATTTAGATTTAATGTGTAGAATATTTAACAATAAAATAAATTCAAAAAAAATAGTAAAAAAACTTGACTATTTTATAATAGAAGTATAAAATATCTATGAAGTAAAAAAGAAACAAAAAATGAATAACTTTTTTATTTTTACAAATAATAATAAAAATAACAATATCTAAAGAAAAAAGGAGAGTTGTAACTATGAAAAACCAAAAATATGTTATAGTATTTACTTTAATTGCAGCAATTTTATTAATAATGGTATCTGGAGTAGTAAACGCAAGTAGCAGTCCACTTAATCTTCAAGTAGAAGATCAAACTCCAACCAATGAAGCTAATGAACCGGTTAATAATAATCAGCCACAAAACAACGCTGGGCAAAATAACGCTGCACCAAATAACGCTGTACCAAATAACACTGTACCAAATAACACTGCAAATAACAAAACAAATTCATTACCACAAACTGGAGTAGCAGAAGACACAGCATTATTCGTATTTATTGCAATATGTGTAGTATCAGCAATTTATGCCTTTGTAAAAATTAGAAATTACAAAAATGTATAAATATAAACTCTACCTTAGAATAAAACCTATTCTAAGGTAGTTTTTTTGCTTTTACAAGTGTTCTTTTTCCATTTATATTATTACAAGTAATTAAAGTAATAATTTTTTCACTTCCAACATTTTGATTAGTACATGAAAAATCATCTGAATTTATTTGATATTTGTCAAAAACTGAATAACTAACTTTTTGGCCAGATAAATCATATATTTCAATTAAATCATTATCAGTTAATTCAGCTAGTCTTCCAAAAAACCTATCATCTAAATAATTGTGACCTGCTATACACAAATTTCCAGTTTCATTAGGCATAGGACCTGCAAATCTGCATAAGGCTATTTTTAATAGTTCATCACTACTTTCTGAAAGAATAGGATAATTTATATTTATTTTTGGAATTTTTAATATACCTATTATAAAAGGATTTTCAATAATAACGGATTGATTTTGAGTATTATATATTTCTTCATTTTGATATAAAGTAGTTAATGAATAGTTTTTTAATAATTCTTTTGATAAATTTTCATCCTTATTTGACTTATAAATTTGATATATTAGAATAAATATAAATATTATAGCAATAAAACTTGATATAAAAAATTGTAAAAAATATTTATTTAAATATTTTTTTGCATTATTCTTGGCAATAGTATAA
>CANQRY010000021.1 GCA_947626335.1 uncultured Clostridia bacterium | reverse complement strand
CTTGAATGATCTGACTATAATGAACGAAAATATCTTTTCCTTCACCACGATCAATGAATCCAAATCCTTTTTCGGCATTAAACCATTTCACTTTACCTTTCATACAACCACTCCTTTACTTCAAGATTAATTTCATTATAAGCATCTTATAAAAAAGTTTTTTTGTTTTCATCTAATAGTTTATCTACACCTAATAAAAGAATTGGAAATAGAATCATTGCATTTAAAAAATATGGATGTCTAATTCCTGCGTATAAGCTAAAAGATGAGAATGTATAAATTATTGCTCCTAGCAAAACGCTTTTATCTTTATGTTTGTGATACCTTCCATATACAATAAAAGATATTCCAATAAAAAACATTCTTAATAGAACTAAAAAATTATAAGCTATTTCTAAACTATCTTCTGGAAATAGTAAACTAATATAAGCAAATGGGTCACCTAATATATAATAAGAGTATTGCCCTATTACATCAAGTCCTAACCCCATATTCCATGAAAATAAACCCATTCCAGAAAATGGGTTGAGAAATAATTTTTTTATTGTTTCATAAAAATTTTTTAAAATTATATAATGCTGTTTTAGTCCATCAGATTGCCAAATGAAACTATGGTTACTAATAAAAAATATACCAAAAACAACTAATGTTATAAAGATAAAGCATATTGCATAAATACAATATACTTTTTTTTCTTTTATTTTCACTTCATCACCTATAACAATTTTTCCCATTTTATAATATTTTATTCTTAAAACATTATAAATATTCCTATTTTTGGAAATTTTTTATAAGTTATAGGTTTATTAATTTTAGGTATTATAATCTATTGGTTATCTTACTTCATGTGGTTCATCTTCTTTGGGTATTCTAGAATTTTCATCAGTAGATAACTGAGCTCTTTCTTGTTTCTTTTGCTTTTCTATATATTCATATGAAAGCATTGCTCCAAGTTTTGCAGCAATAGGAGCTGGATTAAGTGAATCTGAATTTTCTTCTACTTCTTTTAATGGTAAATAATATTGATTTGAACTAATTGATTCTCCTGAATTATCTTTTTCTCCTTTGTCTAAATTTTGCTCTGTTCTTTTTTTGTTATCAGCAATAGATACAAAAATTGCACCAAACTCACCAGTAGATAAAGAACATACAGCTGGCTTATACAATAAAGTTAAATTGCCTTTTTCTAATCCATATGCTTGCTCTTGACTAGCTTCTGCAATAGCTGCATCTTCAATTGTTTGTCCTTCTTCTAACATTCCTCCTGTGAATTCATTTAAAATTCCGTTAGGAAATTCTTTATTTGTAACAAATGGTGAACGCTGTTGTTTAGAAACAACAAGGTTATATTGACTAGGATTTTTATCATCTTTTTCTAAAATGATATTTTCCATAGAGTCTCTGGATCCAGCATAAGTAGAATAAGCTATTGTGCTATCTGGTAATTTATAAGTTACATCAACAATGGTAAAGCGAGGAGAATTTTTAATGATTTGTTTTTTACTAACTAATTCTAGTTTAGGAACTTCTTTATCTAATTTAAATTCAGTATGTGGTAATTTGTTTAACTCAGCCTTATATTTCCTTTCTAATAATTTTAGGGCATAGAGTGTTTGCATAGAACTATGTACATTATCCATACCACCATTTAATTGTAAATTAATATATGATGATAAAGAAGAAATTAGAAACCAATGTAATTTAATGTCAGGTCCTCCTTGTCTGCTAGAAACTGCTGATACATAGAATTGTCCACATTGATCAGTAAATGACTGATGAATAGGAGTTTTATGCTCATCTAATTTACTATTTCCTTCCATATATAAATTTAAATCAAGAATATTTTTATCTAAAATACTTACAATTTCTTCATAAGGAAGTGTTTCTTTTGTAGGTAACTCAAAAAATGGAGTTTCTAATAAAATACCATAATATCCATCTCTTCCTAGAGTTGATGTAACAATGGTTTCCATTAAAGCAAACTCAAATTCTCCATTTTCATTTTTTCTAATTAAATTAGAAACTACAATATCTGGATTTGAAATTATTTTTTGAGTATCAATTGAACCTTTAAAAGCATTTTTATAATGTACTGGTGCCTGAAATTCTGGTATTGTAGTAAAATCGGTATAACCATTTAAATCTGTAGAATATGTTTCATTGTCAATATAAGGAACATTATTATTTTTTTCTTCCATATATAAAAGTCTCCTATTTGGTATAATTATTATCTTTTAGTATGTCTAAAACAAAATCTGCTATTTTTTCTGTGCAATTATCTATGTTTTCTACATACTTTTCTCTAAAACTTTTTAAAGCATTATAATCATATTGGCTATTTTCTATTGCATTTAAAATATCTTCTGCCTTGCTACTTACTAAACCTGGAACTTCTTTTTTATAATCAAAGTTTAGCCCTCTTACTTTTTCATATTCTTCTAAGTCAAATGCTAAAAAATATAAAGGAATATTTAAAATTGCCGCTTCGTAAATAATACAACTATAATCACTAATAACATAATCTGCTATAAATAGCATATCCATACTTGAAAAATATGTATCTGTAATTACTCCATCTTTTTCTATGTTTGTTTTGCTTAATGGATGGAGCTTTAATATTAAATTGTATTTGCTAGTATCTACCTTATTTATTAAATTTTCTAAATTAGCTTTAAATTCATTTTCGTTTTTTCTAAATGTTGGGCAATATACTATATTTTTTTTGCCTTTTATTTCAGGATATTTTAGTTCAATTTTATTTCTTATTTCTTCCTTATACGACTTACTTGTAAGAAGGTCTACTCTAGGTAAAGAAAAAATTCTTACTTTTTCCATTCCACAGTTAAAGCCTTCTTCTAAGTATTTAGCATAAGATGCTCCACTTACAAAAACATAATCATAATTTTTATGCATTCTCATAGTATCTGCTACATCTTTTTTGGTTCCTTCTTCCATGTTTAAAATTTGATAACCAAATTTTTTCATTGTACCCATAGAATGCCACATTTGTATTACTTTTAAGCTTTTTTTATGATTTAAAATGCTAATTAATATACAATAAGAATCAAGTATTACTACCTTAGAAGTAGCAATATGGTACATTTGTAGTAAGCAGTGCAATACATATTTAACCTTTTCGGCAAGACTTGCATTTATTCCTCCAACTAGCTTTTTGCAAAGTATTTTTACTTGTACATTTTCATTTTTTTCTTTTAATTTTTTCTCTAGCAATTCAAAATCTATTGTTTTTGTATTTGACTGCCTGCTAATCATTGTTACTTTATTTTTAGTAGGTAGTATTTTAAAAAAACAATAAATAAATCTTGCACATAATATTAAAACTTTTTTTAGCATTTATTTCCCCTTAGTATAATATTATCTATAATTAAATCAGAAGCTTTTTGATGCTCTTTATATTCAATTTCTCTTTTACCTTCTAGTTTTAAGTTTTCAATGTTATTAATTAGCTCATCAAAGGTTTTACACACCCTTGCAAATTCATATTCATTTACAGAACGGTGCACTTTATTTACTAATTGATAATTATCTAAGTCAAATGCATATAGCAAAATTGGCCTATTTAACTTACTAAATTCATAAACATTTGAAGAATAATCTGTTATTAAAATATCTGTTACATAGAACAAATCGTTTATATCTGTATAACTACTAAAATCTTTAATTAAGCTTGAATACTCTTCTGGAATTTCGATATTTTGCTTTACAAATGGGTGCATTTTTACAATAAATATATAATTTTGTTCTTCACATAGTTTATATATTCTACTTAAATCTAACATTTCATAAGGATAATATGCTTTGCTTTGTCTTCTTCCTCTAAAGGTTGGTGCAAATAAAATTACTTTTTTATTTTTAAGTTCAGGATGCGCATTATATAATTTATTTGTAGTTTTTTCTATTTTGTTTTTATCTAAAAAATAGTCCATTCTAGCAAGTCCATATGGTAAAATTTTCTTTTTATCTATTCCAAATACTTCTTCATATACTGGAATTAAATTTTCTTCTCCTACAATAGCATAATCGTACTTTCTGTGACAGCTATTATATGGTTCAGGTCCTCCAAAGCCGAACCTTGAATATCCAACAGATTTAAATCCTACTCCTGCATGCCATACCTGTATTAGCTTTGTTTTTTTGCTTAAATTTATAAATTTATATATTGGGCTATAATCAT
This sequence comes from uncultured Clostridia bacterium, assembly GCA_947626335.1. Lineage (GTDB taxonomy): Bacteria > Bacillota > Clostridia > TANB77 > CAG-508 > CAG-273. The sequence continues at coordinate 20,849 of CANQRY010000021.1, read as the reverse complement.
CAACAAAAATAAATTCTTGTTTTGATATTTTCCATAATAGTCCTATCCATTTAAAAAAAGTATATACTACGTTCTCTTGCAAGGTTGTTGAAAATGAATAGCTTATTTTATATTTTTTATCTATATTTCTTTCTTTTAATCTTTGATCTAATGCCTTTAAATTCCCACTAATAGGTGCTCTTGTTTCTGACATAAGTAATATTTTGTTTTTCTTAATTGGATGCATAAATGAAAATATATGGTATAAAGCACTTAAAAACCTTTCTCCTATATCTAATACAATTCCATTTATTGTTTTTATAATATTTTTATTAGAAATGCATCTTTTTCGTGGATTTTTTATTTGCTTCATATATTCAGATCTAACAATGCAAGTTAAAGCTGTTTCATTTATAGCTTTTACGTCAAAATTAATTGTATATGCATATATGTATCTATAATATCTAAACACTTTATCTAAAGTATCTAGCTTATATCCTAAAGTATTTGTAATTGGAAGTGGCATATATGGTAATTCTTCGTTGTCATCTATTTTTATTTTAAACTCATAATTTTCATTTTCTAACATTTTGCCATTTATATTAGTAATATTTAATTTTGTGTAATATTCATTTTCATTATCTGTTTTTTCTAAATTTAGGTTATATTCTTCTTTTTTAGAGCATAAAAATATCTTATTTACATATTTTTCTTCCAAATGAAAAATTATATTTAAAAACATTCTATCCCAATATATATCTAAAATACAATTATTTTGTTCTTGATTTGCCATAATTCTCCTTTTTTTCTGTTTCTTCTAAATATTCTACTGTTCTTTTTAAACCTTCTTCTATTGTTAGGCTTGGGCTCCATCCTAAATCTCTTAATTTTTTGCTATTTACTGTTCCAAGTTTAAAAGGTGCACAGCCTTTTTGATCTTCATCTATTTTCATTTTTATTTTTAGTTTTCTTTCTGGGTATAAATTTATTAGTAACTCTGCTAAACCTTTAATACTTATTTTAGCATTGTCATCTGCTATATTGTATACTATGTCATTTGCATCTAGCAAAACTAAAAATATTCCTGCTACTACATCTCTTACATGTGTATATGTTCTTATAGATTCTCCTGTACTTTTCATTAAAATGTTTTCATTATTTACAACATTTCTTAAAAAGTCTGCTTGTACTCTGCCATCATAAATAGACATTCCTGGTCCGGTATGTATGAGCTGGTCTTACTATTTTAGCATTTACTCCATATTGGTCCCTAAATGCAATACACATATTTTCGGCTGCTCTTTTTCCTTCTGGATAGCAAGATCTAACAAGCACTGGATCTATAAAGCCATAAGTTGTTTCATCAAATTCATTTTGCCATTCATAAGGCTCACCATATATCTCCCTAGAAGAAATAAATACATAACTATTTACATTATTTCTTTTTGCTAGTTTTAAAGTATTATATGTTCCTATTGTATTTGCAACAATAGTATCTACTGGCTTTTCACTCATTATTTTTGGGCTTGCAGGACTTGCTGCATGAATAATATAATCTATTTTGTCATCATAATTAATTCTATCACATACGTCTTGTTCTAATATTATGGTGTCTTCTCTATTTTTAAAGTATTCTGGAACTCTATTTTTATCTCTTACCAATGCTAATATTTTAATGTTTGCAGTTCTTAGTTCATTTAACATTATTAAGGTATATACTATATAGCTTCCTATCATTCCACTAGCACCTGTAATAAGTACAGTAGAATTATTTAATTTCTTAAAATCAATATTAGAATCTAATATTTTATAAATATCTTCTTCTATAATATGATTTAATTCATTTGTTGATTTATAATTATCTTGTTTATATTTATATAATGCTTGAATTACATAGTAATCTGTTGGTGTTGTTACTTTTATGTTATTTCTTGGGCCTTCTGTAATATGAATATCTAAGCCATTATTTCTCATTAAATTACAAGAATCTACGACTCCGTTATATCCCTCTGAAGTTTTTCTTACTTTTTCATGTACTTCAATAATATCTTTTAGTCTAAAACATTGTGGCGCTTGAGCTGTATACATTTCATTTCTATCAGGTACAGTTTCTACATGCTCGCCATCCTTACTTACTATGGCTGTTTCGTAGCATGGTGTTGCTGTAATAGAAGAACCATATTTTTTTACGTCTTCAATATTTTGGTTAATAAGCTCTTGTGTAATAAATGGTCTAACACCATCATGAATTAACACAATAGAATCTTTTGGATTTTCTTCATATGCTGCATGTAAGGCATTGTAAATTGAATCTTGTCCGGTTTCTCCACCTTTTACAATTTTTGCAACTTTTCTAATATTATATTTTTCTACTTCTTCTTTTAAATAATCAATCCAATCTTCTTTACAAGCAATGTAGATTTTATCTATTTTTTTATTACTTTCAAAGTTTTCTAGTGTTCTAATAATAATTGATTTTCCATCTAGCTTTAAAAACTGCTTTGGCATTCCTTGTGCTTTCATTCTTCTTCCACTACCACCTGCAAAAATAATTGCAATATTCATATGCTTTTTCTCCTTTATTTTAATTCATTTTCATATTTTATAATTGCTTCATCTATATCTCCATCAAATGTAACTATGCCTTTTTCCATTACCATTCCTCTTTTGCAAAATTCCTTTGCAACTCCTGTAGCATGTGTTACAAATAAAAGAGTTACGTTCTCTTTATTAACAATTTCATTTACTTTTTTTACACATTTACGTTTAAATTCTTCGTCTCCTACACTTAATGCCTCATCTACAATTAGTATTTCTGGATTTATATTTACATTTATTGAAAAACCAAGTCTTGACTTCATACCGCTTGAGTATGTTCTTACTGGTTGATCTATATACTCTCCTATTTCTGCAAAGTCTATAATTCCTTGTTCTAATTCTTTAATTTCATCATCTTTTAAACCTAATAGCTGTCCTTTTAAATAAATATTTTCTCTTCCGGTAAATTCCGGGTCAAAACCTGAAGTTAATTCTAACAAAGCACTAACTCTGCCGTTTACTGTTATTTCACCATTTGTAGGAAAACATACACCTGTTATCATTTTAAGTATAGTAGATTTTCCTGCTCCATTTCTTCCAAATAGTGCAACTGATTCTCCTCTTTTAATTTCAAAAGAGACATTATTAACAGCTTTTTTAGGTGTAAATTTAATTTTTTTGCAAAATGTATATAAAAGCCTTCTTTTATCATTTTTAAATAGCTTGTACATTTTTGTTACATTATTAAATTTAATAACTATATCATCATTTTGACTTTTCAAATTTTTTCTCCTTCTTAGCTTAATACATCTGGAATTTCTTTTCTTAATTTTTTATAACTCCAAATTGTTAGTAATAATAGTAGCGCCATTATTATTACAAAATATAGTAACCTTTTTGGTTGCTCCCAGAACCATACTTGGTTAATAAAACAATTTCTAAAACCATTTGTAAGATAAGTAACTGGATTTATCATAAGTAGTTTTCTTACCCATTCTATTTTTATAGAATCTGGATTATATAATATGCCAGATAGCCAAAATATTGCTGTAACCATAGATTTAACTAAATTTCCAAAATCTTTGCTCATAGATGAAAGAAGTGATGCAAATAAACTCCATATAGTAAAAAATACAAACATTAATAGCATATAAAATGGCATTTGAATTAAATAAATGCTTGGTGGATATCCCATAAAAATAAATATGAAAACTACTAAGAGCATTAAAATTAAATAAACTACAAATTTTGAAATACTAACAAAAGTTGGTATTGTAGATACTGGAAACTTCATTTTAGTTACTAAGTAGCTATATTTTCTTATTGTATCTATTCCTACTGTTAGCATATCGCTCATGTAAAACCATGGAACAAGACCAGCTATCATCCATAAAAAATATGGATAGCCATTAACATCTTTTCCTGCTCTTAAACCTATATCAAATGCAAACCAGTAAACAAAAATTGTGACTGCAGGTTTAATTATAGCCCAGGCCCATCCAAGTGCTGCACCTCTATAGGTTTTTACTAGATCTGCTTTTGCTAATTTAAAAATTTGCTGTTTATATGTAATGTGATCTCGTATTATATCTCCTAATATCATTGTTTTCTCCTCTTAAGTTATATTATACTTTTACTTTTCATATCATATCATACTTAAAATAGTTTTTCAACCAATAATTAGTATAAGTTTAAGTTGAAAAATATTATAAATATTAAAAGCCACCCATGAGAAATACCCAAAGGTGGCTTGCGAGTTTGACCTTTTTGTAATAAGTAGTTTGTTAAAGAGTTTTATTATCTAGGCAATCGGTCTGATATACTTGATAATTACTTGTTTTCCTCTGTGTCTTTTTCAGATTCAGCCGAATCTCCCTGCTTAAGTGCACTGAGCCCAGCTCCAATCGCTTTGGAAACATCCTTCACCTCATCGGTAACAGGGCGTCCATTAAGAGCTTTGTTTTCAGCGTTAAGTACCTTCATAAGGGCCGGAATCTGAGAAAGAGTGTCAATCAGGACATTGCCTGTACCTGCTGCACCGCCAATACCAGGAATGCTTCCTCCGCCGATATTGATAAACTCAGCTTTTTGACCAAGATTGGCCATGATTTCAGCTTGTGCCGTAGCAATTTTGACTTGGGCTTCCGTCTCAATTCTGAGTTTATCAATCTCAAAGTTTACTTTGTCATTAGAAGCTCTTGCATCTGCAAGTGCCTTTTCGCCCTCGGCTTGAGCCATTAAACTGGCCTTTACGCCTTCCGCTTCAGCAAGTTTCTTGGCTTTAATACCTTCAGCTTCGGCAAGAGCTTGTGCCTTTGCCACATCTGCTTGAGCTTGGCCTTCAGCACGAGTCTTAGCTGCCTCTGCGTCTGCCGCCTTCTTTACAGCTTCCGCATCGCTTTCTGCCACTGCAGCACGAGCTTTAGCTTTAGTCGTGTCTACATCAGCTTCACCTTGAGCAGCCTTACGTGCTGCATCTGCTTCGCGCTCGGCAACCCGAATTTTAGCTTCAGCTTCAATAGCTTTAACGCTAGCGTCCGCTTCTGCATTGACGCTCTTAGTCGCTTTGTCAGCTTCTGCACGAGTAATCATAACCTCGCGTTCTTTTTGAGCTGCCAAATTTGCCTGCTCCTGACGGGTAATCTCAACAGCGCCCTTGCGCTCTTCGATTTCCTTTTGGCGGATAGTTGTTTGAAGCTCTTTGGCAACATCTGCATTAGCTTTTGCAGTATCTGTTTCGATTTGGAATTGCGCAAGTTTCATATCTGTCTCCTTGCGCTTTTCTTTTTCGGCTTGCTCAGCGTTCATGCGTGCAATTTCAGCATCCTGTTTAGCTTGTGCCTCGGAAATTTCAGCATCCTTTTTAGCAGTAGCCTGTTTTTGCCGAGTGGCCCTATCAACTTCAGCTTTTTTGATCTCGGCTGCCTGATGCTTGTCAGCTGCGTCAATTGCAGCAATGTTGTCGAAGTATCCATTGTTGTCTGTAATATCCTGAATATTCAGTGATACCAGTTCCAGACCCATGTTGTCAAGTTCATCGCTTACACCAGTCTGAATTTGCTTTTTGAATTCTTCTTTATCCCTCAGAATTTGCTCTGGAGTCATTGCTGCCACAACGTCTCTAACTGCTCCCATAAGTGTGAGCTTAACGTCAGCAATAATGCCATCTTTTCCTCTTTCTTTGAAAGAAATGATTGCTGTACGAAGTTTTACAGGATCTGCTATGCAAGGTCTAATTTGTGCAGTCCAGTCGCAAATAATTGGAACAGCCGTACATGTTTTGATTTCATCAGAATCTGCAGTAACCGTTAGCATACAAAGGTCAAAGTAACTTGCTTTCCGGAAAATCGGAATAACAAATGCTCCCCCTGACACTTTGATGATAGGTTCTTTTCCGCCAGTGATAATCAGAGCCTTGTCTACGTCTGCAACCCTGTAAATGAGCATCATGAAAATGATAACTGCTACAAGGCATACGACAATAATGCCTATAGGAATAAGAATTTCCAACATAATGTTTTTCCTCCTTAACACTGCTTTTTTAAGTTACTACAAACTACTTATTACTAACTTGTCATTTTCACCTCCAATTTATAATTATAACGATTGAGGTTAGTAATAAAACTCTTTTTCTATTATACTATAACTTATATAAAAAATCAAATTTGCCATTCAAATATTAGCTTCTATTTTCTAACCATTCGTAATATTTCATCAAGTATTCCCAACAACCTTCTTTTTCTGTTATTGAGTCATAATTGTTTTGTATTTTTTGTATAATGTCGCCTTTATCTATCCACTTTACTTCTGAGACCTCGTCTTTTTGAAGAATTAAACTTGTTTCGTCAACATCTTTGTTGGCAATATAATATTCGTTAAAATGTCTATTTATTATATTGTTTTTAATATTTGTAGAAATTGAAGAACCTATAAATGTTATGTCATTTTTGTTTAAGTTTATTCCTAATTCTTCTTTTGCTTCTCTAATTATAGCTTGAAATCCAAATTCACCTGCTAATACATGTCCACCTGCTGTTATGTCCCACATATTTGGCCACATTTTTTTACTTGCGCTTCTTTTTTGAAGTAAAACTTGATTTTTTGAATTTATAATAAATAATGTTACCGCTTTATGCCATAAACCTTCTTCATGGCACTTTTTCCTAGTTTCTGTTCTTCCTGTATATTCTCCTTTATCATTTAGAACATCAAAAATTTCTTCCATAAATTTATATCTCCTTTTTATAACCATTCTTCTATAAACTCTTTTGGTATATTTAAATTTCCTCTACCGACACCAATTTCTATATCCGGCTTCGGTGAGCCATGGTAATCACTTCCACCACTAATATATAAGTTATTCTTTCTAGCATAATTATATAAAATATCTTTTTTATCATCATCTGCTGATGATGGATGAAAGCATTCTATTCCATCTAGTTCCGCTTCATTTCTTAAATCGTCTATAAATTTAATGGTATTTGTAAATTTATATTCAAATGGATGAGCAAAAAAAGCTTTTCCACCCGCTCTATGTATAATATCTATTACTTCTTTATATGGTGGTCTAAATTCAACATGATTCATAAAATAGCTACTTTCAGGATTTGTTATTTCTTTTCTAAATAAAAGTCCAAAATTTTTCGCATATTCTTCACCTAATATTTCACGATTTTTTTCATTTTTTATAACTTCGTTATAAATAGATCTTTCTACATAAGCATGCACATTTTTAGGTTCTTCTATTTTTTCTTTATCATATATAAATCCTTTTTTATCTAATATATCAAAAAATCTTTGTCTACATATAATTTGCTGCTCTCTTAGTTTTTCGTCCGAATAATATTTTAAGCACCATTCATCAATTATTTTTGGCTCTATATTATATGCTAAAATTTCTATATTTCTTTTTTGAAATACTGCATGTAATTCTGTACCTTTTATAATTTTTCCACTAAATATTTTATTACTTTTAATTGCTTCATCTTCATATTGTTTGCACGTATCATGGTCTGTTATAGAAATATATTCTAGTTTTTTTACTTCACACATTTTTAATACTTCTTCTACTGTTTTATCTCCATCTGAATATAAAGTATGCATATGTATATCTATCATTGTATTTCCTCCCTGTTATTCTATACTTTTAACAATACCACAAATTTCTGCTTGTTTTATCATATGACCAATATTTCCTTCTCCAGCAAATTTATTTATATCAAAAAAGTTTTCATTTTTATCTAACCAATATAATTTATTTACTTCTTCTACTAAGCTCACTTCTTTATTTAATCTTCCTGCATATACTTCTAACTCCATATCTGACATTTTATATTCAAAGTCCATAATATGGGTTAAGCTAATATCATTATTTGTTATTCCAGTTTCTTCTTGAAGTTCTCTATAAGCTGCGCAAAGTTCATCTTCATTTTGCTCTACATGTCCGCCTACTAAATTAAACTTTCCCTTATATGGTTCTTTTGTTCTTTTACACATAAGTATTTTGTCTTCTTCTTTATTATATACTAGTATCACATTTAATTTTTTCATAAACTTGCCTCCTATATTTTTTTAATTTATAGTTCGTTAATTTAAGAAATTCTCTTGATTATTTTTTAATAACTTAATTTCTTCTCTAAAACTTTCTAATTCTGATTGTGTAAAATATTTTAAGAAATAGTTTGTATCAATTTCTGTTAAATGTTCTTTAATATATATATAACTTTCTCTTAATAAGTCTATATAAAAAGATTTGTTCTTTAGTTCATTTATGTTCTCTATTTTCAAAAACTTTTTAAACCTATCTTGATAAACACTACAAATTGTTTTTATAGTACAATAATTATGATAATATCCAACTTCTATCCAAAGTCTCATAATTCCTAAAATTTTATCAACCAAGTCTATTATATATCCTTCTGCATTATCTTTAGCTTGTAAAATAATATTATAAAGATTAGTTCCTATTTGGCTTTCTAAATCTTCTTCATCTTTTAATTCAATTTCTGCAAACATTTTCTTTGTATCTTCATTATAGTTTTTAACTTGTGCTACAATTTCTGTGCCTTTATATTCTGAAAAATCATGAAATAATGATTTAGTTATAACTTGATATATATCTATATCTTCATTTAGAAATCTATTACAATATTCTGCAAGAATTAGGCTAGTGACTGCCACGGTATATTGATGAAAAAGGTCATTTTCCGGAATTAATAGAGGTATACTTGAATATCTATATACATCTCTTAAATTTAGTGCAATACTATTTACTTTGCCATAGCTACTTTTATTAAATGAATTATTTTTTATTAGATTTATAATTTCACTTTTTTCATTGTAAAAATAATCTTGCTTATCCAATACTTGATCTATAATTTTGTTTTTAACTTTTTCAAAAGTTAAAGTTGCTTCATTATTACCTCTTAAAATCATTTTTTGTAAAATTGAAAAATCAGAGATGTCTTCTAGAAAAGCTAAAAGCTTATTATATTTGTTTACTGATATATCTTTATAGTTATACTTTAAAACTTGCATTATTCTATTTTTGTAATCAAATTTTTCTATTACTAGCTTGCTAATTATTTCATGGTATAGGTTAAGTTTCGATTGGTCTAAAATTTCAAATGTTAAGTTTCCAGTTTCACTATATATAACTTGTTTTAATAGGTAATTAGATAATACATTTGTTGATTCTTCATTTTGCTCTTTTCTATCTTCAATTATCTTTATATACAAATACATTGTAAGTATAGATTTATCAATTATAGTATATTTTTCATTTATTGTTTGATAAATTTTTGAATTGTTACTATCTATACTCGCTGTGTATATTTTAAATAAATCTTCTACTATATCATTCATCATATTTAATGCTCCTATCTCTATTTCCATATATCTCCATTAATGTATGTTGTTAGTGCCATAATAAATGCATTTCTTTGTTCCCATTAATATTTTCATTTTATTATATATCTCCTTTGCTATTTTCTTTGTACCAATCTGCAAATACTTTTAATGCTTCAACTGATCCATCAATTTTTCTTCTATCTTCTCTTTCTATCTCATCCATTTCTGCAAGTGTTTTTTCAAAATGTTCTGGCTTAAATATATACCATAAATCAGACCATTTTTCATCTCTATCTTTTCCTTGAATTTTATTTGCTAAATTTCCTGGGTGTTTTCCATAGAAATAATGTATTTGTTTTCCGTCATGATAAGCTAAACATTCTTCAAATCTACATTTTCTATTTTCTTTTCCTTGCATTAATTTTAATATACCTTCAATTCCAATTGTATCTAATGCAAAATTAACAAATGCTCTTGGAAAGCCATTTAGTTCATCTATGAAAAAACCTGAATCTAATGCTATACATGGTTTCTTTATAATTTCATAGGCTTGAGTTACTTTTGCAGTGGCTATTTCTTTTATATCATCAGTTCTAGGCTCGTCCAATTCAAAATCATATGTACTAAATTTTATATTTTCAAAATACCTTTCAGCAGATTTTGCTTTTCCTTTATTATGTGTTACAAAAACTATCTCTTTCATTAATTTATACCTTCTTTTATAAAATTTGTTTTAACTCTTCAAGTTTGTGAATTTCATATTTAGGAGTATATATTGTAATTTTTTGTTTATTATCATAGTTACACCAGCAAGTATCAATGTTATTTTCTATTCCTCCTTTTATGTCCTTTTCAAGTTCATCACCTATGAATAATATTTTTTCTTTCTCTGGGTTTCCTGATTTTTTTAGTAATCCTTTATAAAATTCTTTATGTGGTTTCATGAATCCTACTTCTTCTGCTGAAAATATAGTTTTAATATATTTTTCTATTTGTAATTTTTCTAATTTTGACTTTAATGGCACTATTGGACCATTTGTTGCAATAATAAGAGCATACTTTTTATTATACAAATATTTTATAATATCAAGTGTTCCTTCTCTTGCTACAACTTTTCTCTTCATTCCATCCATATAAATATTATTTATATGAACTGCTTCATCATAGTCAATAGTATCTCCAAAATATTTTAAAAATCTACTTGCTCTTAACCACTCTGCTTTTTTCTCTATATCTTCTTCATATGGTGTCACTAATTTTCCAGCGGCTCTGTCTCTCCATGTTTTTTTATCTATGCTATAAAACACTTCAAACTTTGCATCAGTATAATCTTCTTTTTTATATTCTAAAACTATTTTAAAAGCTTCTTTTATATTTGCATAATCATCAGTAAGTGTATCATCTAAATCAAATATTATTGTATCATACATTATTTTAACTCCTATATGTTTTTTATTATCATATTTTCCTTAGTTCAAGAACTGCTATGCACTCTACGTGCTGAGTATAAGGGAACATGTCCACCGGCTGAATTTTACTTACTTCATACTTTTCTTCTAACATCCTTAAATCTCTTACCATAGTTGCTGGGTTACAACTAATATATATTATTCTTATTGGCTCTGTTTTTAACATATTAGAAATTGTTACATTATCTAGCCCTCTTCTCGGTGGATCTACAAATATAACATCAGGTTTTCCGCTTCTATTTAAAACTTCTTGTAAAGTTTTTTCCACATCTCCACATAAAAATTCTATATTTTGTATATTGTTTAATTTTGCATTTTCTATAGCATCTTTTACAGCATCTTCAACAATTTCAATTCCATATACTTTTTTTGCTTTATTAGATGTAAAAATGCCTATTGTTCCGATTCCACAATATAAGTCTAATATGGTTTCGTTTCCTTTTAAATTAGCAAACTCTATTGCTTTATTATATAATATTTCTGTTTGAATAGGATTTGTTTGATAAAATGACATTGGAGATATTTTAAAAGTATAATTTTCTAATTTATCGTAAATATAGCCATCTCCATATAAAATGATATTTTTACTGCCTAGAATTACATTTGTATTTTTTGTATTTACATTTTTTATAATTGTTTTTAGTGTATACTTCTGTAATTCTTCTTTATTTACAAAAGCTTGCTTTATGTGGTTAATAAGCTCTGTTTCTTTTGGTAAATTTTCTCCGTTATTTACCAAAATGCACATTATTTCTTTTGTTTTTAATCCTATTTTTATAACAATGTGTCTTAAAAATCCGCTTCTTGTTTTTTCGTTGTATACCTTAATATTATTTTGGCTTATAAATTCAATAATTTCTTTTGCTAATATTTGTGATGCCTTATTTTGAATAAAACAATTATCTATTTGTATTATTTCATGACTTCTATTTGCAAAAATCCCAAAAACTATCTTGCCTTCTTTGTTTACTCCTACAGGATATTGTGCTTTATTTCTATAATGCACTGGATTTTCCATTTCAATAGTTTTTTCTACTATTACGTTTTCATTTAATGTTTTATTAACTAAATTTTGAACTACATTTTGTTTCATTTTTAATGTTTCTTTATATTCAATATGTCTTAAATAGCATCCTCCGCATCTTTTATATGTACTACAATCCGGATTTACTCTTACAGGTGACTTATTTATTATTTCTATTATTTTTCCAAATGCATGAGAATTTGTTACCTTTAGAATTAAAATTTTACATTTTTCGCCTTTTATAGCGCCAAAAACAAAGATAGTGTATCCATCTATCTTTGCAATTCCTTCACCTTCATAGCCATTATCTATAATGTCTACAACATATTCTTTATTTTTTTCTACTGGTAGTTCCATATTTTTTCACACTTTTCTTTACTAGATAAACAAAAAAGTTTAAATATATTCTTTTATTACATCATATAATTTACTAGTAGGAAGCCCTACTACAGAATCATAATTACCATTTATTTTTTCTATATATACTGTAAATCTTCCTTGTACTGCATAAGCTCCTGCTTTATCCATTGGTTCACCTGAAGCTACCCAGTTATTTATTTCATCATATGTCATTTTCTTTATTGTCACTATTGCTATATCACAATCTAAATATGTACATTCTTTCCCATTTTCTTCTTTTAAGACGCTCAAACTAGTAAATACCTTATGATCTCCACCATTTAGTTCTTTTATCATATTAAAGGCATCTTCCTCATTTTTTGGCTTTCCATATATTTTTTCATCTTTAACTACTAATGTATCAGAGCCTATAACTATTCTATCTCCTGTGGTTCTGTCAAAAACAGCCTTTGCCTTTTCATATGCAAGCTGTTTTGAAACTTCCTCTATTGACAAACTTTTATTTATTACTTCATTAGTATTACTTACTATAATTTCAAAATTTTTTACACCCATCAATTCTAGTAGTTGCTTTCTTCTTGGTGATTTAGATGCTAATATAATTTTCATTTTAATATCCTCCTTGTTGTATATAGCCTCTACTTTTTATTTAAACCTTTTCATACTCTATAACTTTAATATTAGAATTTTGGCTTCTAGATACCATATTTTCATATACTAATTTGCATAAATATTCTTGATTTTCTTTTAAGCTCATATTCTCTTTTGGAAAAAATGGACCATCAATATATGTTTCAATTTTTACTTTATTTTTTCCATAACTTTTATAAGTATTTGTTAGCGAAAACACAGGCTTATCATATTTAATTGGATATTTAAATGACACAGATTTAAATTTCCTTATTTTCGTATAATATGGCCAAATATGTGCTTCTGGATAAATTGTAATTGAGCAGTTTTGTATTTTAGAACGCTTTTCTATTATTTCTAGAAAGTTCTTCATTCCATCTATTCTATTTGGAATAGGTATTGCACCTAGCATTTCTACCACATGACTTAAACCCTTCATAGAAACATTTTCAGGATTTACAATTAAAAAGTTTCTTTTAGGATAGCACGCTAGGCTTGGAATAAATGTATCTGCAAAGGCCTGAGTATGATTTGCATATATAAAATAGCCTTGCTTTTTATATGCTTTTAGCTTTTCTCTTCCTATAAATTTTATTTTAAACTTTATTTTTGCGTATAAATATTTTATAGGCATTGATAAAACATTTTGCATTATGTATGAACATATATTCCAAAGCTTAGAATGCTCATATTTATAATTTTCATCAATTATTCTAGGTGTTATTTTTGCACTTGAAAATTCATCATTTAATTCGTCTTTATAAAAAAATACTTTTTTTTCATTACTCTTCATCTGATAATTTTGATTCACTTTCTATCTCTTCTATTTTTGTAGTATATTCAAGCGGAATTTTATAAAACTTTTCATAACATTTTTTCCATACTTCAAAATTTTCATTTTTCATTAGTTCAACATTTTGTTTAGCTAACATTCCTTCTATTGGATATATTGGTTCTGAAATATTAACTATATATTCTTGAATAGGAAATCCATCTTTTCCTATTTTTTCAGTATCTTGCATTGTTATAAATATAGGCAAAACTGGAACTTTATTTTCTACAGCAAATTTAAAAGCCCCTGGTTTTAATGGCTTTGGTTTTTTATAGTTCCACCACAAGCTTTGCTCTGGGTATACTAAAATAAAGTCTCCTCTACCTAAAATAACTTTTACAGATTTTAAGAATTTTTTCATTGTTTCTGTATTTGAGCTTAATGGAAGTGTATCAGTATTTCTAAATAAAAATCCATATAAACCTGAAAAGTTTGTATAATTTCCTTCTCTAATTACCTTATATAGTGTTTTTTTGCCTGCAAATTTAGATGACCTGTATACTTCTTCAATTGCAAATACATCAAATGGATTAAAATGGTTACATGTGATTATTGCTCCAGTTTTTAAACTGTTTAAATTTTCAATACCATTGACTTCTCTTATAATTAATTGATTATTTTTTAAAATATCATCTAAGAATTTTTCTCCAACTTTATTAGCAATTTTTGTTTTTATTTTATTACTATTTTTTTGCTTTAAATAATCAACATTTTCTGGGTTAAGCATAATTGTTGGAGGGTCCTTTTCTGGGTCTATATCAAATTTTCCTTCCGCTTCAAGCTCTTCAATTTTCTTTAAAATTTCTAGTCTGTCTTTAGCTTTTGGAATAGCATTTGTTTTTTCTACCACTTTTTTAATTTGCTTTCTAGTGTTACTTATTCTGTCATCTCCAACACATTGGCTTTCTTTTAAAGCCAATGCTTTTAGGCTTTTTTCGGTTTCCATGTCAAAAAACTTATCTTCTGGTTTATAGCTATTTTTAATTTCCATTATATAATCAAAAAATTCGGTTTGCTTTGCGTATTTCCAAAAATATTCTTTATATAAAATTTCTTCAAAATGCCATGGTTTATATGATAAATTGTAATGAATAATTTTTAAGTCTTCCCTTGGAACTGTATCTCCTCCAATTGGCATTCTGTTCCAAGTGTTATCTAATAATTTTACTCTTCCTTTGCATAGTCTATTTAAGTAGTCTTGGTCTTGTGCTACTTTGTATTTTACAGAATCTAATAAATACATGAATTTTTCTATGAATTTTATTTCTCTAAGAGCCTTTAAATTCATAGATAGCACCCCTGCATTAAAATACTTTTTATATGATGATACTCCAATAACTTTTTCAACATAATCTTGAAAAGACTTAATTATTTGAACTGAATCATCTGGAACAGCCCCTAATAAATTATTTCTTAAATCAATATTATAAAGTAATGCAATATCTGTTAGCACTACTATATCACTATCAAGATATAGAGCCTTATCTAAATTAGGAAAAAGCTCAGGAATAAATAATCTAAAATATGTACTTCTAGAATAATAATCCCTTGTGTATAGCTTTTCTTCAAATTCCTTAATATACTCGCTTAAATCTATAAAATCAATACAAACATTATTCTGCTCATACTTTTTTATTTTTTCTATGTTTTCTTGTGATATGTCAGTATATAAAATGTTTATTAAATATGTATTTTTCTTTGATGTATGCTCTATTAAAGATTTAAGTGTTACAGCTAAAAAAGGTATGTAATTATTGTCTATTGCGAAAAATATTGGGATATTTCCTGGTTTATTTCTTTTTAATATGTTTAAATTTGAATTTATTATTTTATCTAAATTTCTTCTAATAAGTTTCATTGAATGTTTCTCTCCATTTTATATATTCATTTAAATCTTCATCAAAGCAGTGGCATTTGTAAACCTTATGAACTTTATCTACTTGCCATTGCTTTATATTTTCTGTGTGTGGATACGGAATAACCCATAACCTTTTTGAAAAATGACATATTACAGTATTTTTACAATTAAACTTTCTTTGTTCATTATATATTCTCGGCAAAATTAGTTTACTTGTTGTGTTCCAGTAAATAGCATCTTGGTCTGCAAATAACAATTTTCTTTTTTTAAGCATATCTCTTGCTTTTTGTAAAAGTTTTGTTTCTTTTATTTTTTTCATATTTAATAATAGCATTCCAGCATTTATGTAATCGTATTTAATTATTTTAGAGCCATATTTTTCTTTAACAGCTGCATATTCATAATTTGAAATATCGATATTGTATAAAGTAGAAATATCTTTTTGTGCTAACATATCAATATCTAAATATAATAATTTATCTGGTATGTTTGGAATTAAATCTGCAAGTAACCTTAGTAATGTATATGGTGTGCAGTACGCAGATTCGTTTTTGCCACCACCAAATTCTTTTTCATAAATTTTAGTTACATCTATTTTTTTTACTACATTTTGCTCATTTTTAGATTTTACAACTTTATTTAAAAATTCAATTTGTGCTTCTGTAAATGGTAAAAACTCTTCTTTTACCCTTGTTAAATTCATTGTTAGTATTATACAATTAATTGGCTCTTTTGTTTTGTTTGTTATTGATATTAGCTCTGACAATGCTCCATCAAATACCCTTTTATTTCCTGAAAGTAATATGTTTATCAATATTTGCATCCCCTTTTATTTTGCAAATCGTTATTAGTATGGTTAAAGTATATCAAAAAAGCAAGAAATTGTAAATAACTACTTGCTTTAATATTCTTTTATTTTATTTTTATTATGCCTGAATATACAATTAAGCAAGATGCAATTAGCGCTACAATATTTCCTATTATAATTTGTATCATTTTTTTCTCCATGTAAAAATCTTTTACTTTGAAAATTATATCAAAGTTTTTTAATTGTTACAAGATATTTATAATTTTGCAATATTTATTATTTGTTCTTTAACATTCTTTCTAAAATATATTATATAAATAGATTCTATTATTTTTTAATTTAAAGATAAAAATATGAAATTTGTGTTGACATTAGTAAGTAATGTGTGCTAAAATAATGAATGTAGCAGAAATATGCGGATGTGGCGGAACTGGCAGACGCGCTGGTCTTAGGAACCAGTGCCAACGGCGTGGAGGTTCGAGTCCTCTCATCCGCACCAAAAGATATAATCGTCGCACCAGACGAAAAACGATTAAATCGACTGTAAAAGGTCGATTTTTTTCGTGCCTTTTATCTTAATCGAAAGGAAGGTGTGATAGATGATTACTATAATTAAAAAAGAAATTAAAATAAGTGAAGAATTATTATCTAAAATTGAATGGGCTTGCGCATTTAATAAAACTACTCCTCAAATATTTAATGGAAATTTAAGAATCATTAAACATACTAATTTAGCCTATGTAGAACCACATAGAGTAATTATAAATGATAAACTATATCTATTCTTTAATGAACATGATTATTTCTATATAGGCAATTTAAAAAACAAATATCCTCTAAAAAATTTGAAGAAATTTTTAAAATAGACTTTACGATTGGCGTTTTTCTGTACTAGTAAATAGGAGGTATTTGTAAAATGAATAAAGAAAAGAAAGTAGCAGGAATTTATATTAGAGTTAGCACAGAGGATCAAGCAAGAGAAGGATTTAGTTTAGGAGAACAAAAGGAAAAGCTATTACAACTATGTAAATTTAAAGAGTATGAAGTATTTAAGGTGTATGAAGATGCTGGAATAAGTGCAAAAGATATGGAGCATAGACCAGCATTTCAAGAAATGTTATCAGATATGAAGAAAGGCAAAATTAATTATATTGTAGTCTATAAACTTGATAGAGTTACTCGTTCAGTTCGTGATTTAGAAGAACTTATTAGCCAGTTAGAAAAATATAATACTTATTTGGTATGTGATAGAGATGATGTAAATACAAGTACAGCTAATGGAAGATTTTTCGTAAGAATGTTAACAGTTCTCTCTCAGCTAGAAATTGAAATAGTAAGCGAAAGAACAAAATTTGGTTTAAATGGTGCTATTAAGTCTGGACATCTGCCTCGGTACTATTCCATTAGGCTATAAAAAGGATAGTAACAAGAAAACTGTAATAGATGAAACAACAAAAGATATTGTAATAAGAGTATTCAATATGTATTTAGAGGGTAAAAGCTATCAGCAAATAGCAAATACGTTTAAAGAAGAAGAAATACTAGCACCTAAAAAGTGGAGAGACTCTAATATTCAAAAAATATTAGAAAATCGTATATATATGGGAGATTATGAACAATACAAAAGAGTAGGAAAAGTACAAGGAAAAGAGCCTATAATTTATATGAATGTAGTAAAGCCAATAATTAGTCGTGCTGTATGGGAAGAAGCACAAATGCAAAAAGAGAAAAATCAAAGGGCATATACAAGAGATAGAGTATATTTATTCTTTCAAAAATTAAAGTGCCCAAAATGTAATAGAATAATGAAATGTAAAGGTTCTGGAGGAATAAAGAAAAAGTATATGTATTATACTTGTGAACATTGTGGAATTTATTATAGAGAAGACTTAGTAGAAGAATGTTTAGAAAGTTTTATACTAGATTTAGTAGAATATGATATGACAGTAAAAAAGTATTTCTTTCCAATATTAGCTGATAAAAAAGAAAGTAATATAGAAAAGTTAGATAAAGAAATAGGAGTTTTACAAAAACAAAAAGAAAGAATAAAAAAAGCCTATTTATGTGGTGTAGTAGAAATGGAAGATTTTTCTGAAGATTACAAAATAATAGAAGAAAAGTTAGATATTTTAGAAAAGAAAAAGTATGAAACATTGAATTTAAATAATATATCTTTTACTCCACAGCAACTACTTGCTGACAGAGATATTGAAAGAGAAAAATTAATAAAAGATGATAAATTAAATGAAATAATTAAAGAAGAATGGAATAAAAAATCTAAAGAAGAAAAGCAAGAATTTATTTCAAAATTTATCGAATCTGTCGTACTAATAAAAGACAAAAATGGCGAATTAAAAATTGAAAGTATAAATTTTAGAAGAAGTTATATTGAACAATTAACAAAATTTTTTAATAATGGAATTTTTGATGTTTATGCTCCTATTGAAGTAGATGGAGAAGAAAAATATATAAGAACTAGTGTCAATATAAATGATAAACAATTAGATGATTATATGCAAAGATTAAACAAAGAATTTGAAGTAGAATATTATGAATTGTTTTCAAAAAATATAAACAAAAATGAAAAAGAAATTGAATTAAAATTGAACAATAAAAAACAAAAAGTGATTAGATTAGTTGCAGTAAAAAATGATAAAAATTTTTTAAAAAACAAAAATGAAAATTATAAAATTGGAGCAATAATAAGTAAAGAAAAATGAAAAAAATAATAGAAAAAATTTTGTTTGAAATAATTTTTGTACACCCACTGATACTCTATCAAGCAATGAATTTTTCCTCCCTAGTCAAAATTCGGTTTATGGGACAAGTCCCAACCCCTTTATAAAAATTTAATATGAAAAAAAATAAATAATTGTAAAATTTTAGTTTGTTCGCTTGTTTTTAAATAAGAAATATTGTATAGTTTCTATCATAGGAAAAGAAAATTTAGCAGATGTGTGTGTTACCTCTTAAGCCTCGATTTTTATCGAGAGCAAGGAGGTGAGGCTTATGGTAGAAATGTTTGCATTCCTAGTAATAGGATTAATGATTTCATTAACCATAAATATTGCCTTGCTATGTATTATATACATACAATGGGTCAATAGACAAATATAAAAAACAACGACACATTTGCTTTGCAGAGCATGTGTCGTTATCGAAATTTATTAGGTAACCGCATTTCTGCGATTTCTCTTTTCCTATACTTATTATACACAGATAATTAGAATTTGTCAAATCATATTTTATATGTTATAATTATAAATGTAGGTAAAATCCAATATATTATACTAGGAGGTAAAAGACTATGAGAACATCAAAATTATTACTTACAAATAAGTATTATCGGTGGGCAACATTAGAAAGCATCAAGCTTAAGTTTTTATCATTACCAATCATAAAACATATTGTTGCTTGGTACCATACATATAAAATATATAAAAAAATGCAAGGTATGAATCAATGGGAACAATATGTAGAAGTCAAAAATATGGAAAATGAGACAAAAAAATTTTGTTTCGTAGCCGCATTAATACGTTTAGAAGCTTGTATTATGGCTGAAGGTGAAAATGAAGAAATATTTGAGCAGGCGAAGTTAGATGTACTTTGTAATGAGAAAATCAATGAACCTTGCTTAAAAGACTTTAAAAAATGGTTGGAAAGTATTACTTCAAGCGAGAAGGATTATTCTAGAGTGCAAGAGCTCATAAATAGTTATACCTCAAAAACACATTAATAATAGCCTGTATGGATGAACTTATTGTTTTCCATACAGGCTATTACAATAAAAATCAATTCAAAGATGTACATTTTACAAAAAGTATGCTAAAATACATATACAGTCGATAATCGGAAATGATTCAATAGTGAGAGTGTATTTTTTCGCAAATAACCACCGTTTAGGCACCAAAAAGGGTTGAAATTGTTTAAATTTCAACCCTTTTTAACTTTAAATTTACAGTTTACCATAATTTAATATAATATTTTCATCTAACAAACAATATTTTCAGGATTATATGTGTTATCTGGAATTTCAAACTCCTTTTCTACTCCATCTATTTTATACATTAAACTAACAGTTTTAGGTCTTTTGCTAATAAATGAGTTCATGCTACTTTCTGCTAAGTTCAAAAGATAATATATTGTCAAATTCTTATTTTTTATATTCTTTTCATATATTCCTCCTACCCTAATTATTTTTTCATATGCCTCTGATTTTAAATCATCTTTTATATCAAAACACCTATAAGCATTACATTTTATATTAGACTTTATTTCTATATATCTATTTAATTTATGATAATTTTCATTTATAAATCTATCAGATATTCTTGTGTCTTGCGATATGTAAATACCTTTTTTATTATTTTCTATTGCATATTTATAAACTTTGTATACTCTCTTATTTCGGGCTATATTTTTTAAAAGCTCTTCCTCATCTGAGTTATATATCACACTTAATTCTTGCATATTTGCTTTGTTAATAAAAATATCTCCATAAA
>CANQRY010000020.1 GCA_947626335.1 uncultured Clostridia bacterium | reverse complement strand
TATGCAAATTTTTATCTATTTAAAAATATTAAAAATTTTTTAATAATTCTATTGACAATTAATAGTTAGTCTCTCTTAATATATACAATTTCCTAAAACTTAAAAAATATAATAATTATTAAAATTATTATATTTTTTAAGTTATTATTCATTTGTATTTTAATAGCCAAGTCCTTCAAGTAGCCAATCGCCCATGTATAATGTAATACAAGGAACTAGAACTACTACTACTAAGAATATTAGAAGTATTCCAACAAATAAATATGATATTTCTGGTAATACCTTCATTAATCTGTCTAAGCTGTTTTGAATATCTACATCCATGTAGTCTAATAATTTTTCCATCATTTCAGAAAGGTCTGTTTGCATACCTATTTTTAACATTTCAATCTCCATTGAAGAACATAGTCCTGAGTTTTCAAATGGCTCTATCCATGAACCACCCATAAGTAAGTTGTTAATAGATGTTTCTATTATTGAAAGCATTACATAGTTTTTAACAACCGATTTACTAACCTCTAATGCTTCTTGAATTCTCATTCCATTTTGTAAGTTTAAAAGCATTGCTCTCATTAGTCTTGAAAAATCAATACCAAATATTAATCTACCAAAAACAGGTGATTTATATTTAAATAAATGCCAATTGTACTTTCCTTTTGGTGTATTTATGTATGCAATTATTCCACCTACAATAGCTGCAATAATTCCTGTTGGAATATACCAATATTTCATGGCTAAGTCCAAAAAGTCCATAAACCATAATGTTATTCCTGGAAGCTGTGTTCCTCCACCCATTTGATTAAATACATTTTGAATTTGTGGCAATACAAATAATGTTCCTATAATAAGTAATACAAGTATTGCAACGAATTGCCCAACATTTGGCAAAACTATACTTTTTATTTTTCTGGTTCTAGTAGAAGTATCCTCTAAGTATTTTACTGCTTGCTCTAATGAGTTTGTAAGCGAACCTGAAAGCTCTCCTACTCTAATCATATTTATGTAAATGTATGGGAAAACATTAGAATAATACTCCATTGTTGTATACATATATTCACCAGCCTCTACACCAGCTAAAATATCTTCTAATATTCCTCTAAGTGATAAGTTCTCTGTACTATTTATAATAGTACCTAAGGCATGAATGTTATTAAAGTTTGCTTTTTTTAGTAAATAAAAATTCTGCGTAAAAATAATAATATCTCTAGTTGTTATTTTTTGACCAGTTGATAAAAGTAAATTTATTTTTTCCTTTGTAGTTGGCTTGACTTTTGCATTTCCTTGAAATATGCTAGCTGAATTTGCTGTTTTCATAACGTCATCAATATCTATAACATTCCTTCTAACAGTTTTTACTTTTCTACTAGAATAGCTTACTTGTACTACTTCAATTGGAAGCAAATCATTATGTTTTAGCTTTTTTATTAAATTATTTTTACTAGTTTCTTCTACTCTATTTCGTACAACTTGACCTTGTTTTGTAACTGCTCTATATATATACTCTGGCACGGTTTAGCTTTCCCTCCTTTTTTAAAATTTATTGTCTTTTCTAATTCTTTAATTTGTTTTCATTATCTCTTTTTATTTTCATTTGCATAATTGTTCTATTTAAAATTTCAATATTTTTTTCTTCTATTTGAGATTTAGCTTGATCTAATGTAATTCTGTCTTCTACAAAAAGCTGAGCTAATGAATTTATTAAGCTTATACTTCCCTTGTCGCTACTACTTTGAATAGCATCTTCTATTTCTGAAACACTAAGTTTTTCTTTACGTATCATACCTGCAACAATGCTATCTACCACCATTACCTCTGGTACTAAAACAAGTGAATCATCTTTACCTTTTAATAATCGCTGTGATACTACTAGTTTTAAAAGTGATGCAATTAAATATTTAATTGTTTGTTGGTCACGAACCTCATAAAAGTTAATCATTCTATCAATTGTTTCTGCACATGATTTAGTGTGAAGTGTTCCTATAACTAAATGTCCTGCTTCTGCTGTTTCAATTGCTGCCTCCATTGTTTCTTTATCACGAATCTCTCCTATAATTAGAATATCGCAGTCCTCTCTTAAAGAATTTTTTACACCGCTACTGAAATCTAAGCAGTCTCTACCAACACCAATTTCTTTTTGAACAATAATAGATTTTTTAGATTTATGTTTGTATTCTACAGGGTTTTCTAGTGTTAATATTTTTTTATTTTGTTTTTCATTTATATCATTTATTAATGCATTTAATGTAGTAGTTTTACCAGAGTTTGTTTTACCTGTTACTAATATTAGTCCCTGTGTTTGGTTCATCATTCTTCTAACAATATCTGGAACGCCTAAATCTTCGTATTTTGGAAGTTTATTTTTTATTAGTCTTAGTACTACAAGTGGTACTTCATCTGATGTTGAAATATTAACCCTTAATCTAATATCTCCAAATTCATAAGACATATCTAGCTTTTTTGTTTCTTTAAAAACTTTATCTTTATCTAAGTTTCCTCTAACAAAATAGTCATAAATTTCAAGCATGTCTTCATCTGTTAAGGCTTCAAAGCCATCTACTTCAATTAAATCTCTTTTTATTCTTAAAATAGGCTTATTATCTACAATTAGATGTACGTCAGAAGCATCCTTTTTAATTGCTTCATTTAAGATTTTTTCTATGTCTATCATTATTTTCCTCCTATGTATTTTAAATAAATTTCATTAATAAATAGCTAATTTGTTATTTAGTTCTTCTAGCGTAGTTATTCCATCTAGTATTTTATAAACTCCATCTACTATAAGTGGTTTATAACCTAACTCTAATGCTTTATTTCTAATCTCCATGCTTGAACAATCTTTTGTAATTAGATCTTTAATTTCGTCTTCGATATTTAAAACTTCAAAAATACCAATTCTATCTAAGTAGCCAGTTTTATTACAATATTTGCATCCTACTGTTTGGTATGTTTTTTTACCTTTTAAGTCAAATTCTACATTATACTTTTGACCTATTTTTTTTATTATATCTATTTCTTCAGGTGTAAAATCTCTTTCAACTGCACAATGCTTGCACACTTTTCTTACTAATCTTTGTGATACTGTAGTAGCTAAAATACTTGCAATATCATAGTTAGAAATGCCCAGTTTTCTAAGTCTTGTTATAACCTCTATACTATCTATAGTATGTATTGTAGATAATACATAGTGTCCAGTTTGACCTGCTTGCATTGCAATTTCTGCTGTTTCTAGGTCACGAATTTCTCCTACAAGAATAATATCTGGATCTTGTCTTAATACTGTTCTTAAGGAATCTGAAAAGCCTATTTTAGAGTCTATTTCTATTTGGTTTAGTCCGTTTATTCTAATTTCTACTGGGTCCTCAATTGTAGTAATGTTTATGTTAGGACTATTTAAATAGTCTATAATACTATAAAGTGTTGTTGTTTTACCTTCTCCTGTAGGAGCTGCAACTACTGTTATACAGTTCTTTTTATTAAAACTCTTTTTAAGTAAAGCTTCATCATTTGGAAATCCTAATTCAAAAATTTGCCTAATGTCTTCGTTTTTCTTAAGTAGTCTTAACACAAATTTCTCTCCATAAACATTTCTTTGTGAAGATACACGAATGTTATAATCTGGGTAGCTCAATATTCTACCATCTTGTGATTCTTGCTTTTCTTGGTGCATGTTAGATATTGCTTTTAATCTACCTATTAATTGCGCTTGTTTATCTTTATTAACTTGTACTGCTGTAATTAACTGTCCATCTATTCTGTACCTAACTCTTATTATATCTTCCAGTGGTTCTATGTGAATATCACTAGCTCTTTTGTCCATTGCAGTTTTTATTATGCTATCTACTAAACCTGAAATATCTGCATCTGCATTTATTTCTTCTGATGAAGTTCCTTCCATAGAATCTATTATTTTATCTATATTACTCTCAAATGTTATGTATTTATCCATTACTAGACCTTTATTTAATAATAAAAGTCTAACAACGTCTACTGACCTTTTATTAGTAGTATCTGCAAAACAAACTTTAATTTTTCCTGCAGAGATTTCAAATGGTAATGCCTTATTTTGCTTTACTAAATCTAAAGAAATAAAATCTAGTATATTTATTTTAATATCAGATTCTCTCAAATATATTGCTTTTTCGTTTAGTATTTCTCCTATTTCTTTTATTAAAACAACTGAATCACATAACCCTAAAATATTAATAATATCTCCTAGTTTCTTTTTAGGATGCTCCTTTTGGTAGTCTAGTGCTTGCTGTATTCCATGTTCTGTAACGATTCCTCTTTTTACAAGTTCTATTCCAAGTGGTTGTCCTTTTTCCATTTGTAGATCTCCTTTCTATTTCTTTAGTATTAATTCTATTATACTATATTTCTCTTCAAAACTCTTGCTTTTATTTAAATTACATAAAATTACCAGTATTTTAATACATATTCTATTGTTTTATTAAATCTATTTTTAGTTTGTTCTTGTACATTACCAAAATCTGAAGATGCTGATTGAGTACTGCCTCCTATACTTAAAGTCACTTCTACTATATTTTTAGTAGTTTTTCCAATTACTTTAGGCTCACCTAAACTAAATATTGCTTTTTGTATGTTTGATGCTATTTTTGTTTCATTTCTGTAAATATCTGTTCCTTTAAGTTCGTACACTACTCCATCGTCAAAAGTTATTTTAGTTGTTTCTATATTTTTTACATTTTTATTATTCTTTACGTCATTTATAAAAAACATATTAAATTTATTAAACTCAACTGCATACAAATCTTGACCTTTTATAGTATTCATATTAGTATAAAAGTTGGTACTTATTAATGCCATTATGGAGATAATAACCATAGCAACGCAAATATATACAACTAATGCAGTTAAAGTAACACCTTTTTCTGATTTCATTTAAGATTTTCCTTTCTAAATTTAAATATCTACTTCTAGTTCTAGCTCCTTAACTTTTAGTCTTTTCATTACTATTTGCATATCTCTACCTGAAAAACTATAGTTTATTGTTACTTGCACTGTTTTTACATACTTATCTGTGTTTGCATCTGGTAGAACTTCAACATTTATTTTAAATGCATCTGGAATTGAGAAATCATCTCTCATTTTACTAATCAAAGCCGGAATTTCACTTTCTTCAACTTTTTCATAAGAAACTTTATCTATACGCTCCATTATTTGAACCATAAATAAGGATGCAACAGAATCTACCATAGTATCTGCTTTTAGCTTATATATTGCCATATATAAGCTTCCGATTGTGCCTGAAAATAGCAATATAATTATAATTGCAACTACTGCATCTTGCATAGTAAAGCCTTTATTTGATTTCAATATATTTCTTGTAAGTTTCATTTTAAGTTCCTTATATATAAATTTAGGTATCTTATTTTAAGGCTATACCTATAAGCCTATATGTACATTTTCTACACACATATATAAATCTGCTATGATTAAACATATAATATTTGTAGCACATAAGTAGAATCCAATTGGTATTTTTATATTTTCTTTTTTATCTGTTTTATGTGATTTGTTTTTTGGCGCATTATACATTTTATTTAAAAGAAGATCAAAGGCTATTGTAAGTAGAGTAAATGTTATAGTTAAAATTGTAACTGCCTCTCCTGTAAATACTAAAAATAATATGCATAATAATAGAATTTGGGTTGTATAGCTGTCTTTTGCATTTTTTCGCATGTATAAAACATTTATTAAAGTAAGAATTGCAAAAAGAGCTAAATATATAACATATCTATAAATATTAGAATTACCTTCTACTATGTATAGATAAATTATATATGCAGCTTCTATTAAGTATCCAAATAATAATACTGATTTTTCAATTTTATAATTTTCTTTATCTATTCCGGCAATTATAAATAATGTAGCCAAATATAATATGCCAATTAAAAAGTAAATAACTTGTGAAACTTGTAAACTATATATATTTATATTTAAAGACATAGCAAATAAAACAAAAACCAAACCTGATAAAACCTCAAGTAATAAATACCTTGGTCTTATTTTTTGTTTGCAATATCTACATTTTCCTCTTAAAAATATATAACTTAAAATTGGTATTAAATCTAAAAAGCTTAATTTATGACCACAATTTGGACAATATGAACGTTCATGTGTAATATCTTTTTTTAGCGGTAAGCGATAAACTGCTAGCGTAAAAAAGCTACCAAATAAGCTACCCATTATGAATATTATAATGTATAAAAAAATGTTCATATTTTGTTCCTTTCAAATTTTATATATAAATTACAATATTTTCGTTTTATAAAAGTTTTGGCATATACGTTTTAATGCATATGCCTTTACTTTTACTTTAAAATTTCGTAATATTATTATTTTAAATTACTTCATCACTTAGGTTGTAGCTGATGCAACATCTCCTAATGTTACGTCTCCACATGTAACAGTGATAAATCCTTTTTTAAATGTTACAGTCGTCACATCGTCTAGCCCTGTTGTTGCTGCAGGAATTGAAATTGTTCCGTTTAGTTTTCCACCTGCACTAGGTGTTCCATCATCATCGTCAAAAGAAACATCATATGGGAAGTTAGAGCTTACAATACTTCCTGCTGTAATTGTTGGTGAAGCACCTTCTGCTAAATCTCCACCATAATAACGCATCATATATTCACCTTGTGCATTATTTGCATAGTCTCTAATACCACTTAACACTGTTTTAACAGCTGCTTCTCTACTTTTTGCAAAAATACCTCCATCATTTAGTACATAAGTTATTGTAACACCTGCTAATATTAATAGTACAACTATTGTTACTACTAATGCTATTAAAGTGATACCTCTTTGTCCATTAGTTTTTTTCATTATAATTACTCCTTTCTCTTTAGAATTTTTGTATATATTTATTTTAAATAAATATAACCTAAGTTTATTTTTTATCATTTTTATGGATATTTGTTTATATAAAATATTGTTTATATAAGTTTTGGCATATACTTTAAATGCGCATATGCCTTCACTTTTACTTTAAATTTCGTAATATTATTATTTTAAATTACTTCATAATTTATTCACCTGATGGTGATGCAACATCTCCTAATGTTACGCCATTACATGTAACTGTGATAAATCCTTTTGTAAATGTTACAGTCGTCACATCGTCTAGCCCTGTTGTTGCTGCAGGAATTGAAATTGTTCCGTTTAGTTTTCCGTCAGCACTACCATTATCATTGAAGGTTACAGTATATGGGAAGTTAGAGTTTACAATACTTCCTGCTGTAATTGTTGGTGAAGCACCTTCTGCTAAATCTCCACCATAATAACGCATCATATATTCACCTTGTGCATTATTTGCATAGTCTCTAATACCACTTAACACTGTTTTAACAGCTGCTTCTCTACTTTTTGCAAAAATACCTCCATCATTTAGTACATAAGTTATTGTAACACCTGCTAATATTAATAGTACAACTATTGTTACTACTAATGCTATTAAAGTGATACCTCTTTGTCCATTAGTTTTTTTCATTATAATTACTCCTTTCTCTTTAGAATTTTTGTATATATTTATTTTAAATAAATATAACCTAAATTTATTTTAGACCCGTATCTTCGAAAAATGTATTGCTTGAGCCTGAGTCTACGTTTTGGTTAGTAGAACCTTCTGTGCCCTCACCACTGCTTGAGCCTGGTTCACTAGTATTAGTATCTCCGTCTTCTGAATTGTCTACATTTGTGCTTGCTGAAAATGGATCAGCTTTTCCTGTTTCATAACTATTTGTTTGCTTATACAAATTAAGATCTGCACCTGTAATTGTATAAGTTATTACTTCATTTTCTATTTCTGCAACTTTTTGATCGATTTCTTCTTTTACTTCTTCAGGTGTTGTATAAGTTGCAAGCTTGTTTGGAACTGTTTTGTTTGTTGGAATATAATCATAAAATATAACTCCTAAAACCAATACAATTGCTAAACACAATAATAACATTATGAAAGTTTCTTTTATAATAGATTTAATCATATTTTTCTCCTTATAGATTTATTTCTATAATTTTAGTTTGCATTTTCAGTATTTTCAGTTGTTTCTACACTCTGAGCGTTTGTTGTAGTTGTTTCTCCACCGTGAAGTTAATGTTTCTTGCTTTACTTTAACATTTGTTACTATAAATGTTGCAGTTAAATTCTCTTCTGCAGGTATTAATTTAAAGTTTTGAATTCTAAAGCTTAAAGTATCATCATCTTCTATAACTCTAATGAAATTTATTATACGTGAATATGTTCCATTAACAGTAAAAGATATGTTTTTCATATCTGGATCTGAAGAATTGCCTGATAATATTTTATATTCCAAATTAACTTTTTGTGCAGTAGTATGTCTACCTAATCTGGTTAATAAAAATTCTACTGTATATTCTGGTTCTTCGCTTGCTGCTTGAATTTCTGATTCTGTACTAACACTTGCTAAATCATCATACGCTTTTTTAGACTCAAGAAGGCTAGAAACGCTTGCATTTAGTTCGTTTGTTCTTGCTTTATAGTCGTTATTCATAAGTGATTCTACCTCTGCTATTTCTGTGGTTAGTTTGCTGTTTTCTTCAGATATTTGTTCTACACTTAAAATATTTAATTTTCCTATTGATAAACCTTTAAATATTACTAAATATGATAAAGCAATTAAAAGTATAATCAGAACGCCAATTAAAATTTTTCTCATGGCAAATCTCCTTCTATTGTAATTTTAACCAAATCTCCAGATTTTACACCCTCAGAAGAAACAACAGTATCTGATAGTAAAATTCCTTGTGTTCTTAAAATAGCTTTAAAGTAGCCTAATTGTTCATATTTTTCTGATTGTGCATTTATAATAACATGTTTATTAGTATCGTTTTCTATTGAAAGTAATTGTACTCCTTTTGGAATTGCGTCCATTATGTTTACCATTAAATCGGGTATCATTTTTTTGTATTTTTTGTTTTCTGCCACTTGATCTTTAATGCTTTGTAATCTAGTAATTGAGGCTTCATATTCTGCCTTTTTTGTATTAATATTAGTAATATCGTTATTTACTGCTGCTATTTGTAATTGAGTATCACTTTTAACATCTGCTACCTGATTTCTTTTTATATTTATTGAATAATTTAAGAAAAGGGAAAGTCCGCAGTATATTATTACTAAAAATAGAAATCCTCCTAATGTACGTAATAGCCATCTTTCTGTAGCATCTAATTTTTCGTTAAAGTTAGGCTTGAATAATTTAGATAGATTAATTGATTTTGAGCTTTTTTCCCCATTTTTTTCTTCTTTATCTGAACTAAATTTAGCAAATATATCGTTTAAGTCGTCTTTCCAGTCTCTATTTTTAAAGTTCATGTCTTTTAAGCCATACTCTAGGCCTTGTAGTGCGAGAGCTATGGCAGAGTTAACTTCTATATAGTCTTTTATGCTAATTTTAACACTATCTTTAATGAAAAATGGCCTTAATATTTCACATTTTTCTGTTTTGAAAAATTCTTGAAAGTATAAGTCTATATTGTTTATAACTGATAGACTTCCTGTTAAATAAATTCTATCTATTCTAACTGTGCTATTAGCTAATTTTTCTTGAACCTGGCTTGCTATTTCATATAATGTTGGCATAATATCATCTAGATATTCATTTTCTTCATCTTGTAGTTCTTTCCCTTCCATTGTATAAATTGTACTGTTTTTGCAAATTTCATAAGCTTTAGAATAAGAATTTTCTTTTGTGCTAATACTATTTAGTATATCACTAGAACCTTGTTCAAGTTTTTCTACTGTGTAAATTTTTTGATCTACTATTGTAGTTAATGTTGTTTTTTCTTCCATATTGATAATTAGTATGTTTTCTTTTGGTTTTAAATTTGCAATATTGGATATACTAATTGCAAGTGGAGATATTGCCACAACTTTATATTCAGAAAATGGTTGTTCTTGTGTAGCCATTGTACTCTTATTTGTTGAAACATGTATTACCTTTATTTTTTCTTTATCATTTAAGTCGTTTACTAAGGCATATCTAGTTTCTAATGCATTTCTATTAAAACCTTTATCTGTACAATATGAATCAAATTCTGTTGCTATTGCTTTTTTTAAGTCGTTTTTGTTTAGCAAACTAAACATATAAAAATATTGATAAGCTTCTTCTGAAAGATTTATACTAATTGGTGTTTTATAGCTAAAAGTATCTGATATTACTTGTTTTATTGCATCTCCTATTGCATCATAAAATTTTATTCCAAACGATTCTACTACTAGTACTTCTCGTTCTTTTGAAACTTTTGCATATTTAATTATATTTGGTTCTACATATATACCTAAACAGCTTGTCATCTTTTTTCTCCTTCGTTTGAAATAAATATATTATTATATTTTACAAAATGCATCAAAAAACACTTGAATTTTTTGTATTTTTTTACATTTTTTGACCATTTTTTTATTTTAAAATAATTTGCTGTATACTGTAATTATTTTATCTTTTTAAAATAAAATGTCAATATATCTTCTCTATATTTAATATAAATGTAAAAAAGTTGTAATATGTTTGTAACATTTTAAAAATTAACAAAAAAATATAATGATTTTATAATTATTTTTATAAACTCATTATATTTTATATTTTTATTTTATTATTATAATAGCAATTATTAGCAAACCTATTATAACACGGTATATTGCAAATACTTTGAAGCTTCCTTTTTTTAAGTAATTTAATAAAAACTTAATTACAAATAGACCTACTATAAAACTTGCAAGTATTCCAACAAAAAATGGAATATTAAAAACAAAATCTTTTAACTTAAATAAAGTAGCTGCTAGAACAATTGGTGCTGATAACATAAATGAATAACGTGCTGCGGATTCTCGTTTCACACCCATATATCTTGCGGTTGTCATAGTTACACCAGAGCGCGAAACTCCAGGTATAAATGCTAAAGCTTGTGATAAGCCTATTAAAAATGTTTGTTTAAATGTCATTTGTTTATAATCTGTTACGGATTTAGAGTTTTTGTCTACCACATAAAGTACAATTCCCATTACAATTAATGCTATTGCTATAATTATTGGTTTAGTTAAAGTATCTTCTAAATATTTATCTAAAATAAATCCTATAATTCCTCCTGGTATAGTTGCAAAAACTATATACCAAAACATTCTTCCATCTGCTGTGCGCTTTTTCTTTACTACTTGTTCATAACCACTTTTAATTAGTTTTAGCCAGTCTTTAAAAAAGTAAAGTCCTATTGCTAAAAGTGTACCAAAATGAAGTGCTACATCAAACCATTCTGGTATGTTCCAATTAAATATCCAAGGTATAATATTTAAATGTGCTGAACTCGAAATTGGTAATAACTCTGTTAATCCTTGCACTATTCCTAAAATTAAAGCTTGATAAATTTCCATTTTAAAATCCTTCCTTCTTTATATTTTTTTCATATGTTTATTATTCTTTTTGTTTTTGATCAATGTCTTTTTGTTTTTGATTATCTTTTTCTTTTGAATTTAATTCATTTATATTTAAATTTTCTACTAATATGCACATTTTAGTTAAATGCTTATCTACTGTTTTTTCTTTTTGGTTTAAAATTTCTTCTTTTGCTTGTTTTATATCTTCAGCAGGTGGCATTATTTTTTCTTTTATTGGCATAAAAACTGGGTCTTTTTGCATTTGTTTATATGATCTTGGGTCTAGCTCTACTGCTACATTCATATAATTTTTTGCTCTTTCTTCATCGCCTTTAAGTAGTGCTATTTCTGAAAGATAGTAGTATGAACCCGCTTCCAAGTCTTCTTGTTTTAAAGAGCTTCTAAAGTAGTTCTCCGCTTCATCTAAATCTCCATACATTAAAGCAATTTGACCTAAATTTAGTTTTGCATTATATGCTAGAGAGTTTATTTCAGCTGCCTTTTCGTAAAAATCTTTTGCTTTTGAAAAATCGTTTAACATGGTGTATGCCATTCCTATGCTGTAATATATGTCAAAACTGCCTGGATGATAGCGAAGTGAAGTCATGTAAAGCAAAACCATTTCTTTGTACATTTCTTTTTCGAAATAAATGTCTCCTAAAAAATTAACTATTTTTTCGTTTTCTGGTGTTTGTTTTAAAATTTCTTGTAATACTATAATTGCTTTATCATTTTGCTTATTTTTATTTAACATTACTGCTAAATTGTAATAAGAGTTTAAATCATTTCTATTTAACTCTGTTACTTTTAGGTATTCGCTAATAGATGCCTCGTAATTTTCTTCTTTTTCGTAAATTTGAGCTAATAATTTATGCGATATATAACTTTGGGGATTTTTGGTTATGTAATTATTTAAAATGTTTTTTGCTTTATCTATGTTATTTGTCTTTTCTAGAATCGGAATAATTATCATTTGAGCTAATTCTGACAGGCTTATTTTTTTTACTCTTTCTATTATGAATATTGCAATTGGTAATATAACAGAAAGCAAATACATTAATAATTTTATGCAAAAGCCAAAAGAACTTGCTATAAATAATTCTACAAAATTTATTGCTATTCCAACAAATTCGATAGCTAACATATATATATAGCTTGTGTCATTTTTTCTAATTAGCTTAAGAAAAGTGATTGTAAATAGTGCAATTGCTAAAACATTAAAAATTATTTTTTCAATCATATTTCTCCCTCTTTATTTTTGTTCAAATTTTTCTTCATATTTTTTTATGCATTTATCAATTATTTTTTCAGCTTCTTCTCTGCCTAATACTTTATCTACAGAAGTAGTTTTTCCTTCTAATTGTTTATATACTTCAAAAAAGTGCATAATTTCAGAAGAAATTTGTGCTGGCACTTCTTTTATATCTTTGTAGGTATTTAAAAATGGATCTTGCTTACATATAGAAATAATTTTTTCATCACTTTCATTATTATCTGTCATAATTAAAACACCAATTGGGTAACATTCAACTAATGTAAGTGGCAAAATTTCCTCTTGGCACAAAACTAGTACGTCTAGTGGGTCGTTATCGTCTGCGTATGTTCTAGGAATGAAGCCATAGTTTGCAGGATAATGTGTAGAAGTGTATAATACTCTATCTAACCTAAGCATACCTGTTTGTTTATCTAGCTCATACTTGTTTCTACCATTTTTGCTTATTTCAATTACTGAAATAAAATCGTCTTTTTTTATTCTCTCTTTAGAAATATCTTTCCATATATTCATTTTAATTTTCTCCTATTTTTTTGCTTTTTCGCACTTTTTTGTATATTTGCTTGCATAGTTCTGGAAAATTTTCTCCTGATAAATATGCAATAGACTGACTTGTTAAGTATTCTTTTTCAAAAGCAATTTTGTTCCATACTTTTTCTGTGGGCACAGTGCCATTTTCTTTAATATAACTTTCTAAAAAATTTATACTTTTTTGATAGTTTTCTATGTTATTTGACATTTAACTTAAACCTCTTTTTTATATTTTACCTTATTTTAACATTATATTACTTTTTAAGTCAATGTATTTTTGGTTTAATTCGTACAATTATAACGGTTCATTGTTACAATTCATCTTAATTTTGGAAGTTGCTTTTGGTTGGAGGTTGCTTCTATAACTTGCCTAATTATAGCAATTTCATGTAATATTTGTATGCTAGTATTCTTTTTGCAGATTCGTTTATTCTTTGCTCTGATATTTTTCCATTTTTTACAGCAGTTATTACAGCGTTTCTTTGAGTTTCAAAATCTGAGGTTAATATTATGTCATTCCCTGCTTCTACTGCTAATACTGCTAATTTTTCTTTGCTTGTAAATTCTTTTGCCGCATCCATTGCTAAATCATCTGTCATTATTAAGCCTTCAAATTTTAAATTGTTTCTTAAAATTTCATGTGCTTTTTTTGAAAGTGATGCTGGATAATCTACATCTATTGCTTTTACTCTGTTGTGGCATACTAATATACTTTGCACGCCCTCTTCTATTCCTGCTTTAAATGGAATAAAGTCAGATGTTTCAAAAGTTTTTAAACTTCTGTTATCATAAGTTACTGCTGTATGGCTATCTTTGTTGTTTCCATAGCCTGGAAAGTGTTTAAGTACACTTGCTATATTTTGACTTTTCATTGTTTTTACAACTGTTTTAACATATTCTGCTGTTTCGCTTGCGCCTTTTCCAAAGCTTCTACTATATATAAAATCTGAGGAATTTGTTGAAACATCTGATACTGGAGCTAGGTTCATGTTTATGCCTAGAGATAACAATAATTGTGATTTTTCTATTGTGTCTGCTTCTATTTTTTCAAGTCCACCTTCTTTATATAGAGTTTGTGGGGATTTAAATTTGCTTTTTCTTAAATTTGGATTTAAGCTAACTCTACAAACGGTTCCGCCTTCTTCATCTACCCCTATTATCATTGGAATTTTGCTGGAATTTTGAAAACCTTTTATCATTTTTATTACTTCTTGTTTTGTTTTTTCGTTAAAATCTCTGCCAAATAATATATATCCGCCTGGTTGATACTTGCTTATTTGAGTAGTAGCACCTGAAGATGGACATCTTGCCATAAACATTTGACTTATTTTTTCTTCTAGTGTCATTTCTTTTAATTTTTGCTCTGCTTTTTCATAATAGGTGGCAAATAAGGTTTCATCTTGGGTAGTTTCGCTTTGGTTAGTATCGTCTGCGGTTTCATTATTGTTTTCTGTGTTTTTATTAGTATCTTTTGAGCTTTGACTATTACTTTCTGTATTTTGATTATTACCTTCCGCTGTTTGGTTTAAAGAGTTTTCTTCTTCTATTTCTCCAATTACTTGATTTTGACTATTATATTGATTATTATTATCCAAATGTATTAAATCAAATGCTATTATTGCAATTAAAATTATAATTATAAATGCTAGAATTTTTAAAATCAAGGTATTTTTCACAGCTTTCCCCTTTTTTGTTTTATTTTATCATTATGTATTTTATAAATCAATTATTTGTTTTTTAAATTACAAAAAAGTATAGGTTAGTCAATGATTTTCAAGAAAATTGTTTGACAAATATAAAAAATAATGCTATACTAATACTAGCTTAAGCAAAAAGTCAAATGAAGATGACAATATGTACAAAGGTGTGAATGTCGGTTCACATCTTTTTTTATGCAAAAAAGCTAGATAGCTGTCGGACTACCTAGCTTTGACTATTTCTAGTCTTTGTTGTTATGGTCGTCATCATTGCAATTACCACTTAATAATAGTAAAACAATTAAACGCCATATTAAATCAAATGAAAACACTTAAATTTTTAAATGCTAAAATCATTTCATCTAGAGCTTCATCTATAGCTTATAATTATCCGCCTCTTCGAGGTTGTATTGAAGTGGATTCTACTCTATCATTTTCATTAAAGTATATGAAAAATTCATAAAAATCATTTTCTCCTAAAAAGAGATAATTCGTTACTATTCCTGCATTATATATATATGGATTATCATTATGCTTGCTTAATGGTTCACCTAACAAATTAATAACTTCATCTTTTGATAATCCTATTAGTCTTTTACTATCGTTAATTTTTTTTATTTCTGAATATACTTTATCGGGCTTTGCACTTAAATAATTCATAACTGAATATCCTAAATTTCTAGATAATAATACACAAAATACTATAATAATTGCATATATTGAATTTCTAAATATTTTATCTTTTCCAATTAATTTTTTTCTTATTAGACATATTATTATAGCAGATATTTTTATACCTATAATATATGGCAAGAATATAAATCTAAAAACACCAATAGTAAAAATATCTATCATTTTTTATACTCCTATAAATTAACATTACTTATTTTCCAAATTCCGTTTTTTGTAGACCCAACTCTTTGAATAATTCCTTTTTCTTTTAGAATTTTTATATTATAGGATATACCATCTCTGGTTAAGTCAAGTGCTTTAGCCATTTCTACTTGTGTAATACTTGGATTTTTCTTTATTAAATTAAGTATTTTTTCTTGTGTAGTTTCTTGTGTAGTCTCTTGTGTAGTATTCTGGTTAGATGCCAAAATCATTCCATCTACGGCTTCGTCTATAACTTTAAGCGTAAATTCAATAAATTCATTTGAATTTCCTGCATTATCACAATTTTGAATAGCAGTATAGTACTCTTCTTGGTGTTTTTTTATTATACTTTCTATCGGAATGTATTTAAATAACTCTTTCCAATGTGCAAGTATTGCTGTTTGCCATAATCTTGCTGTTCTTCCATTTCCATCTGAAAAAGGATGTATAAACACAAATTCATAATGAAATATAGAAGATAATATTAACGGATTAACTTCTTCTTTTACTTTATTCATCCAATTAAACAAATTATCCATTAATGTAGGAACCATTGTATGAGAGGGAGCCATGAAAATTTGTACATCTCCATCATAAACAGCTTCTCCATGATTTCTAAATTTTCCACTATCATCTTGTATAGCAAAAGTTAGTATTCCTTGTATTTTTTTCAAATCTTCTACAGAATATGGATTTACATTATCAATTTCTTCATAAGCTTTGTATGCGTTTTTTACTTCTTGAATATCTTTTTGCTCTCCAATAACTGCTTTTTCATTTATTACCGCTTCAACTTGAAATAGCGATAATTGATTATTTTCAATTGCTAACGAAGAATGTATTGACTTTATTCTTGTTTTTCTTCTTAATTCTGGAAAACTATTTAAACTTTCAAAATAATTAGCCTCGCCAATTTTTTCCATTATTTTTGTTGCCAAATTTAACATTTTGTTAGTTATTGTATAAGGTGGGTAATTTATTTCCATAAACACACTCCAATTTTGATTATATTTTATTGTATACAAAATTTTTTATTTTGTATATAAACCATGAATAATTTTAAATATTGTTAGAAAATGATAGAAAATTATTTAATACTCTAACTATAAATTTGTGTTTTTCATTACATTCGTAGTAAATTCAAAATTTTCTTGACTTTATTATAAAGAATATAGTATAATAAAGATAGGAAATGACAATTCCGTAAGATACGGTTTTGCCAGAGAATGTTTAATAAACCATTTACCCTGTCAAAAGTAGAATGGTTTATTTTTTATTTATGTAGTTGCTTTTCAACCCAGTTCTTATATAGAACTGCCATCAAGGCAACGTTTAATGTTAAAGATAACATTAGAGATATTATAAAAAATAGTATTACTTTAACCATAAACACCACCCGCCTTTCCTACGATGAATCGTACAATATTGGGTGGCAAAACCGTTCCACTAACTATCAATTTCCTATGTTAATTATTCTACAATATTATTCTAATTTTGTCTATAATTTCTTAATTTTTTATATCTAATCATTGTAGGTTTGTCAAACATATGTCACACTTTCTTACAAATATCTGTTATTGAAATACTAAGTATGTGACTTCTGAACTTTAACCATTTATATATTCTAAATATTTTTCTCTTGGACTTAGCCATTTTAAAGGTTTCATTGGAAAATTGTTATATTCTCTTTCCCAATATTTTAATCTATTCTTAAAATCTTCAAAACTACAAAATACTTTATTGTAGTAAAATCTTTCTTGGTCTTTTCTATGGCTTCTTCCTACTTTTCCATTATGCCTTTCCATTAGTTCATCTTCTTCACTTTGATTTTGCTTCATAAAAGAATACCTCCTTATGATTTATTTATTGTATCATAAGGAAGTATTTTTTTAAATACTTTTCAAATTACACAAAATTTTATTACACTCTCAGATTCAGTGTCGCTACTTTACATAAAGCACGACGCGGAAGCCAAAGCTAACATCGGCTGTGGTAACCGTATTGTCGCAATTGCGGAAAGAAACTGGATCGCCAGTACCGCTGAAGAAAAAGCTACCCCCACGTATAGCAACGTACTTCGTACCTGTGCCATTATTATGGTAGCTATATTCTGTAGTCCATTCGTACAGATTTCCTGCCATATCGTATATATTTTTTATTTTTGTGTTGTCACTAAAATTATATCCTGCGTATTTTCTTATTTGTTTCCAATTTCGAAATCTAGATATATTTCCTAGTTCTCCAATCAAATCAGCTGCAAAAATATTGCTAATTCCTTTTATTGATGTTATATAGTTTTTTTCTTCTAATTTAGATAATGCTTCTACCATTTGACTTTCTATATATTCTAAATTTTTTAAAATGTTTTTATATTCGTCAACTAAAAATTTTATATTAGTCTTTACATAGTTAACATCATTTGTAATTCCAATTGTGTTTTGAGCAAAAATGTAAAGTGCTGCTACTTTATTTTTAGGTATCTTTCTTTTTCCGTTTGCTACTTTTGTATTATCTCTTATTGTTTCAATGTCTACTGACAGAATATCTGCAGGTAATGGATATTTAGATAATATCTGCATTGCACCTTTTCCGAGAAATATCTCTAAATACACTTTGAAATTCAGGAAAATATTGATCTAAAATACAAATAATTTTATTATTGCAATGGACTTTATTTCGTATCCATTCTTGTCTATTTTTTGATAATATTCTCAAATCCGCATATATACCTTTTGGGATATACATATCGTGATATCTTCCTTCTTTTATTAAATTTGCTATTGTTAATGCATCTTTTCTGTCATTTTTAGTTGGTGTATTATCATCTAGTTCTTTTGCTTTTTTCACATGATTAGACATGACATTCACTACATAAAAACCTGAATCAGTTAAAAATTTAATCAATGCTGAACCATATGAACCAGTTGGCTCCATTCCAATAATTACAGTACTTAAATTATTCTTAACCTTAATATCATTTATTTTTTTCTCTAGCATTTTAAAGTCAATTATGTTATTATTAATAGGGAACGGTTTGCAAAATTCTAAACCATATGGTGATATTATTCTAGCCCAATGGGTTTCTTTTGCGATATCTATTCCAACTATGATATCTACGTTGCGGATAAATTTTAATCGTTCTATTTGTGATTTTAACATGTTAAAAACCTCCTTAAATATTATTTAGACTTGTTACACCTAAATTATATTTGGAGGTTTTTTATATGTCAAACCTTATTTTCTTCTTTTCCACAGGAATGCTTTCTAAACACACAGTGATCATTTACATTCCAATGACGTCTCAAAGTTATGGTATTAGCACAGGACGAAAACCAGTTTTTTCATTTATAGCTCCAACCCCTCCTGTAAAATAGAATAAGCCTGTAGATCCCTCATCAACATAATTACCACCACGAGACCAAAATGGTCCATAGGAGAAAGGGAAACTCGTTATGTTTCCGTACCACGCATTGTAGCTAGCCCATGCATGTAGAGATGTTTCATATATTGCATCACCATACAATGCTTTATTGTCTTCGTAATCAGAATCTCTATTACTTTTTACATCTGAGTTTGAGCCAGTTTTTGATGGACTATCATATATATTCTTTGTATAAGGTTTCCCATTTACTAAAGATTCTCCATTTGATACTAAATTGCTATGTCCATTATTTACATATGCTGCTACTCTATCCCATGCTCCTCCACTCATATCATATATTCCTGTTTCATTTCCTGTTGTACTCGCCTTTTTTCCTTGCTCACTTAAATATCCATATTTTTCCGAAAATGCTTCAATTCCATTATCATCATAAGCGTAAGGGCTCTCTGCTCTTACTCCATCATCACCTTCTCCTGGGCCCATTCCTGTTAAAAAGCTACTACATTGATTCATTGCCACTTCTGATTCTTTTCCATAACTGCTTTGTGCAAGGTAAGCCACTGCTCCCCATTCACTATTTTTCATCATATGGCTATTTAATGGTGAATTATAATTTAAACATGTTGTATACATTTTATCCATTGTTATACTTCTCCAGCTTGTTACATTTGGTACTACTTTTAATGTATCGCTTTTTCCTTCTATTATTGCTCCATCCTCATTAAATCTTGCATCTGAATGGCTTGCTTCAAACTTTGCTACCCATATTCCTTCTATTTCTGCATTCCATTCGCCATTTACATAATTATTATTTCTTCCATCTCGAAACGCTGGGTGAATATTCCAATTTCCTTCTCCACTTACGTTTTTCCATTCTGGAGTTTCTCCATCTGCTGATTCATTACTTGTTCCCTTTAAAAATTTTATATTTATTGTTCCTGATTTTCCTTTTCCTCCATCATGGTAATTGCTTGCTATTTGATATGCATATCTTGGTATCCATACCCACATACTTCCATCGCTCGTTTGTGCATTTGCCCATCTATGTTCATCGTAGTTATACCATTCCTCATTTGTCTTTGGCGTTATCCATGTTTGACTTTCTTCATTCCATACAATTGCTTTCATTCCTGTTCCTAATTTTGGACTATTTACTTTTCCTATTTCATCAAAACTACCATTTGTTGTTAAATTTGATAGTAAGTTATCAATATCTGTTACTAAATCTCCATACAGTCTTTGATCTTCTTGTATTGCCTTATTTGTTTTTTCTGCTGCTTCTTTTGCCATATCTAATATTCCACCTTCACCTAATACAAAGGTTATGGTTACTCCTGCTAGTATTAGCAATACTACAATAGTAACTACTAATGCAATTAAAGTTATTCCATGATTTTTGTCATTTTTAAATAATTTTTTCATTTGTTCCTCCTAAAAATTTTAACATAATTTATACGTCATTATTCCGACGTTAATGTTATTATAAAATATAAAAAACTATATGTCAATATTAAAACGTAAAAATACCGACGTCATTATTCTGTAACTTTTGTTAAACTAGTTTTAAAGAAGGTGAAGATATAATGTCTTTAGAACAAGCAATTAGAATAAGAATTTATAATCTTGCAAAGGAAAGAAATATAACAATAAATAAAGTTTCTACTTTATCTGGATTGCCACATACTACATTACTATCTTTTATGAATGAAGAAACACATGACCCAAGAATTTCTACATTGCTACATATATGCGAAGCCTTTAATATATCATTAAATGATTTTTTTAAAGATGAATTATTTAATGATATTAAGGCAGAATAATTGAATTATTTATTAGTTTTTAAAAGATTAAAGTAATGACTA
This sequence comes from uncultured Clostridia bacterium, assembly GCA_947626335.1. Lineage (GTDB taxonomy): Bacteria > Bacillota > Clostridia > TANB77 > CAG-508 > CAG-273. Next base: position 4,971 of record CANQRY010000020.1, on the reverse strand, counting down.
CAAAAAACATGGTACCTTTACAAATTGTAAAGGACCATGCTTTTTGTAAACTGCCGAAACTCATTTAAAAAGATTCGACCTCTTTTGAAAATTTTATTTTATATTTTTCCAAATTCCATTTTTCGTGGATCCAACTCTTTGAATAATTCCTTTTTCTTTTAGAATTTTTATATTATAAGATATACCATCTCTGGTTAATTCAAGTGCTTTAGCCATTTCTATTTGTGTAATGCTTGGATTTTTCTTTATCAAATTAAGTATTTTTTATTGTGTAGTTTCTTGTGTAGTATTCTGGTTAGATGCCAAAATCATTCCATCTACGGCTTCGTCTATAACTTTAAGCATAAATTCAATAAATTCATTTGAATTTCCTACATTATTACAATTTTGAATAGCAGTATAGTACTCTTCTTGGCGCTTTTTTATTATACTTTCTATTGGAATGTATTTAAATAGCTCTTTCCAATGTGCAAGTATTGCTGTTTGCCATAATCTTGCTGTTCTTCCATTTCCATCTGAAAAAGGATGTATAAACACAAATTCATAATGAAATATAGAAGATAATATTAACGGATTAACTTCTTCTTTTACTTTATTCATCCAATTAAACAAATTATCCATTAATGTAGGAACCATTGTATGAGAGGGAGCCATGAAAATTTGTACATCTCCATCATAAACAGCTTCTCCATGATTTCTAAATTTTCCACTATCATCTTGTATAGCAAAAGTTAGTATTCCTTGTATTTTTTTCAAATCTTCTACAGAATATGGATTTACATTATCAATTTCTTCATAGGCTTTGTATGCGTTTTTTACTTCTTGAATATCTTTTTGCTCTCCAATAACTGATTTTCCATTTATTACCGCTTCAACTTGAAATAGCGATAATTGATTATTCTCAATAGCTAACGAAGAATGTATTGACTTTATTCTTGTTTTTCTTCTTAGCTCTGGAAACCTATTAAAACTTTCAAAATAATTAGCCTCTCCAATTTTTTCCATTATTTTTGTTGCCAAATTTAACATCTTGTCAGTTATTGTATAAGGTGGGTAATTTATCTCCATAAGTGCACTCCAATTTTGGTTACATTTTATTATATACAAAAATTTCTTATTTTGTATATAAGAAAAGTGGCTTCGCCACATGTACAGGTTTGCTTCGCAAACCGCACAGCCCAAGGTAACTTAACCTTGTTGTATAGCAAAAATCTTCGATTTTTCCTATACAATAACAAAACCATGGAGATTTAAAAATTTTCCATGGTTTTGTTCTGGTGCCAACGACGTAGATATTTACAACTCGTCAGCACACTTGGACGATTGATACAAATATCAATCAAGTTATATATAGATTACTGGATTATTAAATAAATTTCAAGCAATTTTACAAAATATTTTCTAAAAAATAATTTTTTCTTATTAAAGTTAAAAAATGACAAATCACAGCAAATGAACGCACTTGAAAAAAAGTAAAAATATTGATATAATAAATTGAAATAAGAATTGTTTGGAGGCAATAAATATAAAATGAATTTAAAAAACAATTATAAAAATGAAGTAATACATATATATACAACTGTTTTTATGACCATATTTTCTATGATAGTATTGATTTGTGATGGAATAGCCACTAAACAACTTATTGAAGAAGTTAGCATTAGTTTACTTATTATTGTTGTATTTTTATTTTTAGGTATTCCTAGTTTATTTTTATTTCTTACATATAAAAGTATTTATGATGCAAAAGTTAATCGCAAAAAAGCAAAAGATATTATAGAAAATGGAATAAAAGTGCAAGGCAAAATTATAGATATACGAACAGAAAAAGTAGATACAGCAAAGCCAACTGAACCTTCAAGATACAGATATTATTATCACTTGATTGTAGAATGTTCGAATAAAATAGAAAGTTTTAAAGTAGAAACACCAAGAATAAATTTCCATCCAGATTATCTAACATCGAAAGATGTTGATGTATATCTATATCAACATGATTTTTATGTAGACAATTTTAAATTAGATTTAGATAGAATAGAAAAAGACAAGAAGAAGGTTATCAAGAGAATTCTAATAGCGATATTATCGTTTGTTTTATTATGCATAGTAAATGCGATAATTATTTTCTTAAGTATAAATAATGTTATACCAAGTGAAATGGGAATGAGACTTTGTATTATATCATTAATTATTTCAGCAGTTATTGGGGCAGGTATACCTATTGTAAAAGGCATAAGAAATATGATTAAAATAATTAAAGAAGTTTATAAAAATTGATAAAAAGGTTTACTACTAATTTGATATCCTTTCGAAGAATCAAAACCAAGTAAACTACATTATAGTATGATCAGCTTCCTTATGTTCAAATATCTTAATCTCACATTTTCCATATTTGTTTAAAGTAATTCCTCAAATTGTAATTCTTGCTTAATTATCTCCCTATCAAACACCTTTCCTTCTTTATAGATTTAGGATAATTTTTTACAAAAGAAAAAATCAACCATTTCTGATTGATTTTTGTATCTATCTGTTCTATTAGTTCGAACAGATACGTCGTTGGTGCAGATGGTAATAGTCAATATTTGAAAATCTACTGCACAAGTACCTTTGGAATTTTCTGTGTGCAAATTGTGTGCAACTACTGTAATAATAAATAATTTTAAATATTGTTAAAAAATATAAGAATTATTAAATTATATACTAATTATTTATACTAGGCTTAACAATGTCTGTATCTTTCACTATATTAAATTTATATTCATAATCTGTAATAATATCTTGCTGTACTACTTCATTTTTAGTAGCTTTTGTTACTTCTCTAATTGCTAAACCAGTCTTTGCATCTAAGTACATATAATAATTATCATTTCTTATAATATAACATTTTCTTCCGTTGCAATAATCTGAATTTATACCTACTATTAAGGCATATTGCAAGTTACCAAATATTCCACCTGATGACACTCCACTTATCGGTGTTATTTTTCCTCCTAAAATTTCTTCTGGATTTAGTAACTGTTTTTTATTGCCGTTTTCTAAAATTGTTATTTTTTCATCGTCTTTTTTGTAATAGGTCAATTTTATAGTTTCTTTATTAGGAGAATATACTGTTAGTGTCGTTAAGTAATCTCCATTTTTATTATATGATTCTTTTATTGATAAATTTTCTCCTTGGTATGAATATGCTTTGACATAATAGTTAGAATTTGCTTGGCTATTCTGTGCTTTTATTGAAAGCGATGTCATAATAATAGTTCTACTTACTATTATTATTAGATATGTTAGAATTATAATTCCTAAAGCATATTTTAAAAACTTTAATTTTTTGTTATATTTCTTATTGTATTTTACATATTTAAGCTCATTTTCATCAAGTTTTTTTGAATCTAAGTCTAAACCTCTTTTCATATTTTCTAAGATTTTTTGACATCCTTGACACTCTTTTAGATGTTCTTCTATAAAAGAATTTGTTTCATCATTGGTTAATTTATCAATATAATTTGGCAATAAATCCTGAACAATTTTACAATTTTTGTTTTCTTTCATATTACTTATCCTCCTTTAATTTATTTTTTCCACGATAAAAGGTTACTCTAGCCCAATTTTCTGTTTTATTCAAAATAACTCCTATCTCCTTAAAGCTCAGCTCTCCAATTAATCTTAAGTTCATTACTTCTCTTGTATTTTCATCTAAAAATTGTATTTTCTTATATAAAGAATCTTTTTGCTGCTCATCTATTATGTCATCTTCTGTTGAGCTATCGCTTTTTATCTTTAGTAGTTCCTCTTCACCATATATAATTCTTTTGTTCTTTCTATATTGGTCATACCAGAGATTTTTAGCAATTTTACAAAGCCATGCTGATACTTTACCCTCATCTTTATAAGTGTCAATTTTTATTATTGCTTTATAAAAAGTTTCCTGCGGGAGTTCTTCAGAGATATCTCTATTATGAGTTAAACAGAATAAATATTTATATACTATTTCAAAATATTCTTGATATATTTGTTCTATATTCTGCATAACTTTTACCTCCTTTGATTAAATAACGTTTTAAAAACTATTTTCGTTACAATATTAAAAAAAATATTTATATAGATTACAATATACTAGATAAATTGCTATGTAATTTGTAAAAGTATGTTGAAAAAGCAAGTGATTGTAAATACTTTCACTTGCTTATATAAATTTATAATTATCCTCCTCTTTGAGGCTGTATTGGGCTAAGTTTGATAATCCTACAATATTTTTATATCATTAATTTCATTTATTTTTATATATAAATTGTCAGTTTTTTCAAACTCACCTATTTTACTTATTATATCCATTACCTTTAGTGCATATGGTGATTTAAAAAATATATTCATTGATATGTATATACAAAACGCAACAATAATTACATATATTAATCTTTTAACTATATTATCATTTTTTATCAATTTCCCTATTAACCATATCACTATTAAAGACAATATTACTCCAGGTAATGCACTTATACTAAATATCAAATATAATCTTGTAAATATAGTACCAACAAATAAAATAGCCTGTAACATACTTATTTTTCCTTTTATATGTGAAATATTTTATATAGATTTATAATTATCCTCCTCTTTGAGGCTGTATTGAAGTAGATTCTACTCTATCATTTTTTATACTACTTTTTCCTTATAGCTTAGCATTTGTTTAAATAATATCATATTTGCCTTAAATTATCAATTATTACTCAAGATTATCTCTTAATAGTAGTCCATCTGCAAGACCTTGTATATAAATATAATTATTCTCTAAATCATTTAATAAATGTATAGAATCTGCAAATTTTTCTATTTCGTCTGCTCCTATTTTATCTACAAGTAATTCATATAACTCATTATATTTTTTATATTTTTCCTTATAATTTTTACTTTGTGCTACCTTTTTAAATGCTAAATTACTTCTCTCCTCAATTAAACTTTCACAATTTTCAA
>CANQRY010000019.1 GCA_947626335.1 uncultured Clostridia bacterium | reverse complement strand
TTACGAATTTTATTAGATAGCTAACTTATAGAGTAGATAGTTAGTTTGTTAATTATTTGCTTTTATGATAATATATATAAAAATAAAATAGTAATTTTTTGATTAAAAACGGAGAAATGTAAAATGAGTTATAAATTAACAAGTAAAACGAAAGAAACACTTTCAAAGATAATTGGAATCCCATATGAAAAACTGATACAAATGGAAGATGAAGAAATAGAAGCATTCATAGAACAGAAAACAGGGAGAAAGATAACTTGGCCCAAAGGAGCAAAGGTTGATGGATTACCAATTAGAACAATGGAAGATATAGATAAAAAATGGATGAATTGGAAAGATAAATTACTATTTGTGTAAATAGGTAAGCTACATTACAACAAATTTACAAAAATAAGTAACAAAAAACAAGCTCTTTTCATATAATATATAAAAAATGAAAGGAGTCTTTTCATGGATTATGAAATTATGATGAACGGAAATGTAAAAATTGGTACATATGCTCCAGATTTTGAAGCAACAACTACAATGGGAGATATATCATTAAATCAGTATAAGGGAAAATGGGTTATAATATTTTCTCACCCTCGGAGATTTCACTCCCGTCTAATCTTACAATTTGGGGAAATATGAAAAAAGCCTGATATTGCCTTATTTTGTTTTGATGATAAGTTATTCGAAAGTAAAATAAAAATGGCACAAAATCGATTGTGGAGCGATTGATTAGAAAGAAAAATTGGAAGTGAACAAATTTAAAGGAATATGGATACCATATGAAGTATTAGTTAATAAAATTTTAAATGACAAAGAAAAATTAGTTTATTCAATGATTTTATATTTAAGTAAAGAAAGAGAATGTATAATAACAAATTCATATATAGCAGAACTATTACATATTTCAAAAGTACAAGCATCTAGGATAATAAACTCATTAAAAAAGAAATTGTATATTAATGTTGAAATAGTTTATAAAGAAAATTCAAAAGAAATAGCATTGAGAAAAATTATACCTATATACAGAAATGTTAATACCTATGAAGAAAATAGTGCTAAATCTATTAACAAAAATGTTAAAGATATAATAAGAAATAAAAAAATATACTATAATATAAATTGGAGTCAAGAAGATGAACGAGATTATAGTAATTTTGATTGGAACAAACTATATGCAAATAATATAAAAAAGACTTGACATACACTTATATCAGAGTTAACATCACACAGCAATAGGAGGTGAGTCTTTTATGAATGAGCCAGATGAAAGTATTTTAGAAATAATATTTCAAGCTAGAGAAGATGAATTAGCACAATTAGAAAAAAGAGATAAAGAATTTCTAAATAGCGATGATGTTAATAAGAAAAAGAAATATTATAATTTAAAAAATCAATTAGATAAAATTCCGTATAATCTTAACAAAATAAAAGAAGAAATATCAAAGTCAATAGAAGATTATATTGAAACAGTATAATGTGAAAATTCATATTTTACAGAAAAGTATTATCTAAAAGGGCTTAAAGATGGAATGAAACTTATGTCGGAGGTAATAAAATAATTAATTTAATAAGCAAATTTGAAAATAGGTGGCTATTGATAGTCACTTATTTTTATAGTATTAAATAGTAACACAATGAAAATAAACATTGTCAAAATTGTTTTATATTGATATAATGAAAAAAAAGGAATAGGAGTGTGTAAAATGGAAGATACGATAATTTATTTAATTAGACATGCTGAAACAATTGATGAGGAAGGAATTAGAAACACAAATGAAACAATGCAAGAAATTAACGAAAAAGAAATACTATCTATTGAAGGTGAGCAAGATTCAAAAAAAATAAGTGAAAATAGTGAACTAAAAAACATTGATGTAATATGGTGTAGTAGTTATACTAGGGCAAAACAGACAGCTAAATATGTAGCTAGCGAAAATAATTTACAATATAACTTGGATAAAAGACTATGTGAAAGAAAACTAGGTAATAGAGAAGATTTAGGAAAATTTATGAATGACAAATCTAGTAGAGATCCATCTCGCGAACAATTAGCATTTCCAGACTTTAAAACTAGAGATGGAGAAAGTGCTAATGATACAAACAAAAGAATGAATGAGTTTATAAATGAAATACTTGAAAACTACAGAGGGAAAAGAATAGCAGTAGTAAGTCATGGTGGTGCTATTAAATTTTATTTATTAAGTTATTGTAAAGTGAATGAAAAACTAAATCTTGAATACGAAGGAAAAGAATTATCTATATCATCACCTTGTTTGTTAAAATTAACTTTTAAAGATAAAAAATTAATAAACATAGAACAAATATAGCAATAAGAATGAATGGTGTTGTAAGCATCATTCATTTTTATATTTTAAGAATATATACCATTTACGATAATTATAGAACAAAAGTTGACATAATCTATATAAAATGATATAATTTTCTTGTAAAAATGGAGGAATTAATATGATAAAAAATATTGGTTGGACATTGGGAAATGATTGCCCATGTAAATGTAAACATTGTTATTCTTTTAGTGTTAGAAACAAAGGTAAAAATTTAACAAAAGAAATTGTAGATAGAGTTATTGAACAAATAGAAAAACTAGGAGTAGAAACAGTTAATTTAGGAGGAAATGAACCAATATTCACTAATGGACTAGATGCGAAAAAAAGTATGCTACCATATATTTTAAAAGAGTTGAATAAAAGAAAAATTAAGGTAGGAATAACAACAGCGGGAATAAGTCTTATATCATTAAAAAATATTTATCCAGAATGTTTAGAATTATTAAATGATGTAGATATTAGTTTTGACTCACCTTTCGAGAAAGAACATAATGAAAATAGAGGAGGAGATGTATATAAATATGCCATAGAGGCATTAGAAATATGTAAAGAACACAACATAGAATCAGGTATTATAATATGTGCAATGCGTTGGAATTTTACTAAAGATAGAATAGATGAATTACTAAAAATTGCAAAGAAGTATAATTCCAATATTAGATTTAATATATTAAAACCAATACAACCACAACATTTCGAGCTTGTACCTACAAAGGAACAAATACTAGAAAATTATAAATATTTATTTGAAAAATGTGATACAGTCGAATTAAGTGAGCCAACATTATCTGGCTTAACAAAAAATGATAAAGTTAAAGGGTGTGCTTGTGGTGTATACTCTATGAGAATTAATTCAATAACACCAGACGGAAAAATTCCCGTATCTCCTTGTGTATATATGCATGACTACAGAGTAGGAGATTTACTCACAGATGACATTTTCGATATAATCAATTCAGAACAATTTAATGCTTTTAAGATTAGAAAAGAAAATTATGAAAAGATAGATGAATGTAAGGATTGCGAAAAAGCAGATATATGCAGAGGCGGTTGCTTCGCAATGGCATATACATATAAAAAATGTCAAACTGGGGAAAAAGATTTATATGCAAAAGATCCATTTTGCTTTAAGGATATTAAATTAAATAATAATATTGCTTATAAAAAGGGAACAAAACAATTAGTACATGAAAACTATCTATGCACATGGATAGGAAAACCAAAAGAGTAAGGGAGTAATATAAATGAAGTCTGAAATAATAATCAAAGAAAATTTGACTCTTACGGATGAAAAAATAAAATCAATGTGTAGACTAAATTTTGAAGATAATGATGTCTTACTTACCACTGAAAATGGAAGATGTATTATATTAGACAAAAGAAATAACATTATATATCTTGAAGGCAATAATGATTTGAATTTAGAAAGATATATAAGATATTTGCAGAATGTACAAGAAAAAAGAAATAAGAAAATAATACTTACAACATTATCGCCAGATACACACAGAACTTCAGAGGAAAATTTAGGATTAGCATATTTAGCAGCAGTGTTAAGAAAAAATGGATATAATGTTAAAATTATTGATGGATGGCTTGCAGGTTTAGAAGATTCAGAAGTATTAAAAAAGATAATAGGTGAAGAAGATATTGCAATAGTAGGTATTTCGTGTTATATGTCTAATAATGATAAATCAATAGAATTAGCTAAAAAAATAAGAAGTATAAATCCTAATATAAGATTAATGTGTGGTGGCTTTGGTCCATCATTTAATCCTCAAAGATTTGTAGAAAATGGTGTATTTGATATTGCTATGATTGGTGAAGGAGAAAAATCAATTGTAGAAGTATGTGACTATTTTATTGGAAATAGTAAACAAAAAATTGAAGACATTAAAGGAATTGTATATGAATGTAATGGAGCACCTGTTATGACTCAAAAAAGAGAATTAATAAAAGATTTAGATTCAATACCATTTCCAGCAAGAGATACAATGAGAATGGCAAGAGATAGAAAATCTACAGTTAATTTATTAACTGCTAGGGGTTGTATGGGAAATTGCTTATTTTGCTCTGTAAATGCTTTTAATAAGCTATCTATAGGAAAAAAATGGAGAGGAAGAAGTGTAGAAAGCATCGTTGACGAATTAGAACAATTACAAAATATGGGTGTAAAATATATAAAAATAATTGATGATAGTTTCCTTGAAAATGAAAGAGATGAAAAATGGGCAAGGGAATTTAGAGATAAAATTAGAGAAAGAGGAATACAAGTATCACTTAGAGGCTCTTTAAAAGCAGACCAAGTAGAAGATAAAAAAATTGAATATTTAAAAGAAGCCGGATTTCATTCATTTGCAATTGGAATAGAAAATGGCTCAAATACAGCTTTGAAGAGAATGAATAAAAGTGCTAGTTTAGAAGACAACAAGAGAGCTTTAGATATATTAAGAAAACATGGCATTTATGTTCAAGCAGGTTTTATACTATTTGATGACAAAACTACATTTGAAGAATTAAAAGAGAATTATCAATTCTTAAGAGAGTATGACTGGATTATAACAAAAGGAATTTTTTCAGAAATGTTTGCAGCAGATGGAACTTTATTTACAGAAAAATTAAAAAAGGAAGAAAAAATTGTATCTACTGATGTTTATGATAATAATAAATATGATATAACAGATCCAAAAGTGAAATTGGCCTATAACGCATTGAAAAGGTGGCATAAATCTCACATGAAATTATATGATATGATAATTGATCCAATTTCTTCACCTAAAGCAATAAGTTCTACAGGTGAAAAAGAATTCTATGATTTATATTATCAGTTAAAAATAAAAGATTTGGACTTTATGCAAATGGTATTAGAACAAATAGAACATGGAATATCTGGAGAACAATTAAATGAACAAGTAACTTTACAAATTGCAATGAATAATGAATTTTATGGAAAAATGAATAGACAAGGTATTGATTTATGCCAAAAATACGGATTAAACTATGATGGAAAAGAAAATCCATTTATAAAATAATGTTGAAATTAAATAAAAACTACGACGATAAAAATTGACACAATTTATATAAGATTATATAATAATATAAATTTGATTGAAAAATCAAAGTGGAGGTCATTTATGTCTATTATGAATATAACAAAAAATGTAAAAGAACAATTTGCTAATGATAAAAATTTAGCAATGAGAATTGACTTTTACAAAAAATATACAACTAATAAATATAAGTTTACAGATTGGTTATTTGATAAGTATAAATTTAAAGAAAACATGTCTATATTAGAACTTGGGTGTGGTAATGGAAGCCATTGGGATGGTAAAATAGAAAAATTACCTAGAGGTTGTAAACTAATTTTATCTGATTTTTCAGATGGAATGTTAAACTTAGTAAAAGAAAAATTTTCTCTAGATTATAAAAATGTTTCTATTGAAAAAATTGATATTCAATCAATTCCCTTTGAGGATGAATCTTTCGATATGGTTATTGCCAATCACATGCTTTTTCATGTACCGGATTTAAATAAAGCCTTGTTAGAAGTAAAAAGAGTACTAAAAGAAGGTGGATACTTTTATTCTGCAACAGATGGAAATGGTGGAATGCGTCCATTTCTTCATGAAGCAATAAAAAAATTTGAGCCAGAAACAGAGGCTTATTCTGAACAACTTTCATTTAATCTTAAAAATGGAGCTGAAATTTTGAGTCAATATTTTAATCATGTAGAAAAATTTAACTATGAAAACACATTAGCAATCACTAAAACAGAAGATTTAATTGAATGGTTAAAATCAACAAAATCAATTTCGGGTTTTTCTGAAGAAAATCTTGAAAAATTATATACATATTTTGAAAATATAAGAATTAGAGATGGTGCTATAAATATTCCAAGAGAAACTGGAATGTTTATAAGTATTAAATAAATAATAAAGGAGAATAAAAATATGGAATTTGAAAATTATGAAAGAGAACTTAAATATTTATTAAAGGAAAAAGAAAAGTGTTCTTCTAAACAAGTACTTGAATTTCTTTACAAGAATGGGTATAAGCTAATAGAAGCTTTTGAAAAGGAAAAACATGAAACTTATTATGATACTAATAAATTAACGATATTGCATAGAGGCGATGTTATGAGAGGTAGCAATATGGTTACAGAACAATTTAAAGGTTTTCTATACAAAAAGAATATGTGTGATCCTAACAAACCATATGTTTCTAAATTGGAACTTGGGAAAAAATTAAAAGGACAATATAATGATGTAAATGACTTTATTAAAGAAGTAAATGTAGATATAGATGATGAATTAAGTCCAATATTATATGCAAATATGATGAGAGATGTTGCTATAGTTGAAAAAAATGGAGATCGCTTATATATTTCATATGATAAGGTAAAATATTTTAAAGAAAATGAAGCATCAGCAATTTATGAAGAAATGCTTGAAATAGAAGATTGGAAACAACCAAACACCACAAAAGTAGACTACGATTATGATAAGCACTTGATAGAAGTCAACCAATTAATTACTAATGGAGAACTACCAATTGAATTAACAAAAGATACTAAATATTATCGTGGATATGTTCTCTTAAATGAGAGATAGGAGTTTTATATGAACAATTTTATTGTTTTTGAAGGCATCTGCTGTAGTGGCAAAACAACAACTTGTAAATTGCTTGGAGAAAAATTAAATGAATTAGGATATGAATCTATATATAATCATGGAGCTATGACTTATACTGATGTAGGAAGAGAATTTAAAGAAGTAACATCAAAAAAAGACCTTCCAATTTCAGTTGTATATTTTTTTACTGACCTAATAATAAATACACAAAAAATTATTAAACCACATTTAGAAAATCAAAATACGATTGTTCTTCAAGATAGATATTATGATGCAATTAGTACATATATTAATGCATATGGAGAATATTGTGGCAGTGATTATAATATATATCGTGTACCTGAAGTATTAGTAGAAAACGATTTATTAATAAAGCCAACATTAAAAATTTTTTGTATTCCACCATTTGAAATTATTAAAGAAAGAATGGAACAAAGTAAAACTTCGACAGTACATGATTTTTATAGACAACATCCTAAATTTTTAAATCAAGTATATGATGAATTAGAAAAAAAAGCTAAAGAAGGTACTGATTCAATCATTATTGATACTTCTTCGAGTATTTCAGTTGATGAAAGTATTGAAAAAGTTTTAAATTTCATTAAAAACTAGGTATTACTAATAGAATTAATAAAGGTAGGCAGAAGGGTGGCAAGATATGTCTAAGATAAAAATGTTTTGTGGTATGGACTTTTCTGGAAAGTCGACAATTATTAAAGCTATTAATGAAACTATGCCAGGTGTTTTTAAAATTCAAAAGAAATTTTTAACTTCAATTGATACAATTCAGAAGGTAAGACAACGAGATAGTTGGTTACCAGCAGAAGAATGGAAACCATTACTTCAAAATACTATTAAAAAAGATATTGCAGATTACCGAGAAAGTGGTCCAATATTACAAGATTCATTATGGATTTTAAAATATATAGCAACAAAACTTGAAAAAAATAGTCCAGAAGATTATGATGAAATAGAACAATTAAAAAAGTTACTTGAAGAATATCCAGATATGGATTGCTTTTATGTAACAGCTTCAATAGAAGAAAGAATAAGACGATTTAATTTAAGAGCATCTTTAGGGGAAGAAATTACGGGTTCTGACAAATTACTTCTTTCTACTGATAAATTTGAAAAAGTTGAAGAATTTTATAAAAATATTGTATTAAAGCGCTTTCCTAACACAAAAATAATTGATACAACTTATATAACACCAGAGAAAATAGTACAAAATATTATGCAAGATAATAATTTTTTAAGTGATTTATAAGTTGAAAAAATGAGAAACTGAACAAAGTTCAGTTTCTTATTTTAAGATTTTTTATCGTTCATTATCGTCTGAACGAGTAAGTTTATTTTCTAAAAATTCGTAATTTTCTGATTTTGTATAATCGTGTTTCTCTACTTTAAGTGATTTTAGAAAACTTTGCACACCTCTGACTCCACCTTTTTTTTCTATTTGTGTCAACTGCTCCAAAGTTAATTTTTGTATTTGCATATATCTGTGAATTGCATATACAGTATCACCTAATCTGTCTCTTTCTGTAATTAATACTAAATTATGGTCATCTAAAGTTAATAAATCATCATCTTTATATCTTTCAATTCTGCCAGAACCATAGGTATCACTTTCAATGCGTTGGTCAGTGTATTTATGGTCTTTTTTTAATCGTCTAAGACGCTCTTTTTCTGATGGAGCTACAAGTTCAACAACAGTTACACTTGCAGTTGGAAAGTTTTTTTCAAGGACATCTACTTGTTCAAGTGGAAACTCTATGACAGCAACCTTTTTTTCACTAAATGCTTGCTGAATATCGGCAGTACGTATTGCTGCATAACCATTATGGGTTACAGGAGCAATATTAAAATATTCACCGGATTTATACTTTTGAAACATAGTTTCAATATCTACATGTCTTGAGCCAAATTCACCTGGCCTTGATGCTCTACTTCTTTCAAAAGGAATATGAACATAATTATTAGGATATAGAATTCCAAGCAAGGCACATGTAGTTGTTTTTCCAGCACCACTCGCACCCGAAATTACAAGGATTTGATCCGTTTTTCCATTTATTACATCTAATTTTCTCATTTCAAACTTCCTTATATATTAATATGCTACTATTATATTATCTTTTTTTGATTTTGTCAACCAATAATTGATATTATGTAACCAAATTAAAACAAAAAAACTCACTTAATTTAATTAAATTAAGTGAGAATTGTTATACTTAAGAGTTACCTTATTATAATGTGTTTAAAAAACTTTTCTTGATATTCGGTTAGACAATCGATTTGTTCATCAGTATAATTTTTTCCTTTAGCAACAACAATTAGTTTGTCATCATCTTCATTTAAACGATGCAGAACAGCTATACAAACACCAACGAAAGTTTCTAGTGGCTCAAATTCACCAAGTACATAAGCATCCAATTCTTCGCCGTCACCACTCATAGTATTAGGAATATAACCATAGTTATTAAGATAAATAAACCCCCAATTTGGATGTTTAGAACCTAATTTCCTATCTATTGTTACACTTACTTCTTTTCCAATAAAATTTTTTGCAATGTCCATAAGTAAACCTCCCATAATAATAACTCTTTTTTGAAGTATATATATTTTATCATAATATTCTGTAATAATCAATATTTTTTAAAGTAACTAAAATAATACAACATCTATTATCTTATTTTATGATAATAATTAGTAAAAAGGAAAAATATGAATAAAGAATAATATAAAATGATAATATCTGTTCAAGTAATCATATTTAATTAAAACAATTAGGTTTTATTATAAAAATAAAATCAACAGAATTTGGATATGAATCTATAGGTGGACATGTATAGTAAAATGAACAAGTAATTGTTGAGGTAATAATGAAAATAAAAGAACAAACATTTTATAATGTTATAGAAATATAGAAGGTGGGTGACTTAAAATCACCTTGCTTTTTTATTGTCATCCCGCTAAAAGTTACACTTTTAGGCAGTTTTAGGAGAGCAGGTGCACTCTCTCTTCCTGCAATTTTTAAAATTTTAAAAAAATTTTAAAAATTTTTCGAAAAATTACCCATTTGCAAAAATAATTGTGTTCTTAATATATAGAAAAGCATAATATCTATAAAGAGATATTATAAGGGAGTTTAATTAATGAAAATTACCTTTTTAAGAACCAAAAAAGTAAATTATATGCAAATTTATTTGAAAGAGGAAGAATTAGAAAAAGATAATACAAAAGAAATTATAGAAGAATATAAGAAGAAAAAATACAGCATAGCAATTTTCATAGCAGGCAAAGAGAATTATCCCGAAATTCTTGAAAAAATAATTACAAAACAACTGGAAGAAAAAAGAATAGTATGTTAACATCAAGCTTAAGCAATATCAGGCAGGAAGGGAATAATAAGATGAGAGTTGTAGGGTATTGTAGGTTAAGTCGAGATGAGGATAAAGAAAATTACTCGAGTATAGAAGAACAAAAAAGAATTATAAAAGATTATGCTTCTACTCGTAATTGGATTATCACAGATGACGACTTCTATATAGACGATAATGTTTCGGGATATACCTTTAACAGACCTGATTTTTCAAGAATGATTGAGAAAGTAAAAGGAGGTAAGATAGATGTAGTTATAGCAAAAGATTTATCAAGAATAGGCAGAAATAATGGAAAAGTATTAGTTTTAATAGACGAATTTAAGAATATGCAAAAAAATTTAATATTAGTTTCAGAAATGGGTGGAACTTATGATGTTTTAAATGATAGAGATGATACTATTGGAATTACAACATGGTTTAACGAAAGGTATGTAAAAGATTGTTCAAGAAAAACAAGAGATCATATGTATTCTAAACAAAAATCTGGAAGACTAATCATGGGAAATTATTATGGATATATAAAAGATAAAGATGATATAACAAAATTATATGTTGATGAAGATATAAGACCTGTTATAGAACTTATATTTAAATTATATACAGAAGAAGGTTTAGGAAGAAAAAAGATTTGCGACATTTTAAATAGCAAATATAACTATCCTACACCATCTGAATATTATCAAATAAAACATTTAGAAAGAGGAAGAATATATAAGCATCCAGTACAAAAATTATGGTCTACATACATGATTAGTAATATATTGAATAATGATGTATATTGTGGAAATTTAAGAACTCACAAGAAAAAAACAGTTTCAATTAGAGGAAGAGCAGTAAAACTTCCAGAGGAAGAACATTTTGTATTTGAAAATCATCATGAGGCAATTATATCAAAGGAAACTTTTAAGTTAGCACAAGAGATAAGGATGAGAAAGGCTACGACTAAATCTACTGCAGGTAGAAGAAAAAGAAATTATATCTTTTCAGGATTTTGTAAATGTGGTGATTGTGGTTTTGGAGCATCTGGCATAACAATAACAAGAAAAAATTCTCAAAAAGGATATGAGTGTTCTCAGTATAGAACTTATGGAAAAGCTAGGTGCAAATGTCATGAAATAAAAGAAATAGATATACTTATTCATTTAAAAGAATTCCTAAAGTTTACAAAAGAGCAGTATATGGAAGAAATTAAGAAAATAGAAATTGCAAATAAAACTACAAATCCAATAAATCAAAAAGAAAAGCTTAAACTAGAAATTGAAAACTTAAATAACGAATATAAAGTATTGATAAATCAAAAAATAAAAGATTTAAGTGTTAGTACAAATGATTATCAAAAAAGTATAATTGAAAATACATATAAAGAATTAGAAAAATGCAAAACAGATAGAATAGAGAAGCTTCAAAAAATGTTAGGACAAGAAATAGAAGATTCTGAAAAGGAAAAGGTAAAAGAATTAAAAACAGCCATAGAGTATTTTGATGAAATAATTTTATCAGATGAGCCTAATAGATATATTTTAGAGTGTTTAATTGATAAAATATGGATTTATCATGAAAAAAGCATAAAATTTGAATTAAAACCAGACATAGCAAAGTTACTTGAATAAAATTTATATAAGTAACATTAAAATAACTTGTAGAAGAATATTTAAATCAAAACTAAAATAAAAAATCCCCAAATTTTAAGACCTTACCCCAGTGTGTACAACAGAAATAATAGCTCTAGCAAGAGCAAATCCATATTTTGAAAGGCTAAATGCAAGCCTAATTGGCTTAAGCGTTGATAGCAACGCCTCACATTTAGCATGGCTTTATGATATTTACTTAAGAACAGGTATAAGAGTACCTTTTCCAATTATTGCAGACAGAAATGGAACAATTGCCAGAAAATATGGAATGATTTCAAATGATATAAGTAGTACAGAAACTGTAAGAAATGTATTTATTATAGATGATAAAGGTATAATAAGATTAATTTTAGTTTATCCAATGAATGTTGGAAGAAGTATTCCGGAAATACTAAGAGCATTAACAGCACTTCAAGTAGCAGATGCTAACAATTCTTCTACACCAGCAAATTGGGCACCATGTGAGCCAGTAATACTTCCATCACCTAAAACTTTTTCAGAACTTGAAACAAGAAACAGTCAAATTGAAAAAGACAGAAATGGTATGAGTTGGTACTTAGGCTTTAAACAGCCGAAAGACTGTAAAAAATTAGAAAATTTAGAAAATAAGAAAATTGAGTAGATAGAACAAGGTGGTAAAAAATGGAAAGAAAAGTTAATAAAAGCAATAAGTAGAAAGCACATTATTAGGTTAAAACATGGATTTTTTTTATAAATATATTTTTGTTTTTTGTTGACTAAAATACTATGAGATGCTATAATTATTTATATAAAGGAGCACACCTTAAATTAAAAAAAGGAGGGATCCCATATGCAAAATAAATTTTTAAAAAGATTTCTAGGAATTACAATTATAGCACTTATAATGCTCTCATCACTACCAATAAGCGTATTAGCAGAAACCTATAATGCTAAACCTAAACTATCCTTTAAAGCACATGTACAAAGTTTTGGGTGGTTAGAATCATCAAAAACTCAAATTGGAACAATGGGTAAGTCAAAAAGAATGGAAGCGTTAGACATAAACATAGTTGCACCAGCAGGAGTTAAGTTAAAATATCGTGCTCATGTTCAAAATTATGGCTGGATGAACTGGGTTACAGCCGATAATAAAGAATTAGTAAATAGTGTTGGAACTACTGGTAAATCAAAAAGAGTTGAAGCAATACAATTAGTGTTAGAAGGAAGCAAGGATTATACAATAAAATACAGAGCACATGTTCAAACTTATGGATGGCTTGATTGGGTTATAGCAGAAGACTCAATAAATGATGCTACTACTAAAAAAGGAACTTATGCAGGAACTTCAGGTGAATCTAAAAGAATAGAAGCATTAGAAGTTGTAGTTATTCCTAAAACTGAAGCTGAAAAAGTTGAAGAAAAACAAAAAGTAACAGAGCAAGCCGAATCTATGGAAGAACTAAAAGCTAAACAGGAAGAGGCTAAGAAAAAATTAGAGGAAGAAGCTAAAAAAGAAGCAGAAGAGGCTAAAAAACAAGAAGAACAAAAACAAGAAGAAACAAAAGGACAGGAAACTCAAAATCAGTCTAATCCTCAAGTTCAAAAGCCACAAATTCCAGAGAGTGAACAAGTAAATCAACATGTTCATGATTTTACAGACTGGGAAGTAGTTACAGAGCCAGCTTGTAATCATAGTGGTCAAAAAATTAGACGCTGTACTTCTTGTGGTAAAGTAGAATCAAAAATAATTAATAGCACTTATGATCACAAACTTGTAAGAACACCAGCTTTAGATAAACCAGCTACATGTACAGAGCGTGGAGCAAATTATAGTAAATGTTTAGTTTGTGGAGACGTATTCTTTAGTGTAACTCAACCACTAGGTGGACACTTATGGGCTAATAGCTATTCAATAGATAAACAAGCTACTTGTACAGAAAATGGAATAAAATCAATTCATTGTACTAGAGAAGGATGCTTAGTTTCAAAAGAACAAACTACAATTCAAGCAACAGGTCATAATATAGTAACTACAAAGGCTCAAGCTACATGTACACAAGGTTCATCAATTACTAAAAAATGTACAAAATGTAATTATTCAGTAACAGAAATTACAGGTAGCGCTAAAAATCATACATATTCTAATTATGTAAGTGATAACAATGCTACATGTACTAAAGATGGAACTAAAACAGCTACATGTACAACTTGTGGTCATAAAGACACTATAACAGATGTAGGAACTAAATTAAATCATAAATTTGAAATATTAAATGATAAAGTACTTGCAACTTGTGAATTAAGTGGTAGAGAAGCAAGTAAAAGATGTACTGAATGTGGAACTATAGTTAAAGGCTCTGTTATACCAGCACTTGGACATAACTATACACATACTTCAGAAATCTCTACATGTGAAGGTGATTGTACAGAAGAAATATGTACAAGATGCGGATTTACTAACACAGATTCTATAGATAGTATTAGATTTGGAAATGGACATAAATGGGTAGAACAAAATGGAATTTATAGCTGTACAGAATGTAAAGAATCGGTGCCAGATGCTAATGGAAAATATAGTGACATTTGGTGGTGGGCATGGAACTATTCACGTAAAAACGCAATTTGGTTTACTGGATTTACATGCAATATGAATTACTGCTATGGATATAATGGAAGTTCAAAAATACTTGAAAGTCGCCGTGGTGAGAAAGATACTATATCTATGACAGCACCTACTGCTAGAGATGGTTACAAATTTGAAGGATGGTATGAAATATCAACTGGTAAAAAAGTTACAGCTACAAAAACTTCAGGAGAAGGAACAACTTATGCTAATGGAAATAAAATTACAGTTGGTTGGAAAGATATGTACAAAGGATTTGAAGCAAAATATGTACCTTCTAAATAAAAGTAATTTAATTAAATGAATTTATAAGAAACATAGAATATAATTTTCTATGTTTCTTTTTTATATAAAAATATAAATAAAATATAGACATAAAGTACAAAATATTATAAAATACAAATATATAAATTTTGTATTCTTATAAAAACTTAAATACTCATTTTAATATATAAATAAAAAGGAGGAGATGAAGTATGAGCGAAAAATCAAAAGTATATTTTACAAAAACAATAACACCTGAGAGCTTAGTAAAAATATATGAAGCTTTAGGTGTAAATTTAAAGGGAAAGGTTGGAGTTAAAATATCTACTGGAGAGCCAGGTGGGCATAATTATTTAAAACCAGAACTAATAAAAGACTTAGTAAATAAACTAAACGGAACAATAGTAGAATGTTGTACTGCATATGCTGGCAGAAGAATGGATGTAAAAGACCATTTAGAAGCAGTAAAAGAACATGGATTTACAGAAATTGCAGAGGTTGATATTATGGATAGTGAAGGAGATTTTGAAATACCTGTTAATGGCAAACATTTAGATGTTGATATTGTAGGTACACATTTAAAAAACTATGATTCAATATTAAATTTGGCTCATTTTAAAGGACACGCTATGGGCGGCTTTGGAGGAGTTATAAAAAATCAATCAATAGGAGTAGCATCAACTGCAGGAAAAACATATATTCATACAGCAGGTGTAACAAAAAATGCATCAGAATTATGGGGTAAATTACCAAAACAAGAAGACTTTTTAGAGTCAATGGCAGAGGCTGCTAAAGCTGTTTCTGACTATATGGAGGGCAATATTTTATATATAGATGTTATGAATAACTTATCAGTAGATTGTGATTGTGATTCAAACCCAGAAGATCCTTGTATGGAAGACATAGGAATATTAGCATCAACAGATCCTGTAGCAGTTGACCAAGCTTGTATAGACTTAATTTGGAGCTCACAAGATAAAGGTAGGGACCACTTTATAGCAAGAGTTGAAAGACAAAATGGAAGACATATATTACCTTATGCAGAGCAAATTGGCTTAGGTTCTACAAACTATGAACTTATTAGCATAGATTAATTTAAATTTTCAAAAAAATAATAAAATTTTAAAAAATAGCCATACTAATATTAAAAATAATTAAAAGGAGGCTATTTTTTTATGGATAATAATCAAAGAATTAATTGTACAGTAACAAGCTGCAAACATAATAATAAACAATACCAAGAATGTAAGTTACAAGAAATTATTGTAACTCCAATTATAGGTTGTGAAACAAAACAACCTGATGAGTCTATGTGTAGTAGTTATAAATTTGAAACAGAAAAAGATTAAAAATTAGCAAAAAATGTTGAAATATGTAGAAAAATAATATATAGTATAATTACAATAGTTCTAAATAGAATACTTATTAAGGAGGTAATTTAAGTGAAAATTCAGTTACCTGAAGTATTTGAGTATCACGATGAACATGGCAATTTTGCTTATGTTCGGGATGGAGTGTTATATATGAGTTCTTATTTAGATTTTGAAAAACTCATGTATTCACTAACCTATCTTTTAAAAGGAGATGTATGCTATTATTGTCATAAGCCGTTAAACTCAGGGACCCGGACGTTAGACCATGCATTCCCAAGAGGAGTTGGTGGAATTTCCATCACAAACAACTTAAAACCATGCTGCTATAAGTGTAATATTGACAAAGGAGATTTACTTGCTGAACAGTATAAGCAAATTTCCAAAATAACAAATAAGCAGAGAAGAAGGCAAGCGTCAATTAATGCTCGTAAATCAAACGAAAACCTAATAAAAAAATGGGGCATAATTTTGCCTCCAAAATGGTATGAGTGTAGACGAGAATATTCTGTAATAGGAAATATCACATCAGATAGACCAACTAAAAATTCTACAAAGTACAAAAGGCTCAAGCAAAAGTATGACACTTATCACAAAATTTGTAGACCGGTGGTTCTTTCGTCAAATAGGTTTGTTTTAGATGGTTTTATGGTTCTGTTCATGGCAAAAAATCTTGACATAACTCCAAGTATTCCATTTGTAACCTTGGAAAATGTTGTAGTCATCGTGCTTTAAAAATAAAGGCTCTATTTTTATTAAGATAGGGCCTTTATTTTTTTAGAATATTGACTTTTAATTTAATAAGAAATAAAATATATTAGAAAATAGTAAAAATTAAATTTTCGTAAATAAAATTGATAGGAGTGATTTAAATTATGCCATTAGTAACAACTAAAGAAATGTTTAAAAAATCTATGAAGGAAAACTTTGCAATACGGAGCATTTAATGTAAATAATATGGAAATTATACAAGCTATTGTAGATGCTGCAGCAGAAGAAAACTCACCAGTAATACTTCAGGCTTCTTCTAGTGCAATTAAGTATGCAAGAATAAATTATTTAAGAAAAATGGTTGAAGCAGCAACTGAGGATACTAGTATACCAATTGCACTACATCTAGACCACGGTCCAGATTTTGAAACTTGTAAAATGTGTATAGATAACGGATTTACCTCTGTTATGATAGATGGTTCAAAATATGATTTTGAGGAAAATGTTGCACTTACTAAAAAGGTAGTAGATTATGCACATAGTAAAGGTGTAGTTGTTGAAGCAGAACTTGGAAAATTAGCAGGTGTAGAAGATGAAGTTAATGTTTCTGATAAAGATGCTATGTATACAGATCCAGACCAAGCAAAAGAGTTTGTAGAAAGAACAGGGTGCGATTCATTGGCAATTGCAATAGGAACAAGCCATGGAGCATACAAGTTTAAAGGTGAAGCTAAATTAAGATTTGATATTTTAGCAAAAGTAAAAGAAAAATTACCAAATACACCTATTGTTTTACATGGCGCATCTACTGTAATTCCAGAGTTAGTAGAAATGTGTAACAAATATGGAGCAGATATTCCAGGAGCAAAAGGAGTACCTGATGAAATGCTTAATGAAGCAAGTAAGAGCGGTGTTTCTAAAATAAATGTAGATACAGACTTAAGATTAGCAATGACAGCAGCAATTAGAAAAGTATTTGCAGAAGAACCATCAGCATTTGATCCAAGAAAATATATGACTCCTGCAAGAGATTTAATAAAGCAAACTGTACAACATAAAATAAGGGATGTATTTTGTTCAAGTAACAAAGCTTAGGCAAACTTAGATTATATTGTTTTATTTAAATAATATAAAAATAAAAAATTCTAATCAAATATTATTATTTTGCAAAGCGTGCGAGGTGTGAGTAAGCGCGTGGCCCTCGCCTGACAAGGTAGAGCTTTTTAAAAATATTAAGGATCATACTTTAGCCTTAATATTTTTTTAAAAGTTCTACGCCAGTCAGATAGTTTGAAAAAATAATAATATTTGATTAGAATATATATAGTTAATTAAAAAAATCTAAACACGTTTGCCGAATTCCTTTTGAATTCTCATTTGTGCATCCTTTTTGGCAATATCTTCACGCTTATCATATAGTTTTTTACCTTTTCCAATGCCAAGTTCAAGTTTTATAAAGTTTCCAGAAAAGTATAAACAAATAGGAACTAAAGTATAACCTTTTTGCTTTATTAAACCTACCAATTTATTAATTTCTGATTTATTTAACAGCAATTTTCTATCTCTTAAAGGGTCTTTATTAAAAATATTTCCTTGTTCATATGGACTAATGTGCATACTATAAACAAATGCTTCACCATTTTTTATATTAGCATAAGAATCTTTTAAATTTACTTTTTCATTTCTAATAGACTTTATTTCAGTTCCGAGTAAGCACTATACCCGCTTCTAAAGTATCTATAATTGTATAATTATGTTTTGCTACTGGATTTGTAGCAACAATTTTTTTTGACATATATGTAAGTTCTCCTTAAAATATTTATATAAATATTATAACATGTGTGTCAATAAGAACACACATGTTACTTTAAAATTTATTGTTTGTTATCATCATCGTCGTCATCATGATAGTAAGTTGTTACATTGTTATTTTGTTTTGCATAATACATAACAAGGGCAACTATTATTATAGTAACAATTGCAAGAACTAGCCATGTCCATACACTATTAGATACATTACCAAGTATACTGTTTCCAGCATCTGTACTTGTTCTAGTAGCATCATAGACTGTACCGTTATCCATATTTCCTGCTATTTCATTATTAGTATTAGTACCATTTTCTACACCATTAGTAATGTTATTTGCTGTATTTTCTGTACCATTTATTCCATTTCTAATGCCATTAAAAACATTTTTTCCTGCATCTTCAACAACATTTTCTGTACCACCAACAAAGTTTCTAATATCATTTACGGCATTATCCATACCATTATTGTTAGCAGCAAATGTATAAGAAAAAGTAAAAAGGGAGATAATAGCAAGTATAATAGTAGCAATAAATAATTTTTTCTTCATTTTAAATAAACCTCCTTTAAAAAAAATTAAGCTCAAAAATCGCTTCTTATATTATTATTTATTTTTTAATATAAAATATTCTGATAAAAAGTGGAAAGAAATTTTAAAAAGTGGCTTTATAAAGCCACCTGAAAGATTTTTTAATTTTTTAAACGAATTATAATTGCAATAGCAAGTAAAATAATAACAATTCCAACAGTTATTAGCAATATATTTATAATACCAGTAACACCTAATCCAGAGCTTTGAACTGTTGTAACTGCGCTAGGTTGCATTGCTTGTGTCTCTAAAATATTTGAAGTAGGTAAAGTATCGCTATCACTTGAAACCTCATCTCCAGGTAATGAATCTTGCTCGCTAGTATCTGCAGAATTATCATCTACTGTATTAGTTTCGTCATTTTGAGTGTTTTCATTTACTACAGTATTATTAGCAGGTAAATTTAAATCAATATCGGTTGCGTAAATATAACTTACACAAAAGCTAAATATAATAAATAAAATAAATGTAATTTTTAAAATTCTTTGCAAAATAAAAACCTCCTTGAAACAAACAAAAAATGTTGTTTTTTTTCTATTAGTACGATATAATAATACACAATAAAACATAAAAAGTCCATAGATTTAAAAAATATTTTAAAAAAATTTAATTTTTTTAAAATAAAATAAGACCACAGCCTTTATAAAATATTTAATATATGATCACAAAAGAATATAGATGTTAATTGTAGTAACAAGAAGGAATAAAGTAAAATGATACAAAAAGATATTATATATGGAAATATTGAATTAAATGGTATTTTTGAGAAAATAGTAAACTGCAAAGATTTTATGCGTTTAAAAGATATTATACAAACATCCATGTCAACATTAGAATGGAAAAATTTAAAACAAGAAACAAGATATGAGCATAGTATAGGTGTATATTATCTTATATGCATAACTTTAAATAATATCGAAAAGAAATTAAGCGCATATGGAATTAAAATATCTCAAAAAGAAAAAGACATGGCAAAATTAGCAGCTTTATTACATGATATTGGGCATGGCGCAGGCTCACACTTACTAGAAAAAATTACAGGACTATCACACGAAAAAAGAGGTATTGATATTATAAGGGATAAAAATACTGATATTCACAAAATAATAGTAAGTTATTATGGAGAAGAGTTTATTGAAGAATTAGTAGAATTTATGGAGTGCATTTATGGAAATAATGAAATAT
This sequence comes from uncultured Clostridia bacterium, assembly GCA_947626335.1. Classification (GTDB taxonomy): domain Bacteria; phylum Bacillota; class Clostridia; order TANB77; family CAG-508; genus CAG-273. The sequence continues at coordinate 6,865 of CANQRY010000019.1, read as the reverse complement.
CAGAAACTATTAAAATTCTACCAGATAACACAGTACATTTAAAAGAATTATTAGCAGCATTAATTTCGAATAACATTGATTTAGATAGATTAGACTATTTATCTAGAGAATCTACAATAACAGGTTTAGGAACTTTAGCAAATTATAGAAATATAATAGATAGTTTTGAGTATATTTTAGCAGGAAATCAAATTGTACTAGCTGTTCCAGAAGACAAAATGTATTTATTAGAAGCAACCATTTTAGAGCGAATGAGAAATTATCAAAAAATTTATTATAGTAATATAGATTTTATTGGAAATGAGGCTTTTAAAAATTTATTACTAGAACTAAGAGAACATCCAGAAGAAGTTCCAAACACTGTTCCGAGTAGCATAAAAAAGTTTTTAACATCAGAAAAAGCTGATTTTACAAATCAGGAATATATGGAATTATTAGATAGCGCCTTAGAAGATGCTATTAAACAAATATCAGAATATGCAAAAAGTGAAAAAGTAAAATATTTATGTGGTTATTTGCAAAATGCAGAAAAAGATTATCATATTCTATATAACAGTGATAGTGAGGAATATGTAAGAAGAATCTTAAAAATGGCTATTCCTGAATTTCCAGAAAACTCTAGAAGCATTTTTAGTAGCACAAATATAATTACACCATATAAGAAAACCAAATTTGGAAGTACTAATATTATTACTAGCCAAGGAATAAAAAAGTTTGAAGAATTACCACATGCAATAAGCTTAAAGCCAATTACAAGAAGTGTAATAGCTATAAACCCTGAACTTTTAAGATTAGAAATGGGAATGTCAAAAGAAGAATTTAATAGTACATATGCAGATACAATAAAAGAAATAATACAAGATCAAACAAAACCAAGACAAGAATTTGAACTTAAATATGTACTTACTAAAAATGGCATATATTATCAAGACATTATGGAAAAATTACAAGCTAAATATGAAATTAAAGATAGTGCTGAATATTTTTCAAAAGATGTTTATTATGATATACCAGATAATTTTAGTTTATTAAGTAACAAGCAAATTCTTCGTATTCGTGACGGAGCTACACATTATAATGGAGAAGCTACAAGAAAATATAAAAATAAAAGAATTACATATAAAACTTATGTTGAAGATAATACTACATATACAGACCGTGAAAAAGCAGAACAAATAGGTAATAGTACATGTTTAAGCGATTATCAAGGATTCTTGAACCAAATAGGACTTTCAAATGTGCATTTACAGCCAACACTAGAAGTAATAGGATTAAGACAATTATATACAATTTTAGTAAACGGAAAGCCTATAGATATATCATTTATTGTAGGCACATACCAAAATACTATTTTTGAAATGCCAGGTCATGTTAGAATAATTGAAATAAGACCTAGAGAAAATCAAATTTTGGGAAGATTAGGCTTGCTAGAAATAAAACAAGCGTTGGAAGATGAATTCCCGGATTTAAAAGATATGGTTTCTACAGCCAATATATATGAAATTGGAATTGCAGAAAGTTATGAAAAATATAAAAAAGGCTACATTATTAGTGATGATGGAAAAGAGTTTGAAAAAACACATCCAGAAGCAATTGCTTGCTTAAATGAAGCGGTAGAAAACATAAAGAAAAGAAACGGAGTTACATATATAGCAGAAATACCTGATATAAATAGCATTACAGGATACCCACATGATGAAATATAGGTTGATAAAGTAGGAGGAACTATTATGAAAGCATTAATTACAGGGGCATCTTCTGGAATTGGACGAGATATGGCAAGAGAATTTGATAAAATGGGGTATGACTTAGTTTTAGTAGCAAGAGATAAAGATAAACTAGAAGAAGTTAAAAACAGTTTAAATGGAAAAAATGTACAAATTATACCAATGGATTTAGCAAATAGCGAAAACTGTAAAAATTTATATTTAATGACAGGAGAAGTAGATATACTAATAAACAATGCAGGATTTGGAGTATTTGGCGAATTTAATAAAACTAGTTTAGAAAAAGAATTAGATTTAATAAATACAAATATAACTGCAGTTCATATTTTAACTAAACTATATTTACAAGATATGATGAAGAAAAATAAGGGTCATATTTTAAATGTAGCTTCAATAGCAGGCTTTATGCCAGGGCCTTTAATGGAAAGCTATTATGCTTCTAAAGCTTATGTTGTAAGACTTTCAGAAGGTATAAGAGAAGAATTAAAAAGACAAAAATCAAAAGTAAAAATAAGTATACTTTGTCCTGGCCCTGTTAATACAAATTTTAACAATGTAGCAGGAGTAAAGTTTAATTTATATTCATTAAGTAGTGAAAAGGTTGCAAAATATGCAATAAATAAAATGTTAAAAAATAAGTTTTTAATTGTTCCAGGAGTTGGCATAAAAATATTAAGAGTATTATCTAAAATATCTCCTAATAATATAACAGCTAAAATGGTATATTTAATGCAGAAAAAAAAGAGAGGGTAAACTAAAAAAAGCCAAGAGGATTTTTAAGTCCTTTTGGCTATTAAATTTACTGCTTTATCAGTATATGTATTTAAAAAGTTATTTAGTTTATCAAATGAGAAAATAGCACATACAAGTAATGTTGCTAATAAAGAAGCGGGTACATACAAATATGATGGTAAGAAAAATACTTTTGCAAATATTAAAGTAATTGGTCTATGGAAAAGATAAATCCAAATAGAATTCTTGCCCCATTTTTGTAAGACTTTTGTATGTTTTTCTGTGTTTGGTATCATGCAAAGTAGTGAAAAGCTTGCTATAAATGCAATTGCATAAACTAATATTCTAATTAAAATATCTTTAGAAGAGAAGTAATTTTCCATTAATAAGTAACTTTGTATATTTAAACTGCGAGATATGAAAAATGCACTACCTAAAGTAAGAACAAATATAACAAAAGCTAAAATATATACCCATGGTTTTCTTTTTTTCGTAAAAGATATAATAAAGTTTTCTGGTAAATAATAACCAATAAAGAAAAATGGTAAAAATCCAAGAATTTTTTGTATTGCTAATACATTTGTAATATCTGAAAAATAACCAGATAATAGTGAAATTACAAAGCAAGCAGGAATTACAATATACCATTTGTTACAAGGTAGGTATTTTGCAATAATTCTCCAAGCTACTAAAGCTAATAAATACCAATATGAGAAAAATGGTGTTATAGCAAGTAGAGTATGCGAAGTAACAGCAGTATATAAAATAAAAACTGTGTTAAAAATTAAATATAGTAGAATATATTTTAATGCCTTTTTATAAGATATTTCTTTTTTACTAAAGTAGCCAGAAATAAAAATAAAAGCAGGCATATGAAAAAAGTAAATTACATTTACTATATATTTTGCATAACCAAGCTCAGTATAATTATATAAAAAGTGTGTAAAAACAACTAAAAATATAAGTATGCCTTTAAAAATATCCCAAAAGGCAATTCTATTATTTTCTTTCATAAAGACATTCCACCTTTCCTTTTTTAGTATTATAAATTCAATGTCTAAAAATGTCAAATAATGTTGTATAAAAAGCTAAATACTCGAATAAATAGATTGACTTTATCTATACACTATGATATAATACAAACAATAGTTCTTAAGAAATAATAAATATAAAATAAAAATTAATAATAAACGCACAAGCAAGAATTATAATCTTATAAAAAGGATGTGTTTTTATGAAAGAAAAGGAAAATGAAATTATTTTGTTTGAAAATCAAGGTGTAAAATTAGAGGTGAATTTAAAAGATGAGAATGTATGGCTTAATCTAGAGCAGATGGCTGAATTGTTTGAAAGAGATAAATCAGTTGTATCACGACATATAAGGAATGCATTGGTAGAAGAATTAAAAGATGAACAGGTTGTTGCAAAATTTGCAACAACCACTAAACATGGTGCTATTGAAGGAAAAACACAAACTCATATGGTAGATTTTTATAATTTAGACATGATTATATCTGTTGGCTATCGCGTAAAGTCTAAAAATGGTATTATCTTTAGACAATGGGCAAATAAAATATTAAAAGATTATATGCTAAAAGGTTACGCAGTAAACCAAAAGAGATTAGAATATTTAGAAAAAACGATAAAATTAATTGACATAGCCAATAGAATGGATGAAAGATTAGAAGCAAGCGATGCAAAAGAAATTTTAAAGGTCATAGGTAATTATTCAAAAGCATTAGATTTGTTAGATGATTATGATCATAAAACATTAAAGAAAATAAAAGGAACAACAGATAGTAGAACAATTCAATATCAAGACTGTTTAGATATTATACATAAACTAAAATTTGGAGAAAAAAGCAATATATTTGGAATAGAAAGAGATAATGGCTTAGAATCCATTATTAATAATATATATCAGAGTTTTGATGGAAAAGAAATTTATAGCAGTATTGAGGAAAAAGCGTCAAATTTTTTATATTTGATTGTAAAAAATCATGTTTTTATTGATGGAAATAAAAGAATTGCAGCAACATTATTCATATATTTCTTAAATTATTATGATATTTTATATAAAGATGGAAAGCAAATAATTGACAATAATACTCTAGCAGCATTAACATTACTAATTGCAGAATCAAATCCAAAAGAAAAAGAAGTAATTATAGATTTAATAATGAATTTTTTAAGTGATTAAAATAAAGGAGATTGTAATGAAATATTATTATAATAAGTTGGTTAGAGATAATATAATTAGAAACATTGAAAGAAAAGGCCATACATGTGAATATAGAAAATTAAGTGATGAAGAATACAGGCAAGAACTTGATAAGAAGCTATTAGAAGAATCAAAAGAAGTAATTGAAGCTCATAGTGCAGAAGAATTAGGCGATTTAATTGAAGTCATACAAACAATTATGAAAGAACATAATATATCTTTTGAAGAAGTAAAACAGGCAATGCAAAAAAAGAAAGACTCAAATGGTGCTTTCGATAATAGAATATTTTTAATTTCAGTAGATGAAAAAGATAAAGAAAGGGAATAAAATGTTTAAATTAGTATCAAATTATAAGCCAACTGGCGACCAGCCACAAGCAATAGAATATTTAAGTAATGGAATAAAAGAGGGCAAGAAATTCCAGACACTTCTAGGAGTTACAGGCTCACGGAAAAACATTCACTATGGCAAACATAATAGAAAAAGTACAAAAACCAACACTTGTTTTAGCACATAATAAGACACTAGCTCGGACAACTTTATAGCGAGTTCAAGGAGTTCTTCCCAGAGAACGCAGTTGAGTATTTTGTTTCATATAATGGTTACTAAAAAAATTAGTGTTATTTAGTACCATATAATACTAGAGAATACAAGGAAAAACGGACAAACTATCATTAGTTGATATTAGATAATATTAAGCAAATAAAATGAAATTTATGACCTTATTCGTAAAAAAAGAAAGGAATCCATTTAAATGATTAAAGATTTATTTTATGTATATGTAGCAATAGCAATATTAGGAGAAATATTATTATTTTATTTTTATTTACCAAGAAAGTTGTTAGGTAATAAAAAAACTTTATATGATATAGAACAATTCAAGAAAAATTCTAAAGCATTGAATGGTTACTTAGATAATTATATTGTATTTATGTATTCTACTGTTTCTTATACCCACGAAAAATTACATTCGGTAAATGAATTTATATATTTGCCTATTGTTAGATATATAAATGATTACGGACATGAAGAATTAATTATTCTTCAAAACATTGAAAAAATTAAAAATATGGGAAGAAATGTTTTTAAATATGCAGACTTAGGAAAGAAAATTTCAATCAATATAGATGAAGCTAATAGCAAAAAAATGGAAATTGACCTAGAAAGTGGCTATTTTATTGATAAAATTTATACAAAAATTGAACTCGGAAATAATGCAGAAACACAAAAAGGTATTTTTACAAGTAGAGCAGAGAAACATATGACTGGAGGAATGATTGGAAAAGTAGTTGAAGCTAAATTATATTCAGCAAAAGAAAAAAACAATTTAGTAGAATATTTAACTAATATTAAGTTAGTACCTGGACTTGTTTGCGAATTAGACAATATAAATAAAATTGAAAAAAATAGAAAAAATACTAAAATGTTTATATATATATTTGGTTTAATAATTATTGCAATTACAATAGCTTTTTTAAAAATATTTTCTTTATTTATAAATTTATGTGCACTTTTTTAAAGTAATAAAAATTTGAAATTATATAAAGTCCTAAAATAGTTATGCGGAAAAACATTTACAATGGCAAACATTATAGAAAAAGTACAAAAATCTCATAATACATACTATTATATAAGTAAAATTTAATTTATTTTATCAAACTATTGACAAATAATTTTAAATTTAATATAATGCAAACAATAGTTCTCAAACAATTAACAAATCAAAATTAAAAGTAGTAATAAATGCACAAATAAGAATTATAATTTAATAAAAAGGATGTGTTTTTTATGAATGAAAAGGAAAATGAAATTATCTTATTTGAGAATCAAGGTGTAAAATTAGAGGTGAATTTAAAAGAAGACAATGTATGGATTACTGCAAATCAAATGTCAATACTTTTTGATAAAGATGAGACAACTATTAGAAAACATATTAACAATGTGTTTAAGGACGAAGAATTGGATAAAAATAACAACACGCAAAAAATGCGCGTTGATGGAGTAAAGCAATTAGTACCATTTTATAATTTAGATGTTATTATATCAGTAGGATATAGAGTAAAATCAAGAAATGGTGTTATATTTAGACAATGGGCAAATAAAATCCTAAAAGATTATATGCTAAAAGGTTACGCAGTAAACCAAAAGAGATTAGAATATTTAGAAAAAACGATAAAATTAATT
>CANQRY010000018.1 GCA_947626335.1 uncultured Clostridia bacterium | reverse complement strand
AACACATTTATTAAAAACAATGATGTTCTTAATTATTATATTCATATTAGCATAAAATATGTGAATTGTCAATAATTATTCTAAAAAGTTTTGAAAGATTTAAAAAACATATAAATATATTTTTTTATCTATTTTTATTTGTATTGATTATAAATTTAATATCTTCTATTGCTTTTTTTATATTCATCATTCCATTTCCAATAGGATAATAAACTGGATATACTTTATATTCTTTTCCTTCAATATTTTTAGAAAAGCTTTGTTTTCTGCAGTGTGATACAGATACATTTTGATTTAATATAATAGAACTAACTTGATTTCCTAATGTTATAATTGCTTTTGGATTAATTATTTTTATCTCTTTATATAATAAATCTAAATATTCAGTATAAACAGAATTAGGCAATACTCTGGCATCTATTTGAGTACATTTTCCTAAATTAGTTATAAAATACTTATGTTCTTCTACATTTTCGTATACTAGATCTGCAAATTTCTCATCCCATTCTTGAGGTTTTTTAGCAATAATATCATCATATATTATTTTATCAAGTAATCCTACTTTATAAAATAATTTCCATATATTTTTAGTTCCTATCCATGGAGATTTTCTTCCTTTCCAACTTGGATTTGATGCAATATTTCTACCTGTTGGATTCATAAAAACAAAGCAAATATCTGGATTATTAATACATCCACCATTATATATAGATGTTAATTCTTTAGCTCCGTATTTTATTTGTAATTTATCATATTCAACTTTTAAATCTTCTAATTTCATAATTTTTGACTTCTACTTTCTACAATTATTTATTATAAAATCAATAACATCATCTTCGGTGTAATTTTCTTTATCTTTATTTCTATCTTCTTCTGTTAAATCAACGAAATATTTATTGCATTCTGGCATAATTGACATTGAATCTAATGGATAACCTGGATTTCTTTTTTTACAAGGTTTGTTTACAAAGTAGAAGTGGCTCTTACTCCAACTATATTCTTTTGGTTCTTTTCCATCATATATTACCATTCCATATACCCATTTAGCCGTTAGTTTTCCACCATATTCTTTAACTAAATTACAGTAATATTCAATCATTTCATCATCATTTAATTCTTTTCCATTTACTCTTCTTACATGCGTTCCTGGTTGTTTTTCATCTGGCAATTCTTCTATATATAAATTATTATCCATACCAATAGTAGTAATCTTTGTTTTGTCATAATATGCTTTTGCTTTTATATAAGCATTTTCAATAGCATTTTTTCCTGTTTCTTCTGGTTTTAGATTTATTCCTAAATCTTTTATGGTTAATACTTCTATATTATTTTCTTTTAGTTTTTCTGCATATTTTTTTATTTTTGCTGGATTTGTTGTTGCAAACAATACCTTCATATTACTTTATCTCCTTAAAACCATTTCTACTCCATAACCATAATGGAGTGTGTATATCAATAGGATTATACTTAGTTTCTTTAAGTAGTTCATTCCATCTTTCTACTACTATCTGTTGCACATCATTCTTATTTAGTTCTTCATCAGTTATTATTCCCAGTCTATGTGTTGCTTGGATTACATGTGTATCTGGTGCAACTGTTAACTCATTAATATTTTTATATTTTCTGTCTGTATATTGGTATATCACATATAGCCAATAGTTACATATTTTTGTTCCAGATAAATATGGGAATTTCTTTTTATTTTCTTTTTGTATAAAATTTTTTATTTTATCAACATCATTATCTAATAAGTTAAATAATTTTCTAATATCTCCATCATATAATTTTACAAATGTTTTACATAGAGATAACCATATTTCAGTTTGCTTTTGTTTTTGTAATGCTATTTTATATTTTACAAGTGCATATTGCACTTCTTCAAAAGTCTTTTTTATACATATTTTAGGATAAAATACAAAATTAGTCTCTTTATCATTATATGTATTTAATGCACTTTCCCATAATTTATAGGAATTTCTTTGGTAGTTTAATGCCATAGGTAATGTAAAATAAAGATAATTTTCTAAAGAAGGTTTGTCCAAATGTGGATTTGCATCTTCAGGCATAACTTCTCCTCCAAGATTGCCTTTCTTCCACATATTATATAAAATATCTACTTTTTGTAATACTTCTTCCTTATTATACATATTTCACCTCAATAATTACTTTTTAATTTATAATTTATTTTATATTTTCGAGATTTTGAAAAATAGCCCCTCTCTCCTACACCTGATTTTTTGTTAAAAAATATTTCTACTCTATGGATTTTTCTTCAACTGGTAATTTAATTCCTTTTTCATTAAATATTTGTATTTGTCTAGATTTTTTTTCTTGCCATTCTTTTGAATTTATCATATCTAATCTTATTATTGCCGTTCCAACATCCTTATTGTTTCCAAATATTCTAATGGCAAGTTGTGATTCTGGATGTTCAGCAACAAATTGCTTATCCTGTAACTCTTTTTTTCTATAAATTTGTGTTCTAAAATCTAATGTATTTAAAAATTCTAATTCTCTCTTAAGTAATATAGGAGAAATCATATATATATTATCTTTATCAAGGAATTTATAAAATCCATCAGCTCGCATCATTCTAATTCTATCAATTGCATCTAATAAATATAAATTAACCGTACTCATTGTTCTAGATATTCCCATTTTTGCAAACATTTCGTGCAAATCAACTGGCATATGCAAATGTATAGTGTTACCTGAAATTCCATATGAAAACATCTTATTAATTTTAGTATGAGGTTCGTGTTGCTCTTGCATTGATTTTATCTTTTCTTGTATATAGCTTCCAATACTTTCTTCATTGCCTCCAATTTGTCTTAAAATATCTTGTAGCTTTTCTTCTCTTAATAAGTCTATTTTTCCAAGTAAATTATTTATAATTTCTTCATTTTCGGCAGTTCTCATTGAAAATAATATGTTCTTTATTTCTGATTTCTTCAATTTAAACACCTCCACTATTTTTATTATAGCAGATATTTATAATCTTTTCAATTTGTTTGTATTATGGAAAGTTTTCTACAAATAATTCCTCAAAGATGTTTAGTATATTTATCTATTTTTATACTTTCTTTGTATATTTACATTTGGGATAATTCGAGCACCATATAAAATTACCATATTTCCCACTACGCTTAATTAGTTTTCCCCCACATTTTGGACAAGTATTTTCTTGATTTATCTCGTTATTTCTTTTTGTTTCTTTGGCATAATTTATATGTTGCTTTCTTTTTTCTTTATCAACTATATTAAGGCTTAAAAGAGTCTTATATATTTCATAGTAATTATTTAATATTTTTTCCTTATGAAGCAATATTTTTTCATTTAGTTCATATAAATGTAGCACATAACTTTTGGATTTAATTTTAAAATTTGCAGTACTTGGAATACAAACAATTGGAATAAATTTATCGTCATCAAGTCCTAATATATTTTGTAGATTTTTTACATGTCCATAATTTTGATGTATTGGATTATTTATGAAAAATTTATTATTTTGCTTCCACTTCTTATCGTATTCGTTACCTACTATATAGCCATTATATTGTTTTGTTTCAATAACAAAAATTCCAAATTCTGATACTACCACATGATCAATTTGGCATGTTACATTGTTATTTTTCAATAATAAGTCATTTAAAATCAAATATTTTTCTTTTGGAAGTTTTTTTAATTCATTTTTTACATAAAATTCTCCAGCTTTACCAACAATTTTTTTATAGAAAATTGTTGCCAGTGTTGCTAATACTAATATAGACAACCAAATAGGTATAAAGTCAATTATAAAATCGTTAACAAATTTTTCCATATTATTTTCTCCAATTCATGTTTTAATTTATATGTTACTTATATCACAAAACCAATTTTTTATCAATTTGTATTTATTCTTTCGTCCGTTTCATTCTTTTTACTTATATTGTGCTGACTACTAAAATTAAATTGAAAAGCATCTCCTAATAATGCTAATATTATTACTAATATATAAAAAACAATTATATGGCTATCTTTATTAACATTTAGTAAAGCAAAAATTTGATCAAATACTAGTATGCTTCCTGGTATAGAAGTTGTTATTATAGTCACTATATATTTTTTTATTATTTCTTTACATCTACTATCTCTATACGTATACTCCTATAATATTAAGAGCCTACCATTTCTGATAAGCTCATAAAATTAATTACTTTTTCTTTGTTTTGCTGTTAATTAGCTTCATTCTAACAAATAATATTATTGCTATACAAGCTACTAAAATTATTAAAGCGAATAAATAAGAATTGTAAAATCCTGTTTGTGGTAATTTTTCTTCAGTTTTGTCATTATTTGTAGCTTGAGAACTAGCACTAGGTGTTTGACTTGGAGCTACTGTATTTACACTAGGACTAGCAGATCCTTCTGGACTTTGAGTATCAGGACTAGTAGATTCTCCAGGGCTTTGAATATCTCCACTTGGAGTTGGAGAAGGACTCTCTGTTTCTGGCTCCTCTGTAGCACCTGCTGAAGGTGATGCAGATGGTATATCACTAGCTATAATTGTTACTTTATTAGAACTAACTTCGTTAATATTATATTGAGTTCCATTTGATATTTCAATTCTATTTAACTTTATAGCTGTTTCTACATTGCTTGTTGTTTCTTTTGCTGTAAAAGTAATTTTTAAAATATCTTCATTATTTGAAGAATGAGTTTCTTTAGTTGTAACAAATCTGTTAGTTGTTCCAGATATTGTAGCATCTGACCAATCTGAAAGTCCTTGAGCTTTTGTATTTAAAGTTAATAAATTTGAATCATATTCTATATATGCACCTAAGCCAAGAATTCCATCACTTGCATTTAAGTTTTTTAAACTTATTGTATAATCAATAGTTTCGCCTGCTTTACATTCTGTTTTAGAAGGTGTTACTTCAATAGTTGCAGATGTAATTGTTGCTGCAGATACTTTAACTGATAACAATAATGTTAGTAATAATGCTAAAATACTTAATATTAAAATTTTTTTACTCATAAATTTTTTCTCCTTTAGTCTTTTATATTATTATATTCTATTATCATTAGAACAAGATCATTTATAGAAGGTAGACCATCATCAAATGTTGTTCCATCCATTTCAGCAGCCATTAAGAATACATTTTCAAGTTTTTCTTCTCCTATATAATCTAACTTGAATTTAACTATATCATTTACGGTTAGCTCTCCATTTCCATCAAGATCTCCTTTAATTATTATAGTCCATTCAGTTTCTCCTACTCTAACTATTGTTCCTGTTCCAACAATATCTGAGTCTGATAATTCTACTAATTTATTGCCATCATGTTTAAAGAAGTTTACAGGTAAGGCTGTTCCAGATGTAAGTTCTTGTTTCATTTTTTCAACGCTTGATTTAAATAAAACATCTTTAACATATTCACCTTCTACTTTACATTTTGCATTTGGTTGTGTTTCAAGTTTTTCTTCTACAGGATTATCTGTTTTATTTATAGATATATCAGTAACAATTTCAGGAGCCTTAATAATAACGTCCTCTTCTTTTCCTCTTGAACCTTCAATGTGTGAAAGTGTAATTTTTTCAGTTATATTTTCATTTTCTAAAACCATAAACTTAGCTTTAAATACTACTTTATCTATTTGTTCTTCATTACCATCTTCTGATGATAATATCCTAGATATAGCTTCTGATTCTAATTTATATGTTGCCGCAATATTATGTGATGAAGTATTACCATCTACTACATTAGATTTAACTGTCCAATCTTCTCCGGCTGTAATAGATACTAGTTGTAGTTTTGATCTGTCATAAGATAATAATGCACCAATTCCAAGAATACCTTGCTCTCCAACTGATTTCATATCAGTAATTTTATATGAAACTTCAAATTCATCTGCTTCAGTAAATGGACCGCTTTCTTTAGATTCTGAAGTCACTTCTGCAGACATTGTAAATGTTGGTTGAACTAATGGCTGAGCAACTACTTCAAAACCTGCTTCTTTTTCAGCTTGTTTTGTTTCTTCTGTAATAAATGCAACTTTAGCTACAACTGCTTCATAATTTTGCTTTTTTAAGTCATCATATTTAATAGTATATGTTACTTCATTTGAATCTTGAGAAGTAGATACCTTTTCGATATCATCTCCGTTTACATCTATTACTTGTTCTCCAATAACAATATCATCAACAACATAACCCTCATCTGGTTTTACTGTAATTTTTACTTCTTTGTTTTTATCATTAAATACTATTTTGTTAGCTTTTTCCCCTTTAGCAATATCAGTATATGCATCTCCACCTTTGCTTGTTTGGAAAATTACTGTTCTTGAATTATCTTCTTTTTCTGCACCTTCAATAGCAGCAATTGTAAATGGGCTAAATGAACTACATTCGATAATTAAACCTAATTCAGTAACCATACAAGGAATTTCTTCAACTCCTGTAATGTTTCCAGATGCATCTTTTATATAGTGATATGCTTTAAATGTAACACCAGCATCTTCTGGACCGTATCCTTCAGGGAAACCAAGCATTACTCTAACCGCTTGACCATTTTGGATTTTTTGCATTTTGCATAGAGTTAATTTAATATTATATGTTTCGCTTTTTACAACTTCTCCACCTGTTTTTTCTTCAGTTAGTAAATCATTCATTGCTTTTTCTTCAGATGGTTTTGTAGTTGTAGTAACAAGTGTCATTCTGTGTTTTAATAACTCTGCTAAATCTGAGTTTTCTTCGTCTGTCATATTATCTAAGTTTACATCATCCATAAGTGTTGGTTTACCATAAACGTTCCAGTCAATTCCTTGTGATTTATAAGCATAAGCTGAACATTTATGTGCGCAGAAATAACTTGCTGCCATTGGTCTTTTTCTAGATGTTTCTCCCATAAGTCCTAACATATCTATTGTATAATATACAGAATCATCTGCATATAATTCACTTGGTTTAAAATTAAAGCTTACTGTGTGTTCACCATCAAATTCAAAATCTGTTAATGTAAAATTATTTGCAACAACATTTGAAGAATTTTCAACTAAAACACTTGCTTTTAAGTCTTCACCTGGAATTCTAGTTAATTTTTCATCATATTCAATTACACAATGATATTCATCTCCAATAATCATTGTAGAATTTTGAATAGGTGTTGCTTTTTTAATATATGGAGCTTTTACATGAGCACCATTAGGATTAAATACTTTGTCAGATAATGCAATCATGTCATTAGATGTTCCTGTAAAAGTAGTATATTTTATTAAATCCATCATATTATTTTCAATTCCTTGGTAATATTCTGTTGGTTTTTCTGTGGTAATACCAAATTGAATATAATTACAATTTGAATTATAGAATGATAAATATGAATCTTTTCCTTCTATTCCATCATTGTCTTCTACTTTAGTACCATCTTCATAAAAATCAACTAATGACGCATAAGCTTCATTTACATAAGCAAAATATCCGTTATATTGCCATCCTTCTTCATTAGGATTTTTAGGTGTTACTGAAAAGTCATATGCTGGCTCACCATTGTATTGCATCATGCTATTTATTAAGTAATAGCCATGTTCTCTGGCTTTTTTATAGCCCATTCTTTCTCCTGGGTCTTCAACGCCATTTTCATTTAAATCTATAAAATAACTAATTTTAAATTTACCAGCTTTTATTTGATCTTCTTCATCATAGCTTTCATCATCTAATTCAATTCTTAAACCTGCATTTTCTGAAACAGTTTCATATTTGTCACTTGAAGCTTCTAGTGGTGGATATTTAAATTCAAAGTTTGATACAGACATAATTCCTGTAACTAAGTGATTTAAAGACATTTTGTCTTCTCCTGCTAAGAAATATTCTGTAGAAACTTTTTCTTTGCTTTCTTCCCCAACAACTTCTTTATCTGGATCTATTTTATCAGTGTTATCCCATGTTGTATCAACACCATACCATTTGTCATCATCTAACATAACATAGTTCCACATATGTTCTTCATATTTTGTACTAGATACAAATGCACCATATACTAAAACACATGGAATATTAAGTTCATCTAGTATCATTTTAAATGCTCTAGAAAAACCTTCACAAACTATTTCGTGTTTTGGTCCAAAGGCACCATAAACTGTTCTAACATTCCATGGATCTCCTTTTTCATTATCATCCTGTTTTGATTTATTTTCTTCTATAATTGTCTCTTCTAGTTTATATGAATTTGCTTCTATAACTAAGTCATGTGCTTTTTTGATTTGTTGTTCTTTTAAGTTTTGATTTTCTTGAGCCTTAACTGCTCTAACTTTTTCTACTGCTTCGTCTAGCCCTGCTTTTACTGCATCAAGAGCAGCTATAAGCTCTGCTTTTTTAACTTGTTTTTGGTCATAATCCCAAAAAGCTTTGTTAATATATGTGTCAGATCTACCAATACCTAAAAATGCATATAATTTACCTTCTTTTTGTTTAACTCTAAGAGTTACTTGATCTGGGTCAATATAAAATAGTCCAGCATGATCTGCCATATATGCATCTTTTGCTGCACCCATTGCATTTAATAGGCTTTGATCTCCTTTAGTATAAGCTTCTAATTTAGCTTTTAAGCTTTCAGATTTATCAATTGTATTTGTTATATCAACTGAATTAACTCCAAAATCAGATTCTGGTCTTTGAAGTTCTGTTTTTAATTTTGAATAATCGCAAGAAAAAAACATTTCATCCATAATATCGTAAAATGCTTTTTCATCATCATTTAATTGTTTGTAAAAATATTTGTCTGCAATATTTGTTTCTACCGCTGTAACAACAGTTGGCATAATAAAACTTAAGAATGAAAATTGTGAAAATAAAATTGCTATAGCAAGTATAGCACAAATAATTTTTCTCCCCTTCATATAAAATTTTCCTTTCTAAAAATATTTTTTTGTTTTTCAATGATTGTAACACTTTATATTATAACATTTACAGAACAATTGTGCAACATTTTTTACCATAATTCTGCATAATTTCTATAATTTGGACTGACTTTTAATAATATTATATGTTTAAGTTTAAAAAATAGTAAATAGCATTGTTTTTATTTTTTGTTAGTGATATTATAATATAAGTATTAAAAAGGAGTTTGTAAGGTTGAAAAACAATTACAATTTTGGCATCGTCAAACTTCATTTAAAATTTAATCAAGGAATGTGGTGAATAGTTATGATTGATACGTCTAATAATCCAGATTTTTTAAATGCATTTTTGCAGTATATTTCTACAATTTTAAACAAATCTGAAAATACTGTAAAAGAATATAATTATGATTTAAATCATTTTTTAAAATTCATTATGTACCACTTTCATTTATCAGATGAAGAAAATATAAAGGATATAAACATAAAAAACATGAGTTTTGATACCATAAAAAAAATTGAGTTAGACGATATTCATGCATTTTTGTTTTATTTAACAAATACATATCATAGCAAATCTGCTACTAGGGCAAGAAAAGTTGCTAGCATTCGTGTATTTTTTAAATACTTAACAAATAAGGAAAGAATATTAGATAAAGATCCTACTATTGGGCTAGAAACCCCAAAACAGGAAAAAAGACTTCCTAAATATTTATCTTTAGAAAATAGTCAAAAACTTTTGGAAACTGTTAGAAATGAGTCAAATGAATTTAAAGAAAGAGATACCGCTATAATTACTCTATTTTTAAATTGTGGAATGCGTTTATCAGAGCTAGTTGGAATAAATATAAAAAATATTGATTTTAGTGAAAATAAAATGACTGTAATTGGTAAAGGAAACAAAGAACGTACTATTTACTTAAATAAAGCTTGTATAAATGCAATAAATGAATATTTAGCTGTTAGACCTCATGAAGGAGTTAAATCAGATGATAGAGATGCTTTATTTTTGAGCAAAAGAAAAGAACGAATTAGTAATAGAATGGTACAAGAAATAGTAAAAAGGGAGCTTGCTAAAGCTGGCTTGGATATAAATAAGTATTCTACTCACAAACTAAGACATACAGCAGCAACTTTAATGTACCAATATGGAAATGTAGATATTAGAGCTTTACAAGTACTATTAGGACACCAAAATATTTCTACAACACAAATTTATACACATGTTGAAAACGAACAAGTAAGAAATGCTGTTGAAAGTAATCCATTAGCTAATATGTAAAAACTAAAAAGACCTGCCTTATAATATATATTTGGTAGGCCTTTTTAGTTGAAAGTGAGTGGGTGGGCTTTTTTAAATAATTTATTTACTTACTATTTCAGCTGTATCTCTTGCTATCATAAGTTCTTCGTTTGTAGGAATTACAAATACTTTAACTTTAGAGTCTGGAGTAGATATTTCTACCTCTTTTCCCCTACAATTATTTTTTTCTTCATCTATTTTTACTCCTAAATAACTTAGAGAATTACAAATTTCTTTTCTAACTTCAATTCCGTTTTCTCCAACACCTCCAGCAAATGTAATAACATCTACGCCATTCATTTGTGCTGCGAATCTTCCTATGTAACCTATTACTTGGTAAACAAATGTATCTATTGCAAGTTTTGCTCTTTCATTTCCTTCTGCAGCTGCTTTTTCAATATCTCTATCATCAAAGCTAATTCCAGAAATTCCTAATTTACCTGATTTTTTATTTAATATATTATCCATTTCATCAGGTGTTAAGTTTTCTTTTTTCATTAAGAAAGTTACAATTGAAGGATCAATATCTCCACTTCTTGAACCCATTGGAATACCAGCAAGAGGTGTTAGTCCCATTGATGTATCTACTGATTTTCCAGCATTTACTGCTGCTAAACTTCCACCTTGACCTAAATGGCAAGTAATTATTTTTAAATCTTCTACTGGTTTATTTAATACTTCTGCTACTCTTTTTGCTACAAATCTATGTGATGTTCCATGAAATCCGTATTTTCTAATTCCATATTTCTCATAGTATTCGTAAGGAATAGCATATAAATAAGCTTTTTTAGGTAATGTTTGATGAAAAGCTGTATCAAATACTGCTACCATTGGAACATTAGGAAGAACTTTTTGACATGCTTCTATTCCTGTAATACCAGCAGGATTATGAAGTGGTGCTAGTGGAATACATTCACGCATTGCTTGAATTACTGCATCATTTATTAAAACAGATGAGCTGAATTTTTCTCCACCATGTACTACTCTGTGTCCTACTGCTCCTATTTCGTCTAAAGATTTTATAACACCATATTCAGGATGTGTTAATTGACTTAAAACAAGCTGAATTCCTTCTTCATGGTTTGTAACTAATTGTTCAATTTTACGTTTTTCTCCATTTACTGTATGTGTTAAAAAAGAATCTGGCAAGCCTATTTTTTCTAAATATCCTTTTGCCATTACACTTTCTGTTTCCATATCTATCAATTGATATTTGATAGATGAACTTCCACAATTTACTACTAAAATTTTCATAATTTAAAACTTCCTTTCTTTGTTTTTTAAAAAAACTATTTTTTTCTTAATTTAAAAAATTTATTACATTTGTGCTTGAACACAAGTAATTGCCACAACTCCGAACTATGTCGTTAGTACTGCAACCCCTTGATAAATCATTTACTGGTTTTGCAATACCTTGACAAAGTGGACCATAAGCCTCAGCCTTTGCTAGCCTTTGTACTAATTTATAACCTATATTTCCAGCATTTAAATCTGGAAAAATTAACGTGTTTGCTTTTCCTGCTACATTGCTACCAGGAGCTTTTGAAGCGCCCACTTCTGGAACTATTGCAGCATCTAATTGAAGCTCGCCATCACAAACTAAATTTGTTTGTTTTTCTTTTACTAATTTTGTTGCCTCAATTACTTTTTCTGTAAGTTCAGAATGTGCACTTCCATAAGTAGAATATGAAAGCATTGCTACTTTTGGTTCTTTACCTGTTAAACTTTTAAAACTTTTACTTGAAGAAATTGCTATTTCTGATAATTCATCTACTGTTGGATTTTCTACTAAACCACAATCACCAAAAACAAAAACTCCTTCTTCACCATACTCACAGTTTGGAACTACCATAGCAAAAAATGCTGATACTAATTTAGTATTTGGAGCTGTTTTTAAAATTTGAAGTGCTGGCCTTAATGTGTTTGCTGTTGAATGACAAGCACCAGATACTAATCCATCTGCATCTCCTTGTTTTAACATCATCATTCCAAAATAAATTGGCTCTAATAAAGTTTTTTTAGCATTTTCTATTGTTATTCCTTTAGATTTTCTTAATTCATAAAAAGCATTTACGTATTCATCAAATTTTTCAGCTTTTTCAGGTTCAATAATTGTAGCTTTTGAAATATCTATGTTATTTTCTTCTGCTATATTTTTAGTATTTTGTACATTTCCTATTAGAATAATATTTGCAAAATTTTCTTTTAATATTTTTTCTGTTGCAGATAAAACTCTTATATCTTCACTTTCTGGAAGAATTATTGTTTTAATATTTTGTTTTGCTTTTTGCTTTATGTTTTCTATAAATGTCATTTATTTATTCTCCTTACTCAAAATTAACAATAACTATTATATATGGAAATTTTAAAAAGTACAATGCTTTTAACTAAAAAATATGCAATTCTCATAAGAAATTTCATCTTAAAAAAATTGTATAATATTGATTGTAGAATCTTAAAATAAACGTTTGATAAAAAAAGATGTAACTAAAAATTTAGTTACATCTTAAATTTAATTATTTTGCATAGTCAATAACTCTTGTTTCTCTAACTACATTAACTTTTATTTGTCCAGGATATTCCATTTCTTCTTCTACACGTTTTGCTATATCTCTAGCAAGTAATGTCATTTGGTCGTCATTAATTTTTTCAGGTTTTACAATTATTCTAATTTCTCTACCTGCTTGTATAGCAAAAGATTTTTCTACTCCTTCAAAAGAATCTGCAATACCTTCTAATTGTTCTAGTCTCTTAATATATGCATCTAATGTTTCTCTTCTTGCACCTGGTCTTGAAGCTGAAATTGCATCTGCTGCTTGAATAAGTACTGCTTCCATGGTTTGTGGTTCAACATCTTCATGGTGGGCTTCTACAGCATTTATAACTTTTTCGTTTTCCTTATACTTTTTAAGTATGTCTACACCAAGTTCTACGTGAGTTCCTTCCATGTCATGGTCTAATGCTTTTCCAATATCATGTAATAGACCTGCACGTCTTGCAAGGTTTGCATCTAATCCTAATTCTTCTGCCATTATTCTAGCTAAATTGGATACTTCTATTGAGTGATTTAAAACATTTTGTCCATAGCTTGTCCTATATTTTAATTTACCAATTAGTTTTACTAGATCTGGATTTAACCCAATAACACCTGTTTCAAGTACTGCTCTTTCCCCTTCTTCTTTAATGGTTTGCTCAATTTCTTCTTTAGCCTTTTCAACCATTTCTTCGATTTTAGCTGGATGGATTCTACCATCTTCAATTAATTTTTCAAGAGCAATTCTAGCAACTTCTCTTCTTAATGGGTCAAAGCCTGAAATAACAACAGCTTCTGGCGTATCGTCAATTATTAAATCAATACCAGTTAATGTTTCTAAAGTTTTAATGTTTCTACCTTCTCTACCTATAATTCTGCCCTTCATATCATCATTTGGAAGAGCAACTATAGATACAGTTGTTTCAGAAGTATGATCTGCAGCACATTTTTGAATTGCATAACTTATAACTTCTTTTGCATTTTTTGAAGATTCTTCTTTTAGTTTTGACTCCATGTCTCTTAACAATGCTGCTTTTTCTGCAGTTAATTGTTTTTCCATTTCTGAAAGTAAAAGATTTTTTGCATCATCTTTTGATAAACCAGAAATTTTTTGTAATTCTAAAAGTTGTTTGTTAAGCACCTCTTCTACTTCTTTTCTTTTTGCATCTAGTTCAATTTCTTGACTTTGTAAATCTTGTTCTTTTCTCTCTACGTTTTCTTGTTTCTTTTCTAAGTTTTCTTCTTTTTGAATTAATCTTCTTTCTTGATTTTGTACTTCGCCTCTTCTTTCTCTAATCTCTTGGTCTAAGTCTTTTCTGGCATTCATAATTTCTTCTTTTGCCTTAAATATTTCCTCTTTCTTTTTGTTTTCTGCTTCTATGTTTGCCATTTCAATTATTTTTTTTGCTTCATTTTCTGCACTTTGCATTTTAGATTCAGCAATTTTTTTTCTTGCAAATATTCCAACGAAAGTAAAAATTACTGCTGCGATTAGAAAAACGGCGATATTGATTACGATATCCATAATCTTATGCACCTCTTTCTTATTTAATTTTCAATGTACGAAATATATAAACTCTAACTTTACCTAAATTTAAAAAATTTATATTAGAATATATTTACTTACTCTATTATTTTATATTGATTATTGTAAACTGTCAAGATAAAATTTTATAAAATGATAAAAAAATTGAAATTTTAAAAAATACACCTCAAACGAATTTGAGGTGTAAATAAATTTATGCTCTTGGATGAGCTTTTTGATAAATATCTTTAAGGCCTGGGTCTTGAAATTGCATATATACTTGTGTAGATGAAATATCAGAATGCCCTAACATTGTTTGTATTGCTTTTAAGTCTGCACCATTTTGCAATAAATGTGTTGCAAATGAGTGTCTTAGTACATGAGGAGTAATATCTTTTGTTATATGGGCTTGTTCTTTATAATACTTTACTATTTTCCAGAAGCCTTGTCTTGTTAATCTTTTTCCATTAACATTAACAAATAGAGCTTGTTCTTTTTCATTTTTAATTAGTATTGGTCTTGCATTATCTATATATTCTTTTAGAGCCTTTAAAGAAAGTGAACCTAAAGGAATATTTCTTTGTTTATTACCTTGCTTGCAAACAACATAAGCTTCATCTAAATTAACGTCATCTAAATTTAATGAAATTATTTCTGTAACTCTCATTCCTGTTGCATAAGCAAATTCTAACATTGCTTTATCTCTGGTTCCTTTTAAATCAATGTCTTTTGGTTGATCTAATAGAAGTTCTACTTCTTGAGAAGTAAGTACACTAGGAACTCTTTTTTCTACTTTAGGAGATTGAATATTTTCTGTTGGGTCATGTTTTACTTTTTTAACTCTAATTAAGAATTGATAAAAAGATCTTAGTGATGCTAAATTTCTAGAGATGGTTGATGTTTTTTTACCTTCTTGTTGTAGATACTTTAGATAGGCTTTAGTATCTTCCTCGTTAAATTTTAAAAAGTTTATTTTATTTTTTGTTACATATTCTTCAAATTGTACTATGTCTCTTTTGTATGACTGTAATGTGTTGTCTGATAATTTTTTTTCGTTTTGAAGAAATTCTAAAAAAGATTTAATTTGTTTTTCCATTTTAAGCTCCCCTATCTTAATATAATTTGTATGTACTAAATAAAAGTGCTTCACAATTTACGTAAACTATATATATTTATATCAAAATTATTTTAAATTGTAAATAGATTTTTTCAAAAAAATAAATTTTTTAAAAAATGTTTATAAATACTGTATAAAACATACAAGTAAATTAGTTGATATATATGTTTCTACAAATGAAGAAGCAATTAAAAATGCTAGAATAACCAAAGAAAATGCAGTATGTCTAAATACTTCAAATTTAATGTTTTCTTTTCTCTTATCTTTCATTATAGATTTGTATAATTTTATTCCACTAACAGCTAGAGCTAACATGCATGGCAGAAAGATTATATTTTGCAATAATATACTTGTTACAAAAAATAAAATTCCTTTTCCTGTTCCTAACGTTGCAATACTTGCAGAAATTGTATATCCTAGGCAAAAACCCCTAAATATAATTATTCCAAACACAATTGGAATACCAATTACAGTAGAACCTACAAACCACATAAAAAATGTAAATAATAAGTTGTTACCTATTGATTTTTTTAAAAGAGAAGTTGTATCTATTGTAGAGCCTTGTTTTAATGAGTTAATAAAGCTATTTATATATGTTTTTACTTCTTCTGATTGAGATTCATTCATATTATTTATAAAAACTACACCTAAAATTATTCCAATTAGTAAAATAAGTGAAACTATTAAGTATGTTTTTATATTATCTCGTATATGTGCTAATATAAGAGATAGTATTTTAGGTTTTTTCGAAAGTTTTCTTCTCATTTTATTCCTCCATAGTAGTTTTATACATAATATCTATGCAATAAAATGAGATTTAGAACTTTAGACAATTTATTTATCAGCAGGCTGTTAGTTTGCCATAAACTCCACCGCCACCTGCTTGTATTGAAACATTACCAGTTCTTGCAGCTATAATAGTTTTGGCAACTTTTTCTCCAACTACAGCTTCTATATCATCTTTAGTTAATTTATGAAGTATAGTCATTTCTGTTTCGAATGTATTTAATAATTTATCAATTGTTTTTGAACCTAAGCCAGGAACAAATGTAAGTGGAACTTGATATATGTATGGTGGTCTATTTTTAGGACTTTTGCTATTAGATTTATCTCTAATAGCAACAATTCTATCTAAAACCCCCATAGTTATATTATTTCCGTGACATATCGGACATTCTTTAATTGGTGGCTCTCCTTCTATTGGCTTGTCACAATGTTCGCAATAAGTTCTATGATATTTACCAAGTTTTGGGTCTAATCCATAGTTTGCTACTATTTTTCTTCCGTCTTCACATTTAAGTGCTTTTAAAAGCTCCTTAAATGAAATATCTTCTAGTAATATTTTGTTATATTCTCTTGCTATTTTTGGAAGAGAATGAGCATCTGAATTTGTTACAAAAGTTCTTGTTTCAAGTTCCGAAATTTGATCTGCTAAATATGTGTCTGCACTTAAGCCAAGCTCAATTGCAAATATTCTATTAAACTTTTCTTTAAATATTCTCTCTAAACGGCTTGTACAATTGCCATAAAAACTTTTATGTGGTGTAAAAGCATGTGCAGGTATTAAAATGCCATTAAATTTTTCTACAATATCTATTAATTCATAAGCAGATATGCATGCTCTTTGAGAACTTAAAGTAATATTTTTAATGTATTTACTCATTTCTTTTGAAAAGCTTTTTATATCAGCTAAGCTAGGAAAATAGCATAAGTTATGTGCACTACCGGTTCTACCTTCATCATTTATTTCTGAAGTTTCTATTTCACTTCCTAAAATAATGCAAACTTTGTCTTTGTATATAATTCCCCCATCTTTTATTTCGTAGGCATCTCCTGTTTTTAAAAAGTTTTCAATATCTTCTATAACATAAGGTGATGCGCAGTCTATAATTCCTACTATTTGTATTCCTTTTCTATCGCTACATTCTTTTGCAATATTAGCAAAATTTAAACTTCTAGCTGCTGTTATTTTTATTGGCTTTCCATTTTCTGATCTTCCAATATGAACATGTAAATCTGCAAACATTTCTTTCATTTCAATAATTTCTCCAATAATTTTATTTAGATTTTTTAAAAGTAAAATCTATAAAACTTTAGTAAATTACACATAAAAAAGACTGGGCAAAATGCCAATCTTTTTTTATACTTTTTCTTTTGTAAATTTAAATTGTACGTTCATCATATTCATTATTTTTAGTATCTGATATCATTGGCCTATTAGTTTGTTCATCTACAAAATCTCTCATTTCAGTTCCTGTAACAATAGGCATTTTATCATTGGAATTAGAATCGAGACTATTTTGCTTTTCTTTATATTTAGCAATTGCCTCATACACTCTTTGATCCATTCCTACTATTGTACGTATACATTTTTCATCATCTTTATCATTTAAAGTAACATCATTCATAACTTTTGATAGTTTTTCTAGAACAGGTTCGCTCATACTAAACTCTCCAATCTTTTATTTAAATTAAAGCTATATTAATACTTCTTGCATTTCGTTAACAAAATCTTTAAATTGATTTAAATATACATTATTTCTATCTTTTAAATTTCTATATTCTAATAATACTAAAGCTTCATCTGGTTTTAGAGCTATTCTTTCTGGTCTATCTAATAGCATAGCTCCAAATTGATCTACTAACTCTAGAACATCGCTTTCTTTTTCTCGAGGGAAACTTCCACTATACCTATTAACTTCTTCACATATTTTACAAAATCTATCTGAAAATCCAAGCTCGCTTAAATAATTTGCTCCCTCTTTTGCATAAGATTTAATTTTATCTAAATTCTGTGGGTCAGTTACTTTTTTGCAATTACATAACAAGCATGCAGTTAAAACTGTATTTTCATCTAGACCAATCTCTGTATTATCTAAAAATAGTTTTGCAAGATATGTTTTAAAAATAACAGATTTATCAAAAAACACACCTGTTTTCTTTTTTAAATAATGCATGATTTCCATTTTTTTTATCCAATTTTCTTCAGATAAAATGTAATCTGCAAAAGTTTCCATTTGCTTACTCCCCTTTATATTTTGTCTTATGTTTTATTTGTTCTTTATTGCTAATTTAATTATATGTTATTTATTTAACCATTTCAACATTGTTACAGAAATGTTATATAAATGTAATAAAACCGTAACATAAGACGTTACGGTTTAAATTTGCATGATATTTTTTAATATATTACCTATTTGACTTTCTAAATCCAGTATTTTATCATCATTTATTATTGTATAATCAGTATTTAACGAATAAAAATCGTTTTCATGTTGGGCACTTATTCTAGCTTTAGCATGATTTATATCTATTTTATCACGTTCTACTATTCTAGTTATTTGAGCTTCTTTATTATTTGATATAACAGCAATAGTAATAGTGCAAATTTCTTCTAGTTTTGCTTCAAGTAAAAGTGGTGCATCTATTGCTATTATTTGCTCACTATTTTTGTATTTTTCAATTTGATTTTTAATTTCTGAACTAATATATTTAAGCGTACAATTATTTAAAAGCTCTCTTTTCTCTTTATTGCTATATATAATGTTTGCTAGTTTTTTTCTGTTTAATTCACCATTTTCTAATAAAATGTCATGCCCAAATTTTTCTACTATTTCTGCTAAATAAGCTGTTCCTTTTTGTGATAATTCTTTTGAAACTTTATCTGCTGAAATAATTTTGGCATTATATTTATTTTGTAAAATTTCGCATACTGTGCTCTTACCAGCTCCAGAACTTCCAGTTATTCCAATAACCATTTATTTTTACCCCTTTAAGTCATTTATAGTTACAATTTTGTTTGTATAATCTAAATTTGCCCATGAATCTTTTTCGTAGCCAATTGTGTATATATTTGTTGCATTAATATCTAATTGTAACATATCTTTTAATGCTTTATTTTTTGACTTTTCTAAGAAATCTTTAACAGAAGTTACTACATTTGCTTTTGGATTTTTAGCTATTATTTCTGAAATTAGCTTTTGTCCTTTAGGGCTATACCCTAAAATTCTAGCATATGGAACTATTTTCTTAGAATCTTCTAACATCTTTTTTGTAATACCAAGTAAAGCATATATTAAAATTCTTTGTATTCTAGTTTGAGTATACCTCTTTGTTTTAATCATATTCACTAAATCTACTGCATTATTACAAGAATTTGCAGCTTCTTTTATTGAATTTTCTAATCCCTCTGTGACATCAGGTAGTTCACGTATTTGCTCAATTGTCATTTTTCTTAATATATATATGATTTCTTTTTGAAATTTAGACAAGTCTAAAACATAATGTCCTTTTTTTAAATCTTGTCCTAACAAAAAGTATGATGATGGTGGAATAACTTTTCTTATTTCATCAAATTGTCTATTTACTATAAACTTTCTAATCGCTGTGGCGCTAGCAAAGTCGTCTACAATTGTTTCATCATTGTAAAATACTTTTTCTCTTTTTATTCCAAGTGGAGTAAGTGAGCTTTTTAATCTTTTTAGAGCTTTTAAATACTCTATTCCTAAAATGTTATTTGAGCCAGTTAAAACATTTGCATAACGTTTTATATCGTTTAAATATACCATTAAAGCATTTTCTCTAGCTTTTGGAAAAGAAAGACCTTTGCTTAGTTCATGATTAAGCATTGTTACATAATCTTTTGGCTCTTGATATAATACATTTGCTATGTTATTTAATGTAGATAGTTCACTTGCTTCTATTCCAAATGAAATTGTATCTACTATTTTTAATGAATCTAGTAATTTTATTGCACCTTCTGCAAAGTTTTCTGCACTAGAAGTGCTATATATTGTAGGAAGCTCTAAAACTAGGTCTACCCCATTTGCTATTGCCATTTTTGCCTTAGTCCATTTATTTATAATTGAAGTATTACCTCTTTGTACAAAATTACCTGAAATTACACAAACAACATATTCTGCATTTGATTCTTCTAATGATTGCTTAATATGATATAAATGTCCATTATGAAATGGATTGTATTCTGCAATAATTCCAAGTACTCTGCTCATAAGTAATACCTCCCTTTATTTGCAATTATTTTTTGTCATTTATTGACTTATTTTTTCTTACTTTGATATAATATATCATAAATAAAAATATTTTACAATGTTCAAAGGAGAAAATAATGGACGAAGTAATTATATATACTGATGGTGCTTGTAGCGGAAACCCTGGACCTGGTGGATATGGTGCAATTTTAATGTTTGGAGAAAATAAAAAAGAAATTTCTGGTGGTAAAAAAGATACTACAAATAATGTAATGGAGTTAACTGCTGTTATAGAAGCTTTAAAATTGCTTAAAAGGCCTTGCTATGTAAAGCTTTATAGTGATAGCGCTTATGTTGTAAATGCTTTTAAACAAGATTGGATTTCTGGTTGGATAAAAAATAATTGGAAAAATTCTAATAAAGAAGAAGTTAAAAATAAAGAGCTTTGGCAAGAGTTACTTACACTTACCAAAACTCATAATGTTATATTTAATAAAGTAAAAGGTCATAGTGATAATGAATTTAATAATCGTTGTGATGAACTTGCAAGAGAGGCTATTAAAACTTTAAATTAGCTTTCTTTTGCTAATTTTTCTACCTCTTCTTTAGTAAGTTTTGTTATCTGGCAAATTTGTTCTATATCTATTCCTAGTGTTAACATTTCTTTAGCAAGCTTAGTATTTTCTTCATCTTGATTATTAATAATTCCCATTTTACTAATTTTTTTCCTTCCTTTTTATATTTCTGGTAGCTTTTCTTTTTGCTATTTTTAAATTAACTTTTACAGTTCTAGAAGTTTTATCTATTCCTTTTTTTACATTGCTTTTTACTTTTTCAGCTTTTTTACTTAAGTCATTTGCCTTTTCCGTTATATCTTCTCTAACTTCTTCTGTTTTTCTTATTATTTTCTCTTTATTTTCTCTAATTATTGTAGTTAACTTTGGAAATGCATCTACTAATCTCTTGTTTAAAAATGATGTGCCTCTTAAAAATTCTCTAACCTTTTCAGATAGTTCTTCAGTATTATCTTTAGGGTTTTCTTCATCAAATTTTTTTGTAGTACTGCTTACATTTAAAATTACTTTAAAAGAAATTGCAAAATCTATTGCAAAAAATACTGCTAAAGTAATTGCAACAATGTTTAGCATAGTTTGTGGAACATTAGCTAAACCATTAAATATAAAAGGATTTACAATATATATAAGTAGTAGTCCTAATAAACCAAATGGAATTATAGTTTCCAAACAAATTCTACCATTTATATTATATTTTTCATTGCTATAATCCCACCATCTAGCGTGAAAAAGCTTTTCCATAACATAACTTGTGGAGTATTCTAGTACTGCACAAATAACTATTGCAACACAAAATAGTGCAAATGGATGCTCTTTAAGGTCTGTTAGCACAATAGTAATAAGAAGTGCCCCCATGCCATAAATTGGACAATATGGACCAATTAAAAATCCTCTATCTGCAAATTTGTGTTTTTGCACTAGTTGTAATGTTATTTCCATAAACCAGCCACAAACAGAAATAATTATAAAATATAAAAAATATGATGCTATACTATATTCCATTTTTTAGTTCCTTTTTATAATGTTATTTTTGAATATTAACTTTTTTCAAAGTAATTATATCATTTTTTTAGTAGATTTCAATATTTAAAAGCTATTATTAATAATAGTTGTATTTAAAACATTTTCTTCATTAGTTATAGTGTTTTCATCATCTTGCTTATTATCATTTTGTTTTTTTAATAATGTTTCTAGCTTTGTTATTAATTCTTGCAATTTTGTCATGTCTTTTCCTATCATTTCCCAGTTACTATTTTTACTAGATTGTTTTAAATCATTATTTGCTTTTATAATTGCTTGCATTAAGCCATCAATGTCGTCTGTATCTTCTATTTCAATATCAACAGCATATTGAGATAATAAATTGTTTAAAGCCTCTTTTATATTGTTTCCAATAGCCACTTTATTTCCAGATGCTACTACCACCTTTTTTAAAATAGGTGTTGAATTTTCTTCGTTTATGTATTGTTGATAAATAGGTTCTATATAAAGAAGGGAATTATCAATAGGGATTACTAACATGTTTTTAAGCAATTTTGTACCTGTTACATTAAGTGTATTAAGTTCGTCTGCTATTCTTGAGTCTTGCTCTAATTGTGTATCAATTTGTATTGGACCTAATATATTACTGTCTGTTGGGTACTTATATAACGTTAGTTTAGGTTTGCCATCTTCATAATTTCCAACTAAATATGATATAATGTTTTGTTTTTGATATGGCGTATATGGTAATACTAGTCCCAATGTTGGTAAAGGATTATTTGTAGTTTTAAGCATAGTATAATAAGGTTCTATGTCAGTTCCTATTTTATTAGATACTTTTGTTGTGTTTTGTGTTGCAATATCCCATATATCGTCTCCTCTATATAATACATCAGTTTGAATATTATGATATCTTTCTATTATTTCGGCTTGTATATTGTACAAAAATTTTGAATATATAAATTGACTGCTAATATCTTCAGGTATTTCTATATCTTTATCTACAAATAGGTCTTTATACATTTTTTGATATGCCATAATAATTGGATCGTTCCTATCTGTAATATAATATTTTATTGTTCCATCATAAGCGTCTATAAATACTTTAACAGAATTTCTAATATAGTTAATATCAGTTTTTTGTAATAAATTATCTCCTTGAAGTGTTATTCTTTGAGGAAATGGATAATTTTCAGTGGCTGTATAACCATCTAATACCCATAATAATCTTCCTTCTTTTGTTACAACTAAATATGGGTCTTCATCATATAAAATATATGGCATTAGAGTTTTTGCTCTTTCAATAATATTTCTATTTATTAATATTTTACTTTCTTTATTTATATTTCCTGAAAATGCAAGATTTATGTCCTTTTCTTTTATTGCTAGAATTAGTCTATCTATAAAATTAAGTTTAAGACCTGATAAACCATCATATGTATTTTCTGCATTTTCTGCTTTGTTTGAATTTTCTATTGGATAATCAAATTCTTTTTTGTTAGTACTATTTGTTACAACAGTATTATTTGTTTCTAGTCCAAAGTAAATACGTGGTTCATTTATAGATATTATATCGTTATTATTTTTATTAAAATCTTTTTGCAAATTTATTAAATTTCCATCTTCATCAACAGTTGTGGCTGATGTAACAATAACGCCATATCCATGTGTGTACTCATAAGTTTTATTATTATAAGTACCATTTGATGCACTTATTTCTCTAGGAGAAACATATACTAAATTTCTATTATATATGGCAATTTTTGAGCTTCCATAAGTGTAGTAGCCCTTATTTGTTTGTAAGGTATTTAAATTTTTAAGAATAATGTCTTTATTTGCAATAACTATATTATCTATAACAGTTTTATTTTGATTTAATTTGTTTTGTGTTATTATTTCATTTTGACTTAAATTTATTTCTTCAATATCTATGCCATATGCTTGCTTTGTATAATCAATGTTAGCTTTAATATATTCTTGCTGTTTATCTAGTTCATTTGAATTTACAAGAATAACATTAAAACCAACTAAGGTAACTAGCATTAGTATTAAATAACATGGAACTACAGCTAAAGAAATAAGCACATTTTTAGTGTTTTTCTTTTTAAAGTAATGAATTGCTATTGCAACAGAAACTATAATTATTACAGCTAAAATTCGATAACCCCATAATTTTATAGTTACTTCTGAAATTCCTGCACCCCAAATTCCGTAGCCAGTATCTCCTTGTAAATTTAAAAATCTTTGAAGTCCAACATTTAATGTTTCAACAAAAATAGAGCTTGCAATTAAAACAATAATTACCATAATATTGGTACAAAGCTGTTTTTCTAATATACTTTTCTTTAAAGTTTCCCTATCTATACCATCAAAGAACAAATTAAATGAAATTATATAATAAATAGCTGAATATACAGTTAATGATATAGAAATAATTAGTATATATCTTATAATAAATTTTATAAATGGTTGTACAAATATAAAGTAACCTAAATCATAGCCAAAAACAGGATCAGTAATTTCAAATGCAGTAGCATTTATACATAGCATAAACTTTTTTATAATAACATTTGTCATAAAAAAGCTAATTAAAATAGAAGAAATAAATGCTATTGATTTGTTTATCATTTTTGGCACCTGCTTTTTCTCATTAGCAAAAAAAGCTGATAACCCTTTTTGTATTCTTTTATTTGTTATATAAATTAAAAAATATAAAATAACAAAATTAATTGCAAAAGTTGCTATTTGATATGATAAATTTTGCCAAAATATGCTTAAATACTGTTCTCCTAGTTCTAATGTTTCTAGGTAATTTCCGCGATAAGTTACATATCCTATTATAATTGCAACCACTAAAAATGCTAAAACAATCCATTTTCTTAATTTACGTTTTTTAGATTGCTCTAGTTTATTTCCATTTTGTGAATTATTTATAGTTTCTTTTGTTACATTCTCAGAATTTTCATTTTCCATTTAATTTAATACATATACTCCTTTCGATATTTATATTAGTGCTTTTACAAAATCTTCACTATTAAAAATTTCCATATCATCAATTTGCTCACCAACACCTACAAATTTTACTGGCATTTTGTTTTCGGCAACTATTCCAATTACTACTCCTCCCTTTGCTGTGCCATCAAGCTTAGTTAAAATAATTCCGTTTATATCTACTGTTTCCTTAAATGCCTTTACTTGAGGTATTGCATTCTGACCTGTTGTTGCATCTAATACCATTAAAACCTCTTTAGAAGCTTCTGGCAATTCTTTATCTATTACCTTTTTTATTTTAATTAGTTCATCCATTAAATATTTTTTATTATGAAGTCTTCCTGCTGTATCACAAATTAAAACATCAGCATTTTTTTCTTTAGTTATTTTAATGGCATCAAATACAACAGATGCAGGATCTGTTCCCTCTTCTTTTTTTACCATTTCGCATCCTGCACGATTTGCCCAAATTTCAAGTTGCTCTACAGCAGCTGCTCTAAATGTATCTGCTGCTGCAATTACTACTTTTTTACCATTTTGTTTTAATGTGTTTGCAATTTTACCAATTGAAGTTGTTTTACCTACTCCATTAACTCCTACTACTAAAATAACTGAAGGGTGTGTTTCTAATTTTAGTGAATTGTCTATTTCATCTAAAATTTGCTTTATTTCAAGCCTTAGGGCATTTCTTACTCCTTCTTCATCTTGTATATTTTCTTTTTTTACTCTATTTCTTAAATTGCTAATAATTTTAACCGAAGTTTCTACTCCTACATCTGACATAATAAGAGCTTCTTCTAATTCTTCTAGCAATTCTTCATCTACTTTTCTAAAATTGCTAAATACGTTATTTATTTTCTCATCAAATGAATTTTTTGTTTTGCTCAAGCCTTGTTTTAATTTATCAAAAAATCCCATCTTCTTATCTCCCTCACTTAAATTTTTCTATACTATTTTATCACTATATTCAAAATATATCAACCTTTTGTTATCTATTGACACTATGTAATTAAAGTATTATTATATGAAATGAAATTAATATATATAAAGGAGTAGGTTCTAATTTTATAGAACCTAAGGTAAACTATAAAATGAATGAATTAATTTTGAATGTTGTAAATAAATATTTAGAGGTTTTTCCTGAAGAATCAGATAGGCAACAATATTTAATTAAATATTTAAAGAGTCATACAAGCACTCAAATTGCCGATTGGAATAATTTTGATGGTCATATAGTTGCAACCCGGTTTTATATATGCATTGTCTGAAGAAAAATTTGTAATATTGCATCATAAGGATTTGAATATGCTATTATCTCCTGGAGGCCATATGGACTTAGAAGATAAAAATCCATTAATAACAGCTAAAAGAGAAGCTATGGAAGAAACTGGTCTTGATAATTTAAATGAAATTCAAACTACAAATGACCCACTTGTACCTATTGATATTGATACACATTTTATTAAAGTAAATACTAGGTTAAATTTACCTAGACATTATCATTTTGATTTTAGGTATTTATTTAGCATTGATAAAATTAAGGACATAAAAATTGATGAACAAGAGTCTTCTTGCTTTAAATGGCTAAGTTTAGAAGAACTTTATACAGAAACCAACTATGGAAGAATACTTGATAAAATAAAAGATTTATTGTCCCGTGAATAAAAAACGTTTATGAAAAATTTGAGAATGCTAAAAGAGAAGCAATGTGAACTGTTACCCTTAAAGTATACACCTCTTTTTTATTAGTGTCTACTTTAAGAGGTAGAGTTCAGTAAATCTCTCTTTATTTTAGTTCACTCGAAGTTATTGTATAAATATATACATATTCATTTATAATTACATATAACTTGCTTTCTTTATTTTTATTTGTTTCATAGTGTATAATACTGTTTTTACTTTGCTCTGCTACATCTATTAAATCATCTAGGCTTGTAAGTTCCATGATATTTAGGTCTTTCAAATTAGGTTCATTTGTTACAGTTACAATTAACTCTTTATAATATTTTAGGACTTTATTTATATTGTGTTTATATATTTGTTCAGGAGTTCTATTTTTACGTTTTATCTTAATTATTATAAATGTTATTGATAATGAAATAGATAAGGTTCCAAGTACATAATAAATAATTTTTAATGTTATATTGCTATTTGGCAATATTTCTTTTGAAATGTTATTCTTTAGGTTTTCTTCTGCATGTGTTACAGTGTCTGTTAAAGATATACTTAATTCAATATAATCTTCAATATTATCATTTAAATTCATACTAGAAAGATTTGTATTATATTTAATATTAAAACGTACTTTTAAGGTGCTATCTATTAATATGCCATAAGCTTCTTCAAAAGAACGGGCTAAATTGTTATAGTAATCATAATCTATTTTTATCTGCTTTTTAACTGAAAAGTTATCTTTATAACTATTTGAAGTATCATCTGGTAAAATATTAAATGTTTTGCTCCATATTTCTTTGTTATCTTCTGAATTTGCTAGTATTCCTACTATTTCGCAGGTAATATTATAGGTATAATTTATATTTGTTTTTTTGCTTTCCTTAAAATCATATTCGAAATTTACTATATATGAATCCACAGATTTTGCTGCATAATATCTTTTAGAAGGAAGCAAAGGTTCATCATAAAAATCATTTGGTTTTAGTAAAACATTGTAATCTATACTTTTACTTGCAGTATAATTAAATATTGGTGATTTTTTATTTTCAAAATTAAATCCTAAATTTATAAATACAATTCCTAATATAAGCAAAATTGCAGATATTATATAAATGGCATAACCTAAATTTTTAGCTCTGCTATTTATACTTCTATACTTTCTTTTATTCTTCATATTATTTCACCCCTAACTCATATTCAAAAAAGAATATAACAAAATAGATGGAAAACCAATATATTTAATATGGAATACATATACACCTTTAATTTGATTTGTCTTTACTAGCCTGCTATCTGGAGCATTATTTCTATCTCCTTTAGTTTGATAAGAAGTATTATCATTATTTTTAACTACTTTTACAATTCTGTGTGCAATATTTCTATCACCTGCTTCATAAATTATTATTGTTCCTTTTGGAATTTCGTTTAATTCTTTTTCATTTAGCTTTTTATATATAACAACATCTCCTATTTCAAACACTGATGACATACTATTAGAAACTATTGATATTGCTTCATATTTAAAAAAACCTAGCATAAAGCATACTAAATTTATTGAAAATAAAATTGTTACTATATAACAAAATTTTCCTAAAAATCTCTGCTTCTTTTTTCGTATATCTTCTTTTACTTCTTTTGCAAGTTTGTATTTAAATAATAAATATACTATTACAAAAAATAATATATTATATGACCCTATAATATACCAATCTATATCTGGAAAAATTGGAGATAATATAGTTACAATATTTATAAAAATTCTAAATAAAATAATTGGTAAAAGTGATGCTTTTAAAACTACATTACTATATACTATGCTAGCAATTATTAAAGGTATTATTGCTGAGCATAGTATATAGTAATGTAGTTTTAAAAGCATCACTTTTAAAACTACATTACTATA
>CANQRY010000017.1 GCA_947626335.1 uncultured Clostridia bacterium | reverse complement strand
TTGAAAATCTTATTCTTGTTTTTGGATTATATTTTTCATTATATACTTTTAAACTTGTATTATTTACGTTTTCACTAGATTTTACTTCAATAGGAATAATTTCATTTTCATATTGTAATAGAAAATCTATTTCATATCTGTTATCAAATGTATAATAATATGGATTTAAGCCTGTTGAAGTTAAAGATTGTATAATGTAATTTTCAGTTAAAGCTCCTTTAAACTCTTCAAATAATTTGTTATCTTCTACAATAATTTTGCTATCTAAATTTGTCATTCTCCTTAATAAACCAACATCACATACATATATTTTAAAAGCAGATAAATCATTGTAGCTAACAAGAGGCATACTTGGTTTTGTAACATCATATACTTTGTATATTACATTTGCATCTCTGAGCCAATTTAAAGCACTTTCATACTCTCTTGCCCTTGCCCCCTCTTTAGCAACTTGATATAAAAACTTTTTATTTTCTTTAGATATTTGTGAAGGTATGCTATTCCATACTATAGAAATTCTATTGGCTTCTGTATTGCTAGCATGTTTTGAAAAGTCGCTCTCGTAAGCTATTAAAATATTATCTTGTAGTTTGTTAACTTTTTGCATATCCTTATCATGTATCCAAGAATTTACCACTTCTGGCATCCCACCAATAATAAAATATGCTTTTAATTTCTCTTTTAGCCTTTCAAAAAATACGTCAGGAATATTTTCAATATTAACAATTGAGTCCATGTAATCAATTAAGTTTTGGCAATTATCAGCTTGCAAAAATTCTGTAAATGTCATTGGATACATATCCATAAAATCAACTTTTCCAACAGGAAATGAAGTATGCGATAAACGTATTCCAAGCAAAGAACCTGCACTAATAATATGATATTCGTTTGCCTCTTCTTCAAAGTATTTTAGCGAATTTAATGCATCCGGACATTCTTGTATTTCATCAAATGCAATTAGTGTTTTTTCTGGACTAATTGACTTTCCATAAATAAAGGCTAGCTGTTCTAGTATTCTTTTTGGATCTTTTGTATTTTTAAATAAACTATATAATTCAGTATCATGATCAAAATTAAAATATGCCACTCCCTCATAGTTTTCATTTCCGAATTGTTTTATTATATAAGTCTTTCCTACTTGTCTTGCTCCACGTAATATTAAAGGCTTTCTATTTTTATCATTTTTCCATTTTAATAATTCTTTCATAATTTTTCTTTCCATGTAAATCATCTCCTATATATATTATATCATTTATTTTTAAAAAATTACACATTTTTTACATGTTTTTCAATAAATTTTACACATTTTTAGCAGAAAATTTTACAGTAAGTGCATATTTTTACCACGAATATATTGCTTTGCTTGCCGATTTTTACCACGAATATTTTTGAACTTATGTTATTAATTATTATACTCTTTATCAAGAATATTTAAAAACTTTTTTAATATAAACTAATTAACTTTGGTTAGATTTTGGTTAGATGCAATATTTTTGAAATTGTTTTTTTCTTGATATTATTGCTATGTTATGTGGATTTATAAAAAAACAGTGCACATGTTAATGCAGCTAGTGCTAAACCAAGCGTAACATATAGTGCACACGTTCAAACATACGGATGGGAGAAGTCAACAATCTTTGCAAGTGAAGGATTAGAAGCATTATCTAATGATGTAACAGGTAAACCTGCAAAATTTGTTGGAACAATGGGAGCTTCAAAAAGAATGGAAGCTTTAGAAATTAATTTTAAAGCAGCAGGTGCAACTTTAAAATATCGTGCACATGTTCAAAAGACAGGATGGCAAGATTGGGTTACAGCTGATGACAAAGCAGGTCAAACATCAATAGTAGGAACAGTTGGAGCATCTAAAAGAGTTGAAGCTTTACAATTATCTGTAACTGGACTAAAAGGATATAGTATTTTATATCGTGCACACGTTCAAGGAATTGGATGGCAAGATTGGGTAGATGCAGAAGACCCAACAGCATTTGCTGGAACAGTAGGAAAATCTAAAAGAATGGAAGCATTCGAAATAGCAATTGTTCCTGAAAACGAATTCTATTATGTAGATAATGGAGATGGAACTCATACACGTGTATATAATGGAGACAAAAAGACTCCAGAAGAGTGTGTATATGGTGAATATACAGTTAATGGACAAAAATTCACAAAGCAATGTGCATTATGCGGACATGACAGTGGAGAAACAAGATCATTACAACAAGTATTAACAGATGCAAACTTAATTGGTCAAAACAAAGTAGAATTAGAAAAAGTTACTCTAGATGAGGCTTTAACAATACCAGAAGGAGTAACATTTGTAGTAAACGACAAATTTGATGCAACAAATAAAACTGTAACAGTTAATGGTAACTTAGTTTGTAAATATGCAAGCAATGTAAGTGGAATGACAATTGGAGAAAAAGGATCTCTAACATATAGTGGAAAATATGATGCAGACACTGACAAAGGAATTCTTAATGCAATATTAGAAGCTGGAAATGCAAAGAAAGTTATATTTGAGGAAGGATCAGTAGCTCAAGATTTAACTACAAGCAATCTTAAGGTTAAAGAAGATACTGAACTAACAATAGAACTAAATGGAACAACAGTTAAATCATCTATTACTGGCGATGCTATTACAAATGAAGGTAAATTAACAATAGATGGTGGAAAGTTTGAATTCGGTACAAATTGTAATGGAATAAGAACTCAAGGAAATGAAAGTGAATTAACTATCACTGATTGTGAAATAAGTGGTTCAAATGCAAGAGCAATATCAATTGGAGAAAATCAAACTGCGGGCAACACAGGAATTGTAGCAAACATAAGTGACACAAAAGTAAATTTAACAGGAACAAATGGTTATGCTATAGGAGCATTTTGTGATGAAAGTACAATTAATTTAACAAATGTAGAAATAGTTTCAAAAGGAGCAGGAATATATACAAATCAATTGTTTAAAGATTTAAAAGTAGTAGGAAATAACGTAAAAGTGACAGTTGATAATATGGCAGCTTATTTACCAGCAGAAGGAGAATATACATTTAAAAATAGCTCATTTGAAGGAGCATATGGTATTGAATATACAAGAGGATCTTTAGATTTAAATAACACAACAGTAACAGCAAAAGGAGAAATATATACAGGAAGCGGACTTGTAAAAGAAAATGGAGAATGGAAAATTAATAGTGCTATAGTCCCAAATGGAGGAAATGGATATAGTGCAGCTGTTCAAATAAAAAGAATGACAAACCATAAGGATGAAAAGGCACAATTAACAGTACAAGGAAGTTCAAAATTAGTAAGTTACTATGGAACAGGAATCATGGTTTTCGGTGACAACGCGGACGCTGTAAACAATGTTACATTACGTTACCCAAATAGTTCTGTAAATGCATTTACTAAAGACGCTAATAATACTAGTGTTGAATTAAAAGTAGTAAAAGACAATTAATATAATAATGCACTAACATAAAAAATGGCGCTCATTTGGGCGTCATTTTATTATGCTTTTTACTTAATTAAAATAACTAGTATAATCTCTAAAGGTTCATATCCACTATCAATATGATTTTTTCTCATTTCTCTTAAATCCATTAAAACATTTTAATTATTATACTCCTTATTGAAAAATATTTTATAAAATATTGAATAAAAATTATTGACTTGCATATAATATTATAGTACAATATAAAGTACAATAAGCTGTACTTGCATATCATATAGTAAGGGGGGATTTGAATGCTAGCAGTTAATTATTCAACTATTAGAAGTAATTTTAAAGATTATTGCGATAAAGCAACAGAAGAAAACGAAACAGTAATTGTAACAAGAAAAAATGAAAAAAATGTTGTTTTAATTAGTCTTGAGCAATACAATGAATTTATAAGAAATATGAAAAATGCTGAATATTTAGCAAAAATAGATAGAGCATTTAGACAATTAGAAAATGGTAAAGTGGTTGTCAAAACAACAGATGAATTGGAGGCTATGACAAATGAGTAACATTTTCGTAGATGATGCATGGGAAGACTATATAGAATGGCAGCTAATGGATAAAAAAATAGCAATACGAATAAATGAACTAATAAAAGATATTCATAGAAATGGTTTAAATAAAGGAATTGGAAAGCCAGAACCATTAAAACATAGAAAAGCATGGAGCAGAAGAATAACACAAGAACATAGACTTATATATAATTTTGATGAAAACAAAAATCTTATAATATTGTCTTGTAAAGGTCATTATGAAGATAAATCAATAACTTAGTTATATTTTTGATAGTTTTTATAACTATCATTTTTTATACTTTTTTTCAATAGTATGTATACAAAAAAATATCTATTTACTTTAGTTAGATTTTGGTTAGATGCAATATTTTTAGAGTTGTTTTTAGCTGGTATTATAGCTATATTATAGACTTTTACAAAAAAACAGTGCACATGTTAATGCAGCTAGTGCAACAGTTGCCCCAACTTTAAAATATAGTGCACATGTTCAAACTTTTGGATGGAACAATGCTGGTGGTGTTGTAAAAGCTGCAAGTTCAGTTGATAAAGCAGTTTTAGCTGGTACAGAGCATCAATCAAAAAGAATGGAAGCTCTAAAATTAAGCTTTGATGCAGCATCAGGAGTTACATTAAAAGTTAGTGCTCATGTTCAAAAAGATGGATGGCAAGAATGGACAACAATAAAATCAGAAAATACTATTGTTGGAACACAAAACCAGAAAAAAAGAATGGAAGCTATTAAGCTATCTGTAACAGGATTAGATGGATATGTAATTAAATATCGTGTGCATGTTCAAAAAATTGGATGGATGGACTGGATGACAGCTACAGCATCTACAAGTGTTGCAATAACAAATCAAGCTGAAGGAACAGGAGACTATGCTGGAACAGTTGGAAGAAGCTTAAGAATAGAAGCAATTGAAATCGCTGTTGTGCCAACAGCAGATAATGATTTCTATGAAGCACAACAATCAGCAATTTCTACAATAAGAAACTACTTAGATTTATCAAAATATACAATAAATGCAGCAGATGTACAAGAAATAATTGAGGCACAAGTAGAAAGAATTGAAGCTCTTTCATTAGCAAAAGAAAATAGTGTAGAAGATATTAACAATATTGTAACAGATGCAAAGAGAGAACTTGGTAAAGTGGCAAGTGATGAAAAAATAAACAGTGATAGAAATACTGCATATGATACATACTTAGGTCTTATAAATAACGTACTTGAAGAAAAACTAAATGTAAAAGTAAGAACAACAAATACAGTATTAAAAGCTGAAAGTGATATTGTAGCAGCTATAGCTGGAGCAAAAGCTAGACTAGAAACAGCTACTACAGCAGAAGATATTAAATCGAACTATCTTACAGGAGCAAGTGGAATAGTAACTGCAGTAAGTGAGTACGTTAAAGCTTACGTAAACAATATATATGAAAATGGTCTAGTAGAAGGTAATACAAAATATCTTTTAGATAGTAGTCGTTGTGAAGCTTTATTAGTTGCAATTGATGAAGCTACTAATAGTACTTCTCTTGATAATGGTGGTAAGTTAGATGCATTAATTCAAGTTTTAAACGGAAAGAATGGTATTGCTACTGATAAAACATATGATGGTAATATAGGCACTGACAAAACTGTAGGTCATGCTATTCAAGCAGTTTCAACTTGGGTTAACAGTTATAAGAATAGTTTATACACTGGATTAAAGAAATATACAGACACTTCAAAAGCAGCAACATATACAGTAAAAGGAATAGAAAAGGCAGTTTTAACTGAAGCAGGATATACTGTATCTGGTGATTATGTTAAAACAACAGGTTTAAAACTATTAGAAATAGGAAATAACTCAGCAACTAACACAGCAGCTATAGCAAAATTAGATGCAATGCTAGCTAACCCAAATTCAGTAAACAATGTTGCACAAGTTAAAAAAGTAGTTGATGATGCTGAAGCAGCTTACTTAAGTTCATTAAGAATGCTAGCTAATAATTTATATAATGTTGTACACAATAAAGAAGAATATACAGCAAGTAAATATAATGCAATGCATGGAGAAGCTGGATCTGATACAGCTACTATTGAAAGCTTAGTTGAAAAAATAAATGCAGTATTTAATGAGGAATAAGATTAAATCATAATAAAGTTGGAGTTACTTCATTTTGAAGCAACTCCTCTTTTCTTATTATATTTAAAAAGTGTATTTACTTTAGTTAGATTTTGGTTAGATACAAAATTATAATTTTATCATATTGACTTTTTAAAAGTATTTGAGCTATGTTCCTTTCTACAGTGCACATGTGCAGGCGGCAACTGCTACAACAGCTCAAGAAATGTTTGCAGTTGAAGCACATGTTCAAAAAACAGGTTGGAAAAATTCAACAGCATCAAGCTCAACAACAGGAGCTATATTTGCAGGTTCTACAGGAGAAAGCCATAGATTAGAAGCTATTAAAATTAGTCTTCTATCAAATGCTCCAAAAGGTCTAAATATAAGCTATCGTGCACATGTTCAAAGAACAGGATGGCAAGATTGGGTAGATGAAGGAGAAATGGCAGGAACAGAACATCAATCTTTAAGAATAGAAGCTATTCAACTAGCTGTATCAGGACGTGAAGCAGCTGACTATGTTGTAAGATATCGTGCACATGTTCAAAAATATGGATGGTTAGACTGGGTAGTTGCTGGTAGTGAAACACCTAGCGCAGAACCAAAGAAAGGTGAATTTGCAGGTACAACTGGCGAAAAGAAAAGAATTGAGGCTATTGAAATTGTAGTATTATCAAAATCAGATAATGATTTATTAGCAGTAAAAGAAGAAGCTATAAGAGAGCTACAAAATAAATTCAATCCAGCTAATTACACAATAGATGCAGAAAACTTTAATAAAGCAATGGAAGAAGCTATAGCAGATATAAACAGTGCTACTAGTGCAGCACAAGTAACCGGAAAATTGAATTGGCAAATAGGAACATCAATTCCTGGAAAAGTTCAAACTGATGAAGCTTTAAGAAAAATAGGAGAGGACACTAGAAAAACTGTTCTTGAAAATTTAACACAAAAAGTTGCTGTATTAAAAGTAGCTATTACTGATGGAGTTAAAACAACATATGCAGATAAAGAACCTTTAGCAACAGCAATAAAAAATGCAGAAGCAACAATTAAAGCTGCAAAAGTTACAACAAATGAACCAGCAAAAGATATTACTACAGTTGCATATGCTGAATATTTAAAAATATATGAAGCAACAAAAACAGTAGTAAAAGATTTAACAGATGAATTTTATCAAAATAGCATGACAACTACTAAGGATGATGATAAGATTTTAACAAAAACTGATTATGATGCAGCCTTAACTGAATTAGAAGGAAAAGCACCAGCAGGAGAAGACACATTAGCTAGTGAGTTCAAAGATGTTATTGATTGCTATAATGATAATGTAATTGATAAAGCAACAGAAACATTAGCAATAAAGCGTGGATATCGTGAAATAGATGTACAAACATTCTTAACAAATAGTGGTTTAGGTGCAAGCAATAATATTGGTGGAGATGCAAATACAAGTGAAAAAGGTGCAACTGTTGGAACAAGAACCACAGCTCAAACAAAGTATGCTGATTTAGTTAATACATATGTAACTAGTGTAAAAGCAGGTTTCGTAGGAAAGTCATTAACCCAAATGGAAGCAGCAATTGCTACTGCTAAGAGCCAGATTTTATCTGACATTCAAACTTATATAAGAAATACTCTAAATAGATGTACTAATACAAACTATGGTGTGGAAGCTGAAAAAGTAGTTAAACCTTCAGATTTTGATAGTGAAACACCTCTTGGAAAATTATTAGTTAGCACAAATGTGGAAGATTTGAAAGCTTTAGTAGAAACTTATGATGCTTTTGTTGCAGCACATTTTGGAGCGTAAGATTAATAAATATTTTTTATAAAGAGTAGTAATTACCGTAGAAATTGTGTCTATGTTATACATAGGCACAGTTTTTTTAAAATATATGAGTATATTTTATTGCGTAAAAAATAGTCTATAGAAGATTTACTTTGATTTATACTATATAATTTAAATTCAAATAAAATTGGTTATTTTTAAGCTATAAAATCAAAAATGTGAAACTTTTTACTTAGAATATAAGTAAAAAGTTTCACATTTAATTTATATATATTATTAAATTATTTTAATCTTCTTTTAAATAATCTCCAATTTGATCTTTTAAAGTAGATAGCCAATTATCTACTATTGTTCTTGTTGATTCTGATCCTACTTCGCTTCCTGAAACTACTACTCCATTTAATACTGTCGCATTTGGTTCTGCTTTTTCTATAGCTTCTATGCTATCTTCAAAACCTCCATCTGAATTTATTGCAAATGGTATTATTACTTTTCCATCTAAATTATATGTATCTAAAAATGTA
Organism: uncultured Clostridia bacterium; assembly: GCA_947626335.1. Taxonomy (GTDB): domain Bacteria; phylum Bacillota; class Clostridia; order TANB77; family CAG-508; genus CAG-273. Next base: position 21,828 of record CANQRY010000017.1, on the reverse strand, counting down.
TTTATTATCATTGGAACTGTATCACACCATACTGGGTAACCTAGAAAAATTACATCATAATCATCTATGTTTTCTATTTTTGTTTCTATTTCAGGTCTTGCATTATCTTTCTTTTCTTTTTCTGCTCTTTTATTTGCCTCAGTAGCGTCATAAGAATAAGTTTCTACAGGTTGAATTTTAAACATATCGCTTTCTGTTTTTCTACTAATTAAGCTTGCTATTGTTAAAGTGTTTCCTGTTCGTGAAAAATATGCAATCAAGGCTTTTTGTTCTAATTCATATACATTTCCCGTTAACTCTTTTTCTTGTTCTGTCATTTCCTTTTTATTATTATTTCCTCTTTTTATGAATTTGTATACTCCAAATCCAGCTCCTGCTATTAGCACTAAAACTAACAGAACTATAATAATTTTTCCGATTGGATTATTATTTTTCTTAGATCTTTTTGCTCTTGCCATTTTTAACTCTCCTTTTTTACTATATTTATTATTGCCTAACTATTATATAATTTTAGTCTAAAAATATCAACTCTTTTTTAATTTAATTAGAGAAAAACTTATAAAAAAACTGTGCCCATGCTTATACATAGACACAGTCTCTACGGTAATTACTACTCTTTATAAAATATTTTTATTAAACACCTTGTTTTACAAATTTAGCTACAATTTCTTCTTCATATGCTTTAATTAATTTTTCGATATCTTTAATATCTGTTGAATCTTTATATTTGTTGTAATTTGTAGCTTTTGCAAGATCTGAAGAATTTAATACAACTTTAGCATCATTTCCTGGATTATCTGTAACTCTAGAAATTATGTCAGCCATATATCCTTTTAATGCTGCAAATATATCATTTTCAGCTTTTTCAACCATTTCAACAGCATCTCCATAAGTAATTTCTGCATCTACTACATCAGCCTCAACTTCGTCAAATAAAGCTTTTATTGTCTTAATTTCATTATATTTTGCTGTACCCATAGATCCTGTAATTAATTCAAATTTGTCTCCAACATCACTTGAACTTGTTTCTTTTTCTAAGCCGTTTGCAGCTTTTTTGAAACTTGTACCTGTTAAAGCTGTTTTTAATCTTAATTTAGCATCTATACGATATGCAGTAGCTAATTTACTATGAATTTCAACTAGAGTTTTTAAGTCAGTAGCTGCTGGTACTTTTGATAGTTTACTTCCGTCTATTGATTTTACAGCTGTATCATATACAGATTTTTCTACTACAACATCCCTTTCACCTTTAGCTTCTAAACCTTCTGCATATTCAGAATCTACTAATTCTTTTACTACTTTTTTAGCTTCTTCAAAAATAGCATTTTCTTGTTCTGCAAGAATTGCATCTATATCTTCTTTCTTATATGTGTCTGCATTTTCAATTGCTGTTTTTGCATTTTCAACTGCTGTTTTTATAGATCCATATTCTGCATAATTTGTTGTTGGTTTAACACCTCTTACTTCTACTGCTTTTGCTTGGGCCATATAAGTATCTATTGCAGTTTTTTGTGTTTCTTTATATGCCACTATCTCTTGCTTAATTGTACCATCATCTTTTACATTTTCAAATGCACTATCAGATGATTTTGCTAGTTGATCTGCTAATTCTTTTTGAACTGCTTGTGCAGTTCCAGCATCATTTATTGCTTTTACAGCTTCTGCCATAGCCTCATCATATTCTTCTTTCATTATAGTATGATTTGTTGGACTGAATTTAGCTTTTAATTGAGCAATTGCATTTTCTTTTTGTACTATTAAATCATTATCAGCCTCTGTAAGGAATACTATTTCTATAGCTTCCATTCTTTTTTTACTTCCTGTTGTTCCAGCAAATACTGTTGGTGCTGATGTACTCTCTGTTTTTGAAGCTACAACCCAATCTTGCCATCCAATATTTTGAACATGTGCACGATATTTTACAACATATCCTTCTGCTCCAGTTACAGCAAGTTCAATTGCTTCCATTCTTTTACTTTCGCCTGCTGTTCCTGCCATTTCTCCTTCGTCAACCCATGGTTGCCATCCATAAGTTTGAACATGTGCACGATAGCTTAACTTAACTGAACTTGGTTTGTTAAGTATTCTTATTTTTACTGCTTCTAGTCTTAAAGATTGACCAGTTGTTCCACCAAATACTGCACCTTTTAATGAATTAAGTGTATTATCATATGATGGTAACCAGCCTTGTTTTTGTACGTGTGCATCAAATGTAACACTTGGAGTTGTTACTGCCGCCTGCACATGTGCACTGAATGGTACTATTGTTAGCGCAATAGCTACCATTGCTAAAATAATTAAACTGCTTTTTAAAAAACTTTTTTTACCCATTTTTTAATTCCTCCTTTTTTTCTTTTGGTTTAATATTTTTTAGAATAAGCAATTCCGTATATATTTATAGCATTAACATATACTTTTGTCAACACTTTTTTTAAAATTATTGACACATTTTTTCTAAAAAATATTTTTAAATTTTCTAGAATAGCAATTCTGTATATATTTATAGCATTAAATTAATGTTTTGTCAACATTTTTTTAGTATTTTTTTCTTTTTTCTCCTTTTTTTCCCAAATCTTTACAAAAGCGTTAAAATCAACATTCCGTGGGCCCATGCCAACCCATTTACCCAACATGGCATTAAGGTGTTATTATCTACCTGCTCTGATAAAAACCCATGTTCGTTTGCTGTATTTGTAACAAATTTGACACATTCCTTTGCTTTTTCTTTCTCCCCTAAGGATTTATAATATAACGCCATCCATAATGTAGAAATGCTCCAAGGGTTTCTTCCACCTTTGTAATGATCATCTTCAAACCTTAAATAACCACCTGTATATGTTCTTAATGTTAGATTTATTTTTTCAACTGTATTTTGTACCTTTTTCTCCTTAGCTGAAAATAAACCAAAAGGAACTACCATTCCAAGTTCACTTATATCTGTTTGCCTATCATTTAAATTTCTAAAGAATGTTTTTGTATTTTCATCATATAAGTTAGATAGAATATATTTTTTTATTTCTTGTTGATATTCTATTATTTTTGCTTCTAACTTATTCATTGCTTCTACTTTTAGTCTATTTTTTACTTCATATTCTGGTTTTAGTAATTTATTTATTTCTTTTACTGACTCAAATGCTGCATATATTGCCGATAATGAATATAAATGAACTCCTTCGTGCATTTCCCATAAATCATAACTTTTAGGAAGCTCTCCCCTATTTTGTGTATGATATGTTTCTTCTATTTCTTTTTTTACAATGTCTGTTTCATCTTTTCTTCCTAATATATTGTCCATATATGTGCATAAGAATTTTGCTGCGTTTTCACACATTTTATATGTATCTTTTAGAAATTTAATTTCTTTTGTTGCTTTATAGTGCTCATATACTCCGTATATTACGCTTGCAGTTTCATCTATTTGATATCCCCAACATGGTGCTAGCTTGCCATCTGTATAAAATCTTTGCTCCCACATTCCGTTTTTGCTTTGTGTTTCTTTGCAAAATATTTTATAAAACTTTTCTGTTTCTTTTGTCATGTTTAAAGCATCTAACGCTTTTGTTACAAAAACTGCATCTCTAGGCCAGCAATAGCTGTATCTGCCGCAACTAGTCATTTGTTCATCTACTTCTACTGCTGCTGAAATTCCACCAGTTGTACTATTTATTAGTAATGGAAATAGCAAAATAGTTCTTTTGTAAATTTGATTTAGTTTTTTGTTGTAATTGCTGTTTTCTTCTAAAAGTGGAATTGTTAAATGTTCTTTTACATATTTTTTCCAATATTTATCTACAGTTTGTTCTTCTTTTGCTATATCTAACTTTTGTATTTGTTTAATTTTCTTTTTTAATTCTTCTTGTGTAATTTTAGGCTCGTTTTCTCTAAAATATAAGTATATTACTAATTCTCTTTTTTCGCCCGGTTTTAACATACCTATATCATAGCTAATAGCTGAATCTGATGACATTCCTATGTAGTCTTTATCATGTATTTCGCCCATACCAATATTTTCGCTTACGTCATTTAGCTGATAGCTTAAAAATTCTTTTGATGAAAAAGTATGCATTGCATAGTCATGACAATATTGGGTTAGCACGTCATCTTGTATTTCTGCTCCTACCATATTATTAAAATCTGAATGTAATTTTGCATGTACTAAAAAGTTTACATTTAAGTCTATGCTGTTTTTGTTTTCAAATTCATACTTTTTTACTAAAATATTATCTTTTAATAGAGCAAAGTCAGTTTGCTTTATAAATAATTTAAAATATGTATTTGTAATTTCAGTATTAAGTATGTTTGTGTTTTCTGTATAATATTGCTTATATTGATTATTTATGTCTTGATGTAAGTAAATTATTCCAGAATCGTTTATTTTTACACCAGTTAAAAATTCTTCAATCCAACTTCTAAAGTCTGGTGCTGGGTACATAACTCTTAAAAGCTCCCCTGTTTTTGTATAGCTTGCTGTAATATTTTTTCCTCCAATAATGGCATCATTATTATATTTTGTTTTCATTCGTTTATTTTTCGTATAATTTATACGAAATTCTCCTTGTATAATATATTTAGGTTTTTTAAAGGTTACCTATAAACCTTTATATAACAGTTATTTCATGATATAATTGTTATGTTAACACTGTGGACTCTTACTTCTCCTTGTGGTTTTAACTACTGAAGAGAGAATATTGCCACAGTTTTATTATTAATTGGTAATTAGTTAGATAAGTCTTTGAACTTTCATTTCGCGCAAGGTTACAAGTAATAAAACTAGTTGGGTGTTGTCACAGTTGTTGATAAATTTTATTACAGGAGGTAAACACTATGGTTTACATCGGCATTGATATTGCCAAATTTAAACACTTTGCGTCTGTTGTTAGCTCAGATGGTAAAGTTATCGTAAAACCTTTTTCTTTCGAAAATTCTCGTCAAGGTTTTATGAATTTACTTGAAGAAATTGAGAATTTTCAAGACTGCTTAATTGGTCTAGAATCTACTGGTCATTATGCTGAAAATCTTATCTTTTTCCTTTATCAACGTGGTTACAAAATTGGTGTTATTAACCCAATTCAAACTGATTCTCTTCGTGATTCTAATATTAGAAAAACTAAAACTGATAAGATTGATACTAATCTAATTGTTCAATGTTTAATGCTTAAAAAATATTCTCTTGTTAATTCTCAAGATATTAATATTATTAAGCTTAGACGCCTTTCAAGATTTAAACTTGAAATGGTTCAGCAACAAACTAGAATTAAAATTCAATTAACAGCTTGTTTAGATATTGTATTCCCTGAACTTTCTAGTTTTTTTAAAGGTAATTTACACTTAAAGGTTTCTTATGCTTTACTGGAAAAATATTCTTCTGCTAAAGCTATAGCTCATTGTAGAATTGATGGCTTATCTAATCTGTTATACGATAATTCTAAAGGACGCTATAATCAAGATAAAGCCTTGCAATTAAAAGCTTTAGCTAGAGAAAGTATTGGCTTAGATAATCCTGCAATTGAATTACAAATACAATGTTTAATTAAGCAATTAAGACTTTATCAAAATCAAATTAAAGACATTGACTTAAGCATTATGACACTAATGGAATTGCTAAATTCACCTATTCTCACCATACCTGGTGTTGGTTATACTTCAGGAGCTATGATTATTAGTGAAATTGGTGATATTAAAAAATTTAGCAACCCTTCTAAATTGCTAGCATTTGCTGGTTTAGACCCTGTCGTCAAACAATCTGGAAATTTTCAAGCTGATAGTATGAAAATTTCTAAAAGGGGATCTACTTACCTACGCTATGCAATCTATAGAGTTGCTTTCTCTATTATATACAATAATGAGACTTTTCGCAACTACTATCTTAGCAAGCGTGCTCAAGGTAAGACTCATAGAGTAGCATTAGGTCATGTTTGTAATAAATTAGTTAGAATTATCTTCAAGATTTTAACTGATAATACAACTTTTAATTTAAGCTAACAATGAAATTTTCAAAGTACATATTTACATTATTTAACAGTTTTAAAAATCAGATTTTGAAACTGTTATTAGTTATGCAAATTTTTATCTATTTAAAAATATTAAAAATTTTTTAATAATTCTATTGACAATTAATAGTTAGTCTCTCTTTAATTAGTGCTTTTCTACTATTTTTACAATTTGGTCTTCTATTTCATTTAATCTTAGTTTTAGAAGGCTAATACTTTCGTTTGTAGTTTCGTCATTTAAGTATTCTTCTTTTATAATTGTTTCCATATCTTCTAGTTCTAATTTTAGAGTTTGCATTTTTTCTAGTACATCTCTCTTATCCACAACACCCATCGTAATTGGTTTAACAGTTTGTTCCATTTGAAGGTTTTCATCTAATGTGTATGTTTGACCATATTCTGGAATAGTAACAGGAATATTTACTGTTTCTTCTATTTTTTGTTTTAGTACCTCTTGCCCTTCTGGTTCTCCATGTACTAAAAATATATGTTTAGGTTTTGTAATAAATGAATATATGAAGTTTAAAAGCCATTCTTGGTCTGCATGTCCTGAGTAGCCTTCAATGTATTCTATTCTTGCTGCTACTTTAATTTCCTCTCCAAAAATTTTTACTATTTTTTCGCCTTCTACTAGTCTTCTTCCTAAAGTTCCTGGTGCTTGGTAACCTACAAATAGTATAGTGCTTTTTTCATCCCATAAATGATGTTTTAAGTGATGCTTTATTCTTCCAACTTCGCACATACCACTTGCTGAAATTATAATTGCAGGCTCGTCTTTTTCGTTTAATGCTTTTGATTCATCTGCTGTTCTTGTAAATTGTAATCCTGGAAATTCTAGTGGATTATCTCCACTTTTAATTAAGTTTTGAGTTTCATCGTCAAAGAGCTCTGCATTTTTCTTAAATATTTCTGTTGCTGATATTGCAAGTGGACTATCTACATATACAGGTGCTCTCATTAAAGTTTGATATTTTTCTGTAAATTCTTCATCATCTTTCTTTTCCTTTAATCCATTTAGCTCATATAAAATTTCTTGAGTTCTACCAACAGCAAATGATGGTATTACTACTGTTCCGCCTTTATTTAATGTATCTGAAACAATATCTAGGAATAAGTTTGCTTTGTCGTCATTTCTCATGTGAAGTCTTGAACCATAAGTTGATTCCATTACTAAATAATCTGCATTGTCTATCATTGTTGGTGAAGAAAGTAATGGTATATCGTTGTTTCCTAAGTCTCCTGTAAATACTGCTTTTGTTTGTTTTCCATCTTCAACTGCCCATACCTCTATAATACTTGAGCCAAGCATGTGTCCTGCATCATTAAAGCGAACGTGAATATCAGGTGTTATTTCAATAATTTCGTCATAGCTTACTGGTTTAAATATTTCCATGGTGTTTATTGCATCTTGTGCTGTATATAAAGGAAGAAGTGCTTTTTTACCCTCTCTTATTCTTTTTCTATTTCTCCACTCTATTTCTTGTTCTTGAATGTGTCCACTATCTGGAAGCATTATAGAACATAAATCCATTGTTGCTTTTGTTGCAATTATTGGGTTTCTGTAGCCTTCTACATATAACTTTGGAATTCTTCCTGAGTGGTCTATATGTGCATGCGTTAATAATACAAAGTCAATTTCGTTTACATTAAAATCAAATGGGTCGTGGTTCCTATTTTCTTCTTTACTGCCTCCTTGGTACATACCACAATCTACTAAGAACTTTTTGCCTGCAGCCTCTACTAAAAAGTTTGAACCTGTTACAGTTTTAGTTGCTCCTAAAAAAGTAATTTTCATATAATTTATCAATCCCTTCTATAAATGTATTTTTTGGTTCATATAAATAATTTTACTTTTTTCTTTAGTTTTACGGTTTTTTTGCTATATATTTCATAAGTGTTTTCTATAATATTACCATCATAAAATGTAGCAAATAGTTTACCATCTTGCACATTTGATTCAATTACTGTATTGTTTAAGTCTATCATTTTGCTATCGAATATTTTATGAAGTATTTGATAATTTACTTCTTCGTCTTTTGTAATGTAGTCTATTATAGCCATTTTACTTGCTTTTTGTAATAGTCCCAAAATTACTTCTTCAAAGCCAGCTGTTAGCTTTGGTATTTCTTTTAATGTAGTTCCTTCTTTATCAAAGCTTAAAAATCTGTAATATCTTATTATGTAGAAAAATTCTATAACCTCTTGCCTTGTTTGTGCTTTTTCTATTTTTATTTTCATGCATTTTAAAAATAATAAGCATAATTGTAGCAAACCTTTACCTAAATTTTTGTTATCTAAATTTAAAATTCTTAAAAATGATACCTTTTTTTCATATTCACGTTTTCTTGCAACATAGCCTTTTGGATCAAGTAATATGTTACAGTTTTTAATTTTATCAACATATTCTTGTCTTTCTATTTCTAACCTATTTACCAAATGCCTTATGCTAAATATTTTTTCTTTGTTTGGAAGTTTTTCGTTTCTTAGTTCATATTCTTTTTTTAGTTCTTCTTTGTTGTTTAGCATTTTATCAATATTTTCTATTTGTTTAGTTAGTTCTTTTTTTTGCTCTGTAACATTATTTATATATTCTTCTTTGTTACTTAATTTTTCTAGTTCTTTTTCATTTTCTTCTTTATATTCTCTCCAGAATTTTTGGCAAGCTTCATCTCGTGTCATTTCCATATCTATTACTAATTTACAAAATAGCTTAATAATTTGTTTTGCAACTTTTTCATCATAATTTTGCTTTAAATTTTCGTAAGCAAGCATTAAATAGTCTGCAAGGTCACTCTCGTTTTGTGCCCATTCTAAAATAAAACTATATCCTAATAGATATAAAAGTGTTTGAAATACTAAGTTTGTTTCTACATTTTGAACTTCTTTTGTTACTAAGTCCCAAGACCAACCATTAAAGTCACGAATTACCTCTGCCTCATTCATTTTAATTCCTAAATTTAAGAAACTAGTAATTGGTTTTTTTAAAAGTTCTTCTTCTTGCGGAAGTATTATTTCTTTTTGGTCTATTTCTAATATAGCATTTAACATAGTAAATTCATTTGCCAAAGTGCTAATTTTTTGATTTTCTAACTCGTATTTATTATTTTTAGAAGTGTTTTCATTTTCGAATTTTTGAATTTCTATTTCAATGCAATCATTTTTTATAATGTTTATTAACTTTTCAAAGAATTCTCCTTTATCGCTTACATCCACTTTTGTTTTTTGATAGTCATTATAAGCATTTTCTATTTTATAAAACATACTTAAGAGAAGATTTTTTACTTGAACAGAATAGCTCTTCTCTTCTAAAACCTTCTCTAGTTTGTGTGTATAATCTTTTAAATGAATCTTTTTTAATATTCTTTCCTTTTTTTCCATGATTCACCTTTTCTTTTGTTTTTAAATGCACTATTCGCTAGTAGCACTTTGCTCTGATGGCGACATTTTTAGTTCTTGCCATTTTTCTTTTGTCATTAATACTTCTCTTGGCTTACTTCCTTGATATCCTGAAATAACTCCTCTTTCTTCCATTTGGTCTATAATTCTTCCTGCTCTTGCATAGCCAACTTTAAATCTTCTTTGAATAAATGAAGTTGAGGCTTGTCTTGTTTCTACAACAGTATCAATTGCTTCCATAAGAAGTGGATCTGTTCCGTCATCATCATCTGACACTTCTGATTCTAAATCTTTATCTGTTTTATTTGCATTTTCTATTTGTTCAATAATATCTTCATTATATGTTACTTCGCCTTCTGCTTTTATAAAGTCAACTATTTTTTCTACTTCTTTATCTGATATAAATGCTCCTTGTATTCTAGTAGGCTTTGATGCGCCAGATGGGTAAAATAGCATATCTCCTTTTCCTAAAAGCTTTTCTGCTCCGACCATGTCTAAAATTGTTCTAGAATCTATTTGTGAAGATACCGCAAATGAAATTCTTGATGGAATATTTGCTTTAATAATACCTGTAATAACGTCTACTGAAGGTCTTTGGGTTGCTATTACTAAGTGCATTCCTGCAGCTCTTGCTTTTTGTGCCAAACGACAAATTGAGTCTTCTACGTCTTTTGATGCAACCATCATTAAATCTGCAAGCTCGTCTATAATAATTACAATTTGAGGTAATGTTCCGCTTTCTTCTTGTTTTGCAGTTTCGTTATAACCTTTAATATCTCTAACGCCTTTTCCTGCAAATAGTTGATAACGGTTTTCCATTTCTTGTACTGCCCAAGCCAATGCCCCAGCTGCTTTTTTAGGGTCTGTAACAACAGGAATTAAAAGGTGTGGTATTCCGTTATATACTGAAAGCTCAACAACTTTTGGGTCAACCATTAGTAATTTTACTTCGCTTGGTTTTGCTTTGTAAACAATACTAGATATTAAAGTATTTATACAAACACTTTTACCAGAACCAGTAGCACCAGCAATTAGCACGTGAGGCATTTTTGCAATATCTGCCACAACAGGTTCTCCTGCAACGTCTTTTCCTAAGCCAAAAGCTAATTTAGATTTATGATCTATAAATTCATCACTTTCAATTATTTCTCTAAAGTGTACTATTTCGTTTTCTTTGTTTGGTATTTCAATTCCAACTGCTTGCTTACCTGGTATTGGTGCTTCTATACGTATACTTTCTGCTGCTAAATTTAATGCTATATCATCTGCTAAGTTTGCTATTTTGCTAACACGTACTCCCTCTGCAGGCTTTAGTTCATATCTTGTAATAGCAGGTCCAACTGATACATTCTCTACTTTTGCAGAAACTCCAAAACTGTATAAAGTTTTTTGAAGTTTGGTTGCTGTATCTGCTACTGTTTTTTTGCCTCTGCTTATTTTTTTGTCTGGCTCACTTAAAAGCTGTACTGGTGGAAATTCATAGTTTTCTTCTTCTATTGTAACAGTATGTTCTAATTGCAAAACTTCTTTTGTTTTATCTTCTTTTTGTTCCTCCACTTGTTTAAATAAGTTTGCATCTATAACATCTGGTGAAGACTCCATTTGTACAGGCTCATTTTTTTCGCCTATATCTTCAATTGTTTGTAACTTTTTAGCAAATTTTTTCTTTCCGAAAAATGGAATGTCTAATTCATCGTTCTCATGATTAAATTTCATACCATTTGCTTCGTCTTCATCTAAATTAATTGTTAATTGATTTGCAAATTGAGAAGCTAGTTTTTCTGCTTCTTGCTTTTCTCTTAGTCTTCTTTCTCGTTTGGTTTCGCGTTTTTCTTCTAGAACTGCATCTTGAGCTTGTCTTTCTTTTTCTCTTAATGCTCTTTCTTCTTCTTTTTGCTCCTCTAAGTTATCTAAAAAGTTGCTAAGCATTTCGGCTGGTCTTATTCCAAATATGAATATTAGTAATATTATAGAAACTCCAAGTGTTAGTATTGCTGCTGCAGTTTCTCCAAATGCATTTATAAGAGGTACTGCTATTGCAGCTCCAATTACTCCCCCACCTATATTTTCGGCTCCTTTATCCCATGATTCATTTAATATTTTTTCAAAGCTTTGATCTATTGAAATGTTTTTTCCTTCTGAAACCTTACCTATTTGAAAAATGCTAAGCATTGTTGCTACACAAACTAAAAATAATAAGTATTGAACAAGCTTATGTGTAATATATTCTTTATCATTTCTAGTCATATATATTGCTATAAGCAAAGTTCCTATTGGAATAATATACTTAATAAAGCCCATAATTCCACCTAATGCTGGGCTAAGAACTTCACCTATATTTCCTGTTTTTCCATAAATAAGTATCATTAATAAAATGCTTATTAAAATTAGTACAACTACCGCAACATTTATATCTATATTGTTCTTCTTTTTTCTACCTCGTTTTGCCAATTTTTTTAGACCTCCTCTTTTGCTTTGTTAATTTTTTTCAAACAAAAAACAGTGGCGTCGGAAATCCAATTTATGATCTCCGGACCACTGACTTTCCGAATTTTTACTTTAGCTCTTTTCTGTTGTCTTGAATTACCTTTATAGCATTTTGAAGTGTTGCTTCTACGTCTGATAAAAGGTTATCTGCATAATCTTTTGTTCCTTTAGAAATTTCTCTAGACATTTCGTTTGCAGTTTCTATAATTTCTACCTTTTTCTCATAAGCTTTTCTTGTAATTTCATGTTCATCTATCATAGAAATAATTCTGTTTTCTGCTTCTTTAATTATTTCGTCTGCTTCTCCTTGAGCTTCTACTAAAATTCTTTGTCTTTCTTCTTTAACCCATTTTGCTTGTTTTAATTCCTCTGGAAGCTTTAGCCTAATTTCTTTTATAATATCTAAGATTTCTTCTTTATCAACTATACATTTACCAGAAAAAGGTACTGTTCTACTTTTTTCTAGCATGTCCTCTAAAGTTTCTAATAAGGTGAATATTTCCATTATTTTAACCCCTTTCAACCTAAAGCAATTTTAATTTTATTTGCTTTCTTGGTTTTTTGCTAAGAATATAAGACTTACTCGTCCATATTTCCTTATATCATAAACATTTATGTTTAAATTTTCTAATTCGAGTAGTTCTCGTTTCTCATCATCGGTTTCTATGATTATTTTACCTTTTTCTTTAAGTAAATTTAAATTTAAAATTCTTTTAACAGAATCTACTGCAATGTTTGCTAAATATGGTGGGTCTATGTAGACAATGTCAAACTGAATTTTTTCTGTTTGCAATAATTCTAATGCTTTTTTATAATCTTTTGATATTACAACTGCCTTAGAAGTTAGTTTTGTTTTTTCTAAATTTTTGTATATCATTTTAACAGCAATATTGTTTTTTTCACACAAATATGCTTTTTCAGCACCTCTGCTTAAAAACTCTATTGCAATTGCTCCGCTACCTCCGAATAAATCTAATATGTTAGAATTTGCAATTTCTGGTTGCAAGATATTAAATAATGATTCTTTAACTCTATCTAAAGTTGGCCTTGTAGATATGCTATCTATTGAATTTAGTTTTGTTCCTCTTGCTAAACCGCTAATTACTCTCATAGTACCTCTATATGATATACTTTTATTTTATAATTTTCTGCTAATATGTCAATAGGTTTTACGTAATTGTAATATTTTCTTAATGTTTTTGTAATAATATTATCATTTTGTAATATTTATTAGTATTATATATCAAGTTATTTTAATTGTAAAGAGGTGAAACTTAAATTTATACTCTGGTAGTATTTATACTCAAAAAACTGCCAATACATTGATGGCAGTTTTTGTTTTAACATTTGTTATTCTTTATTTACATCTTTTAATAATTCTAATTGTGAAATTAAAAGAGATTCCATTTTTGCTTTATAAACATCAAATTGTTTTTGTAGTTCTTCCATTTCTTTTCTCTTTAAGGCTATTTCTTGTTCTAATTCAAGAACAGTATTTTTAGCTTCAGTTTGTGCCTCACTAATAATTTGATCTGCTTGCTGTTTAGCTAAATTTCTTACATCATCTGCAGCAGTTTGAGCCATTACCAATGTATTTTGAAGTGTTCCTTCTATGTTTTTGTATTTCTCAATACTTTCTTCCATATTTTCTAGTTTGTTTTTGTATTCTGCTACTTCTTTATATAGCTTTTCGTAATCTTTTGTTAAATCATCTAAGAAGTCATCTACTTCTTCTACACTATAGCCATTCATTATTTGTTTAGAAAATTTTTTATTTTCAATATCCAATGGTGTAAGCATAATTTTTCCTCCTACTTGTTTCAGTTAATAAATAGATGTATTTTTAGTTTCCATTTCTTAACCAAGAAACTGATAGTTTATTTTTAATTTCGTCTCTTGCCATTTCATTTTCTATATCATAGTTAAATGGTGCAATTAGTACTATAGAATTAGAAATTTTTTGCATATGTCCATCTAATGCATGAACCGCACCAGATACAACATCAATAATTCTTCTTGCAACATCTTTATTTACATATTCTAAATTAACAACAATTGATCTTTTTTGTTTTAATAAATCACAAATATTTGCTGCTTGTTCAAAAGTCGTTGGTTGTGAGATAACCATTTTAACTTGTTGTACTTGTGGCATATTTACAACTTTGTTTCTTCTAATCCAAGATTTTTTTTCTTCTTGTTCTCCGTCTTCTTCTTCTATTTCTTCTTCATCATAGTTATCTACTTCTTCATCTTCTGCATCCTCTGCTGAATCTAATCCAAATAAACCCCAAACTTTTTCCATAATAGCTCCTGCCATTTTTAATAACCTCCTAATTTCATTATTCATCTTTCGTTATAACTGTAATTAGTATCTAACTTTTTATATGTTTTGTCAATACTTTTTTGACTTGTAATAATAACTTAATAGTTTTGTAATATTTTTGTAACAAAAGAATGTCTTTTTAGAAAATTTTTTGATTTATTTTGTATATTCCTGCGGAGCCTCTTTGTAAATTTCGTCGTATAATGAGAGCTTTCCTCTACCACTTATTTCATCGGTAGTGTAACCTAGTTCTTCAAGCTCAGTATCTGTGTAATTTTCTATAATAGAATATTTATCATTTTGTCTTAATACTTTTACTAATATTTTATTTTCATACCCTACTCTTAGTCTAACTATGTATGCCACTTGATTGTTACCTTTTTGTTCATAGGCTATTGCTTCATTTGGAACTTTTTTACCGCTATAGCTCCACCAAATTATATCAAATGATATTTTTCTATAGTTTGTTAGGTTTTGCACTTCTGTATCTACTCTAAAAACAAGTAAAACTTCATTTTCTTCTTCTGAAATATATGATATTTCAGAAGATACTTCTGCATCGTCTGGAAGTCTAAGTAATACCTTATCTCCAACTTTTGCATTTTTTGCTTGTTCTGATTTTAATGTACATGCAATATAGCATTGAAAATTATTTATAATTTTTGCAGCTTCAGTGCTTTCTGCTATAACTTGACCTACATTTATGTTTAAGCCGTCTAAAAAGTTTGAGCTTAATTTGCTAAAATCATTTGGTGATAATGTTTCCTCATAGCCATCTATTTTATATGAAACCATGCCACTAATTGGAGCTGTTAGGTTCTCAGAGCCACTATTTAACTGATTTTCATAATTTTTTCTTTCATCTATAAGCTTTTTTAAGTATGAACCTGCTGGGCTATACTCTCCTGCGATTTTAGCCTTTTTTGTAATATTATTTGCGATTTCTTTTTTTACTTTTACAATTGTTTGCATTTCATTTACTTTATATAAAGATTCTATTTGATCTGTAATTTGCTTTTCTAATGAGCTAATGTCACTTGAAGGAGCCTGCTGTTCGTTTGCCATGGCTTCTTCTATTTTTTTATCTAGCTCTGCTATTTTTTTTACTAAACTCTCTTCTCCATTTGAATAATAGCGAAGTATGGTATCTCCTTTTGCAACTCTTTCGCCTTCTGCTTTGCTTTTTTCCATTCCGTTTTTATAATTAGAACCTTTTACCACAGTTTCTTCACGAATAATATACCCTACTCCTCTTTCTTCCTGATAAATTTTTCCTTGTTCTACACTAAAAGTATCTGTTGGATTTTGAATAAATTTAATTACAGCAAAAATTGCAATACTAATTAATAAAACAAGTATTGCAAGTATTACTATGGAAATTTTGCTATTTTTTGAGTGTTTTAATGCCTTTTGTTTTTTTACTACTTTATTTTTCTTCACTGTATTCCTCCAAAATACTTTGTATATTTTCTTCGATTGGTGCTAAACCATTTATCCATTTTATTGATTTATCTTTTCTAAGCCATGTAAGCTGTCTTTTAGCATATCTTCGAGTTTCCATTTTTAATGTTTCTATCATTTGTTCTTTTGAAAATTCTCCATTTAAATAACTTACTACTTCTTTATAACCAAGTCCTTGCATTGCTGTTGGAAATTTTTTATATTTTTTTAATATGTTTTGTACTTCTTTTATTAAGCCTTGCTCTAGCATAATATCTACTCTTTTATTTATTCTCTCATATAATTTTTCTCTTTCCATATCTATTGCAAATATTATATAATTATATGGTGGCGGATTTATATGAGAATTTTCTTCTAACATTGTTTTTGTTTTTCCTGTTTGATGATATATTTCTAAAACTCGCATAATTCTTTTTTTATCGTTTTGGCTAATTATTCCCATTGCTTTTTTATCTATTTTCTTTGCTTCTTCATAAAGGGTATTTATTCCCTCTTTTTCTATTCTTTTTTCTAGTAAATTTCTGTATTCTATGTCTACTGGTACTGAGCTATAATTTATATTTTGTACTAAACTATTTACATATAGCCCTGTTCCACCAACTACAATTGGAACTTTGCCTTTTTTTAATATTTTTTCAATAGACTCTAATGCCCCTTTTTGAAAATCTGCTACGCTGTACCTTTGGTCTGGGCTTACAAAGTCTAACATATAATGCGGAATGCCTTGCATTTCTTCTTTAGTTGGTTTTGCTGTTCCTATGTTCATATCTTTATAAATTTGCATAGAATCGCATGAGACAATTTCACCCTTTATTTTTTTTGCAAGCTCAATAGATAAGCCCGTTTTGCCAGATGCAGTTGGTCCACATATTACTATTACTTTTGGTTTGTTTTGCATAAAATCTCCTTGTACAATTTATATTATTTTTTTGTTTGAAGTGCTTGCAAACTGTTTAAAATTCCTTCTTGTATATTTCCAAAATAAAAATATTCTATTATTAATGCAATAAATAGTATACAAGTTAGTAATATTACTCTTTTTTTAAAGTTCTGTACTTGTATTATTCCATCTTTAAAACATCTATATGAATTTGCTAAAAATGGTAAAACTAAAATACTATTTACAGGCACAAATGCAAATGTTATTAAGTTTTTTGCTGTATCTGCCCCATTTCCTAAGTTTATGTTTTTTGAACTTAACCAATATATTATTGTTACAAGTACATACATTATAGCAATA
Source organism: uncultured Clostridia bacterium (assembly GCA_947626335.1). Lineage (GTDB taxonomy): Bacteria > Bacillota > Clostridia > TANB77 > CAG-508 > CAG-273. Next base: position 4,931 of record CANQRY010000017.1, on the reverse strand, counting down.
CCAACAATAACAAAAATAGTTTTTTCTTTTTTATTTATGTTTGCTCCGAAGTGATTTATATGTAATTAAAATTGCTACTATATTTAATATTAAAATACATAAATAGATAAATAAAATCATTTTTTACTCCTTTTATACTAAATTTTTTATGCTTTAGCTTAAAACTATTTATCTTCTTGCAAATTTTTTCTCTATATCTGTTTTTGTCATTTTTATAGCTGTTGGTCTTCCATGTGGGCAAGTAAATGGATTTGGAAGCACTAATAACTGCTTCATAAGTTCATCCACTTCTTCTTTTGTAAGTGCCATATTAGCTTTTACTGCTGCTTTGCATGCAACTGTTGCAATAAATTTTTCTTCTTTTTCTTGCTTTGCTGTTCTTGCTACTGTGTTTATTTCGTCTAGAGTTTCTAAAAATAGTTCTTTTGTATCTAAGTCTATACAAACATTAGGAACTCCACTTAATTTTATAGTGTTTTCGCCAAACTCTTCTAAAGTAAAGCCTGCTTTTCTAAACATTTCCATGTTTTCTTTTGCTATGTCCATTTCTTTATGTGATAGTTCAATTACATCCGGAAGTAGCATTAGCTGTGAATCCTTTTCTTCGTTGCTATAATAATTTTTCTTTATTTTTTCGTATAAAATTCTTTCATGTGCAGCATGTTGATCTAAGATGTATAATTCTTGTCCTAGTTCTAATATTATGTATGTAGAAAAAGCAATACCTATAAATTTGTATGGCTGATTTTGTGGCTCTGTTTCCTTTGGAAAAATTGAAATGTTTTCTACAGATTTCATTTCTTCTGGCTTAAGCATAATTTTTTCTTCATTTTTCTTTTCTTCTTCTACTGCTTTTCTTTCGTCTTTTGTCATTGCTCCAAAAGTTTTAGTATACATTTCATCAAATGTTTTTGGCTGTTCTTGAATTTTGTTTACTACTCCGCCTTCTACTGGAAGTTCATAGCCATATGTACTTTTAGGTTCTGAAACCATGTTTTCGTTATTTTCATATTTATTAGTATATATTTGTGCTATTAAATTTGATTTATCTTCTTCCTCGTTTATTTCTGGTTTGTTTTCATTCTTTTCTTTTGAAAATCTGCTAAATAAACCGCCAAAACGTTTTTCTTCTTTTTTGATATCTGCAGAATATACTGGCTCTGCATTTGCTGCAACTGTTTTGTTTGAAGAATTTATGGTGTTTTCTTGTAATTCGTTTAAATTTTCTTTATCTGCTATTAAGTCTCCTTTTAATAAGGTGTCTTTAATTGCATGATATACTGCTTTAAATACTTTGTTTTCGTCTTCAAACCTAACTTCTAGTTTTGCAGGATGAACGTTTACGTCTACCTTCATAGGATTTAGCTCAACATTTAATACTAAAAAACCATATTTTCCTATTGTAACTAGGCCTTTAAAGCCTTGTTCTGCTGCGCTAGTTAAGGTTTTATCTTTTATATATCTTTTATTTACAAAAAATATTTGATTAGAACGATTTGAACGTGAAATTACTGGCTTTCCTACAACACCTGTTATTTTTATATCTTCATATTCATAATTTACATCTAAAATGTTTTCTGCAATATCTTTTCCATAAACACTGTAAATTACAGCTTTAGAGTCATTATTTCCTGGTGTTTGAATTATAGTTTTTCCGCTATTTATAAGCTGAATTGCAATTTCTGGATGAACAAGTGCAATTCTTGTAACTGTATCTTCTATATAGCCTGCCTCTGTAAAGTCTTTTTTTAAGAACTTGTACCTAACTGGAGTATTAAAAAATAAATCTTCTATTGTAATGCTAGTTCCTTTTGGCGTACCTGCTTCTTCTTTATTTATAACTTTTCCGCCCTGTACTTGTATTTTGTAGCCTATTTCATTTTCTTGTGTTTTAGAAATCATTTCTACTTTACTAATTGCTGCGATACTAGCTAGTGCCTCACCTCTAAACCCCATAGAAGTAACTTTTTCTAGGTCTTCTGCTTTTCTAATTTTAGAAGTTGCATGTCTTTCAAAAGCAATTTCCATATCATCTGGCTCTATGCCTTTACCGTTATCTGTAATTCGTATATATGAAATTCCACCATTTTTTATTTCTACTTTAATTGTGGTTGCTCCTGCATCAATTGAGTTTTCCATTAACTCTTTTACAACTGATGCTGGTCTTTCTATAACTTCTCCTGCTGCAATTTTATTTATTGTATTGTCATCTAATAATACAATGTTTCCCATTTTTCTTCACATTCCTCTCTTATGTGTAAATAGCCTTTTATTTTTCTTTGTTCAAATTATATCATTCTTTTTTTGTTTTTTGTATAGTTTTTTTATTTTTTTTATAACTTTTGCTTTTGTAACACTTTCTTTGTTTTAAGAATACTATATACCATACAAAAGAACCAAAAATATATTCATAGGAGGTATGAAAAATGGGATGTTGCTCTTGCAATAACGGAGAACTTTTATGGTTTATCATCCTTTTCTTGTTACTATTCTGCTGTGGTGGTAACAACAATGGTTGTGGATGTAATAACTAATTTAAAGTTTATTAGTTAGAGTTTGTACTTAAATTAAAGAAAGGAGGGAAAATTTATGCCAGAAAATAGAGGTTGCGGATGCGGTTTTGGTTGTGGTGATGACTGCATTTGGATTATTGTTTTAATAATTTTAATAGCTTGCTGTTGCGGTGGCAACGGTAGAGGTGGTTGCTGTTAGTAGCTTACTAACAAAAAAGCATAAATAATTAAAACCCCACTTAGTAATACATAGATTTTTTCTATGCATGCTAAATGGGGTAATTTTAAATTTTAAATTATTTTTTTGTTTTAAGTCCTGGTTTTGGTATTTTGTTAGACTCTTTCCTTCTTTCTTCTTTTCTTCTTTCTAATTTATCATTTTCGTCTTTAACATTGTTTGGATTTCTTCTGTCTTTTTTTCTTCTATCTTCGAACATGTTTCCTTGTTTATCTACTATCATAACCATTTCTCCTTCGTTTTGCCTATTTTTTTATTTATAGTTATAATATATTATTTTATTTAAAAAATCAAGTTTTTATTTGATTTTGGTTAAAATTGTTTAATTAAAATAATTTAAGCAAAATATTGATAAGTAGCAATCAAGGTGATATAATACTTTTATTAGTTCTTTTTAATCCTGTTTTTCAAGTTAGTATAAGGCTTATTATAAAATAATTATTTTAAGGAGGAATTTTTATGTTTTACACAAATGTTTTTCGGCAACTGAAAGGAGAAAAAATATGAAAATTCAAAGAGTAATTGGACTGCTATTGGTAGCAATATTGTTATATGCTTGTGAAGTTGCAATATTTTATCTTCGGAAATTATTTATGTCTTTAGCATTAGAAGCAAAGGAGCAAGAAAATGAAGTTAAATATGTAATTTTTCGTGGCCTTGCAATATTAACAGTTTGCATATCAGCTTTAATAGCAGGTGGAATTGTTGGAGTTTTGCTAACTCTTTTCAAATTCTAAGAAAATAAAAGCCTAGGATAGTTGATATAACTATTCTAGGCTTTATATTTTGGTGGTTTACCACTTCTGTTCCGTAACTATATGTTACAAGAATAGAAGTGGTGTTATGATAGAAACAGTTTTATTAGATATTTTTATTTTACTATGGAGTTAAATATTCGTCAATGGATTTCAGAGTAAAAAAATATATTATTTTTGCAAGCTTTTTGTTTTATGAATGACATTATTTTAAATGTTTTATTAAATGATGGTGCCCCTCTTTTTATTTATAGGATTTTTAGAAAAATAAAATAGTTATATTTAGATTTCATTTTTGTTTTAAAGTTTTTTTATTTTCTTTTTCTAATTGTTTTAAACTTTTTTGTGGAGTAGGTAAATCCTCTGGCATGGTGCCGCCCTGCTTGTTTAATTGCTTTTCTAACTATTCTTCCAATATTATAATGAGTTTTATTAGCTTCTTTTTCACTTTGTATGTTATCTTTCTTTAATTTTTGTTCTGTTTGAGAAATTCTAAATAAATTTGCAATTAATTCATCGCTTCCCATATTATCTAAAATATCTTCTCTGTATCTTAATCCTTTCCTTTTTGCAATATCATCAGCTGTTTCTCCATTATATAAACCTTTATATCCATAATTATGAAATTTATCAAAATTTTTAACTCCTGCATTTTTAGCTGTTTGATTAAGTGAATAATTGCCTTTCTTCGTTAAGTTTCTTTGGTAAAATCTCTTTTCATCTTCTGTTAATGAAGTATATTCTTTTTCGCTAATTTCTTGCTTTCTAGTTTGTACTGCAAAATATGTTTGAGCTAAAGCAATCACCTTTTTTCTACTATCTCCATTTTGTGCTATTAAATAACAAGCATAACGAGACAATTTATAATCTATTTGTTTTCTTTTTGCTCCAGAACCTATTTGAACCATTTTGTCGGCTTCGACAAAATGGTCTAAAGCATTGACATTGCTATTCTCACAAGCTATTTTTGCTTTTTCTATTACACCATCAAATTTTCTCCATTCTTTATAATTTAAAACATTTTGTAATTCTCTAGCATACCAAAATTCAACACCATTTTCATCAACATGTTTAATATCTTCAAATGATTTGTTATTGTTATCTAATTCTTTCAATAATATCATCTCCATTTTTCAATATATTATTTTAATTATTCAGATATTATTATAAAACAATTGTTTTGTAAAGTCAATTATTTTTTCTTTATTTTTATTAATAAGTGAATTTTTACACATTAAACCAATATTATTGGTTAAAAGCAATAAAATAGCCTGTACCCTTTGGTACAAGCTATTTACAGTGAAATTTTGGTTGGTTGGGCTGGCTAGATTCGAACTAGCGCATGCATGAGTCAAAGTCTTATCTTTCATCTAACTTTTAACATTTTTTGTTATTAAGTATTATCTCTTGAAGTGGCTATTTTTC
>CANQRY010000016.1 GCA_947626335.1 uncultured Clostridia bacterium | reverse complement strand
TTTTTTACATTAAATTTTCGTTACATAAATATTACAGCTTTTTAGAATTATTTTTAATTTCTTACTGAACTGTAACAGTTTTTTGTATATTTATGTAGAAATATTTCTAAAGTAGTTGATTTTACATAAAAAAGTGATATAATATTAATATAATTATTTTTTATTCCTATATAATTTAAGGAAGGAGGGCAACTTGTGATAAATTTAGGTAAGCAAATTTTTAATAAAATGGGGGTATCACAATGGAAAATTATAAATTATCACAATGCGAAAGGGATTACCTTCTTAAAACAATGGTAAGCCCATATTCAAAAGAGACGTTTAAAAAACTTTCTAAAAGTGAAATTCAAATAATAATATCAATAGTAAATAAATTAGATACTGATAGTATTTTTGAAGAATTCACAGTAGCTGAGCTTAGCGATGCTGAGGCAAAGCTTATGCTTGAAGAAGTTTTCAAAGCAGCGGCAAGTGCAGGAGAGAAATATAATATTAAAGAAAGATTGGAGTATATTGATATTAAAAACATAAAAGAAAATCTATACTCATTAATCTATTTGATGGGAGTAGATGACACACTATGGTGGTTAAGACACTACACTCCTATCGCATTGATAGTCTTAGAAGACCCCACGGAATTTATCATAAATGAAATGGTAAATAAATTATATACGTTTTATTATGACATATGGTAAGGAGTATCTAATTTAGTCTAAAGGAATATGAAAATGTGAATAACTTTTCTACATTTTCATATTTCTTTTTTTAATTAATGTTGTATAATTATGTAGAAATATTTTTAAAAGAGTTGACTTTACATAAGAAAGTGATATAATACTAATATAATTATTCTTATTCCTGGCAAATTAAGAAAGGAGGGCAATGTTTTTTATTTAAGTTGGTCACTTTTATAACTTGATATTATATAAAATTTATTGGAGGTATTACAATGACTAATAAGATTAAACTACAACAAAAATTAGATTATATCAGTTATATATTAAGAGCTGATAAAGATGAAATTATTCCATATTTATGCGAATATCCTAAAGAGATTTTTAATGAGTATTACAAACTTTTTGTAGATCGGATTTTGGAAGAAATCAATGAAAACTCAACCTACAGTGCTTTAGAATTAATTGAAAGAACTGAAGGAAAGTTAATGTTACTTTTTCTTTTAATGCCTAATAGCTATGTTGATATTCTTGCGAATTCTTCCAATATTTTGCCATATGAAGCAAAACGTTTACTTGAAGAGGTATACAGAGCAGAATTTGAGTACCTTAGGCCACCTAAAAGAATTAATTTAAAGAAAATTATAATTCAGATAGAAAATGAAATGGATAGCATCATATATAACTTAACCCGCTATTTAAATAGATTTGGCTTTTATATTGTCCTTTCAAGTTTAGAAGATTCTATGCCGTACCAAATTCATAGATTCAGTATAAATTATTCTGACTCTTATGAATACGAAGATGATTTTTTCCTAATTTAATAAAAAAATGTATCATACTTTTTTGTGTGATACATTTCTTTATTTTTATTTTTCTATTAGACTATTTATTCTATAACTATTAGTATGACATATTGCAATGGCTAAAGCATCAGTCGTATCATCTAACTTTGGCATTTTATCTAAATTTAAAAATTCTTTTACCATATTTTTTACTTGTATTTTTTCAGCTCTACCATAACCCACTATTGCAAGTTTTGCTTGAAGTGGTGTATATTCAAAAATTGGAATATTTAGATCTTCTAATGTATTTAATATTACTCCTCTTGCCTCTGCTACTTTTATAGCTGTTTTTGAATTATTATTAAAAAATAAATCTTCTATTGATGCTGCATCAATTTTATATTTAGATATAATTTGTCTTAAATCTAGCTCTATTTTGTGTAATCTTTTTGAAATCGGAGTATTAGGTTCTGTACTTATACATCCATATTCGATTGCTTTATATTTATTTTTAACATATGATATTACTCCATATCCTACTCTTCCAAATCCAGGATCTATTCCTAAAACTACCATTATAACCACCTAAATTATGTTAACATATCATATAATCTAATCATTTCTGAATTTGTAAGTAAATCATATGATAAACTATCTATATTAAATCCTTTTTCACTATATATTTTTTTTGTACCATAAGCTACATATTTATTTATATCAGCTATTAATTCTTTTACAAGATTATATGCTATTTTTTGTGAAGCTCTTGTTACACCATTTTGCCTCAAATTAGCTCTTACAAAATGTGCCATATATCTTGGATATATAATTCCATCATTTTTACTAGAATTTTTAGAAAATCGTCTTAAACCATATGGAGTATATAGTTCTTTAAAAATTGTATCTAATAGTTTTATTTGAATATTATTATCACTTATACAAGGATAAGACAAGCTAAGAGTATATAACATTTCAACATTTGCATATACATCTTCTTCGTTTAAATTTTTCCTTAATACTCTCTTTTCTTCACACCAAAATTTATTTTCAATAATATCTTTTATTTTTTCTTTTTCATTAGATATTTCTACATCTTCAATTTCTTTTTTTGAAATCATATCTTCATATATCTTTATTGCATTATACATAGTACTAATAACTTCTATATCATTATACAATTTATCCTTTTCAAGATTATTAAATACAAAGTATATCATTTCTTTAGTAAAATCAAAAAATAAATCTATTACTTCTTCTTTTTGTAAAATCTTATTTACACTTTCAATATACCAAAGTTTAAGTAATACAAAATCATGTAAGAAATCAAATGATTTATCTTCTATCATATCAATTTCTTTTATATATCTTCTTACTTGAATTAATTTAAGTATTGCTTCTTTTACTTTATTAAAAGTTAAGTACTGTCCATCAATTGACTTTACTATATCTGTTAAATTTTTAATAGTAATATTAGTTATGTTAGATTTATCAATTTCATTTTCTTCTAAGTCTAATATATTATTTATATTATATGGTAACGTAGTAATTAATTTACTTTTAAAGTCAATTTTATTCATGCCAATTACCATATCTTTAAGTTCAACAAATTCATTTTCAATATCTGATATTTGCATTTCCTCTAACTTTTTATTTTTTTCATATATTTTATCAAAAGACATTTCATCAATATTAAAATTATTAGTAGATATATATATATACGCTTTTTGTGATTTTTTAGGCTTAATAGCAATATCAAATTCACCAAGTGTAGCTAAATCTTCAACATACTTTTTACTATCTTCTTTATTAGATGAATATACAGTTTCTATATCATTTATATATTCTACACACTTTGTCCAACTAAATTCATTAGACTTCATTACTAAATCAGTTTGATCCACTATACTTAAATTAACTAAAACACCATCTTTTAGTTTTCTTTGGTTGAATTTTAACATACTAGCGTTCTTAGTAGTAAATATATCTCTATATGTAATAACTGGTTTTATTATAAAATGTGCTGTGCTATCAAAGTCATTAGTTATATCATACTCTATACACAATTTATCGCTTTTATCTTCAAATATAATTTTTTTAGAAAATGATAATTTATTTACTTTATAACTAAATAGATTATTGTCTAAATCAATTAAATTTATAAACTCATCTGTAATTTTATTATACCTAGAAGGAATATAATCAGATATTTTATATTCCACATTTTTTACTTCTATATTTTCGATAAAATTAGAAATTAACACCTTACCATTTTTTATATATAATCCATGATAAGGTTTATTATTTGCAAGTACTGAAGATAAAGACAAGCATAAATCATTATTATTTGATAATACATATTCTTTATTTATATAGTCTTTTATATTATTTATTTCTCTTTTGTAATTATACATTATTATTATCCTTTCAAAATTTTACTTTTTATTTTTTTTAGAGTTTGTTCTGTTTTTTTATTTATTTTATCTTTTTTCTTATTATTAATTTTTTTATCTTTTGTTTTATTTGAATTAGTATCTACTTTCTTTTTATTCTTAGATTTTCCTTTTAGTTTATTTAAGAATATTAATTTTTTCTCTTTTAACATATGTTTCTTCTTTATTTTAACTATATTCAAATCTCCTATTCTTCTAGATTTAGTAAGACGTATAATTATCTCAGCAAGTCTTTTTGAATCATGTATTATTAAACCAGATGAAGCTAATGTTAAATCTTCTTTTATAACACAAATTGCTCTATTTTGTATATTTTGAAGATCTATTTTAACTGGTGATGAATCTTCTTGATTAAAGTCCTTTATTAATTCATCTGTTATTTTTCCATTATTTACTATTGCATAATCTAAAACATGTTTACCTATATATCTTTCAATTTCATTTATGTACCTTGCTAAAGTAAATCCATCACTTTGTCCAGGCTGATTCATTATATTTGAAATATATACTTTTTTAGCTTTACTTTTTATAACTGCTTTTGCTATATCAGGTATCAAGAAATTAGGAGCAACTGAAGTATATAGCTCACCTGGACCTATAACAATAACATTTGCATTTTTGATAGCATCTATTACTTCTGGTAATGGTGAAATACTTCCTTCTTTTAAAAATATTTGTTTTATAGGAAGTTTCATTTCCTTTACTCTTTCTGCTATATTAGATTTTCCTACAACTACTTCTCCATTTTCAAGTCCTGCACAAAGTATTAAATTATCTGTTGTTACTGGATAGATATTTCCCTTTATATCAAATATATCAGAGGCTTTTTTTACAGCTTCTGCAAAACTTCCAGTTATTTTTATAAGAGAAGATATTATGGAATTTCCAACAGATATAGCATTTGGATTATTTTCATCCTCTTTATATTTTAGTAGCTTGTCCAAATCAGTTTCTTCAATTGAAAGAGCGGATATGCATTTTCTAATATCACCTGGAGTTAATTTTTCAACTCCAGTCATTACAGAAGATAAACTTAAGTCATCATCTGATACATTTACTATTGCGGTTATATTACTAGTATAATCTTTAAGTCCTTTTAATAAATTAGGTAATCCACTACCTCCGCCTATTACAACAATTTTTGCTCCTTTTTTCAATTTTGGATCTGTATATAATAATTTTCTTAATTTTATGCTCTTATTTTTTTTGCTTAAATTTTTTAGTGAGATATATAATATATTTTTTTGTGCAAATATAAATGAAAAAATAACACCAAAAGCTGAAAGAGTTATCAATAATATGTATGCAATTAAAGTTATCTTATTTAAGTCATATATTTTTTGCAAAGATATAATACAGTATATAAACACACTAATTGATAAAATTTGTAAAAAAATATATCTCTTTACCCTTGCGCCAGGCTTTAGCCATTCTAAAATTTCTCTCATTTTAAATATTTCCCCCTAAAATTTCAACTTCTGTTTGAAGTTTAACATTAAATTTATTATACACAACCTCTTGAATATAATGTATAAGATTTACAACATCACTACATGTAGCTTTATCTTTATTAATTATAAATCCAGTATGCTTTTGTGATACTTGAGCACCACCTATTGTATATCCTCTTAATCCAGCATCACTTATTAGTTTTCCAACAAAATATCCCTCAGGTCTTCTAAATACACTACCAGAATTTGGAAACTCAAGTGGCTGTTTTTCTCTTCTTAGTTTCATATTTGTATTCATTATTTCTTCAATTTCATCTTTTAATCCATTTTCTAAATTAAAAGTTGCACTTATAATAATTAATTTTTTATTATCACAAAAAATACTATGTCTATATGAAAATTTGCATTCTTCTTTATTTATTATTTTAATTTTTCCATTTTCATCAATATAAGTAACGTCTTCTAATATATTAGATATTTCACCACCATATGCCCCTGCATTCATCCTAATTCCGCCGCCTATTGTTCCTGGAATTCCACATGCAAATTCAAACCCTTTAAGTGAATTTTCTTTTGCAATCTGAGATACTTTAGGCATACTACATCCAGATAATACTTCTATTTTATTTCCTTCTATTTTTACATCACTAAATTTTGAAGCAATCTTAATAACTAAAGCACTTATACCTTCATCGGGTACTATAATATTACTACCATTTCCTATAATATAATATTTAATTTTATTCTTATTTACAAAATCAATAATATTCCTTATATCTTCTATAGTCTCAGGAAAAATCATAATATCACAATTTCCCCCTACTTTCATAGTTGTATGTTTTTTCATTGGCTCATTATATCTAATTTTTGAAATATCTATTATATTTTCTATATATTTATATTTATTCATTTTTGTTTCAACTCCTTATATAATCATATATAACAGTATATGCGCAATATGTTATATAATTGATTCAACAAAATCTTTAGAATTAAATTTTTCAATATCTTCTATTCTTTCACCAGTTCCAATATACAATATAGGTATATTAAGTTCATTTACAATACTAAATACTACTCCACCTTTTGCAGTTGAATCAAGCTTAGTAAGTATTATTCCACTTACATTAGTTTTTTCAAAAAAACTTTTTGCTTGTAGTACTCCATTTTGACCAGTTGTAGCATCAAGTACCATTATTACTTTTTTATTTACATCTTGTAAATTTTTATCTATAACTCTATTCATCTTTTGTAGTTCATCCATTAAATTCTTTTTGTTATGCAGTCTACCAGCTGTATCACATATTAAAGTATCATAATCAGAATTTTTAAATTTCTTTATTGCATCATATATAACAGATGCTGGTTCTTGATTTTCATCTCCAATACATATGTCAACATTAATTTTTTTAGCCCATACATCTAACTGTTCAACTGCTCCTGCTCTAAATGTATCAGCTGCAACTAATAATACCTTTTTTCTATTATTTTTTAATAAATTAGTAAGCTTAGCAATAGATGTAGTTTTTCCTACTCCATTTACTCCTACAATAAGTATTACTTGTTTTTGATTATAATTTTCTATATCATCATTTTCATTAATTGAACTATTTAAAATATTTTCCATTTCTTCTTTTAATAAAAATTTTATAGCATTTTCACTTTTATCTACTTGATTTTTTAATTTTATTCTAACATTATTACAAATTTCACAACTAGTTTTAGTTCCAACATCTGATAATATTAAAGTTTCTTCTATTTCATCAATTATTTCATCTATATCTTTTTTATTTGCAAATATATTACTTATTTTTATATTAATATTTTCTTTAGTTTTTTGCAAATTTTCTTTTAATTTTGAAAAAAACATCTTTCCTCCTTAAAAATACTATAAACATTATACCATATTTTTATTTTTTTTCAATCTTTAATAACTTTTTATTTTTTATATAAGTATTTTTATATAAAATACAATTACTAAATTATTTTAAAGATATTTCACAACATATATTAATATCTCATAAAATATCTTAGGATGGTGAATATATATGAATATTATCGTACAAAAATATGGTGGAACATCTGTAGAGTCAAAACAAAAATTAGAATTAATATGTAATAAAATAATATCATGTGTAAACAAAAATCAAAATTTGGTAGTTATAGTATCAGCACAAGGTAAAACTACTGATGAATTATTAAAAAAAGCAAATGAATACTCTAAAACTAAGGATAACAGGTCACTTGATTTATTACTCTCTACAGGCGAATTACAAACAGTAGCTTTACTTTCTATGATGTTAATTGATAAAGGATATAAAGCTATTGGACTTACAGGAGAACAAGCTGGAATTATAACTGATTCAAATTTTGGAAATGCTACTATAAAATCTATATATACTAATAATATAATAAATTATCTAAACAGTGGAAATATAGTAGTAGTAGCAGGATTTCAAGCTGTAGATAGATTTCGGACATATTACTACACTAGGTCGCGGTGGAAGTGATCTTAGCGCAGTTGCAATAGCCTCTGCACTTAATGCAAAAAGATGTGAAATATATAGCGACATAGATGGTATTTTTTCAGCAGATCCAAAAATTATACCCAAAGCTAAGTTATTAAAAAAAGTTTCATATGATGAAATGTTAGAAGCAGCATCTGCTGGTGCAAAAGTATTACATAATCGTTCAGTTAATATGGGAAAAACTCATAGTATTCCAATATTTGTAAAAAATTCATTTAATAAAACAAGAGGTAGCATTGTAACAGATGAAAAAGATGAAAAAAATAAAAATAACACACAAAATTCGGCTAAAATAAAAATTGAAAAAGAAAATTTCGAAAATCATAAAATAAAATTTATAACAAAGAAAGATGATATATCAAAAATATCAATAATTGGTAATATGATAATGTCAAATAAATTTGCTATAAATACAATATTTGAAATAGCAAAAAAAGAAAATATAAACATATATATGATAACTTTTAGTGAACTTTCAATTAATATTATAGTAGATAGTAATGTATCTACAGATTTTATGAAAAAATTACATTATAGTTTAATTGAATGTGATAAAAATTAACTTAATTTTTAAACTTCTTAAATTTATTTTTAAGGAGTTTTTATTATTTAAGTTATAAATTAATTTAATTTTTTATATACTGCAAATACTATTTAAAGAAATATTAATTATGCTTAATCTTTTATTGAATAAATAAAAATTATATAGTATAATAATTTTGAAAGAAGGTATTAAATTGAATAATTATAATGATGAAAATATTAATAGAAATAGAAAAAGAAATAGAAGGAAAAGATCTAATCAAAAAAAGCCAATTTTACTTATAATAATAAATATAATATCCATAATTGTTATTATATTTTCTTTATATTATATAATATTGTGGTATTTAGATAACAAAAGTACTAGTAAAACCTTAGATAATATTTATTCAAATGCAAATATTTCAGAAAGACCAGTTATATTAGATAATAATGTTCAAACTGGAGTATTAAGTGTTGATTTTGACAAATTAAAAAGTGCAAATCCTGATACAATAGGATGGATAAGAGTGCTAGGTACAGATATAAACTATCCTGTAGTACAAACAACTGATAATGATTTTTATATTTCACACTCTTTTGATAAATCGTATAACAAAGCTGGATGGATATTTGCAGACTATACTAATAAAAATTTAAAAAATGAAATTTTAGATAAAAATACTGTTATATATGGACATAATAGACAAAATAATAGTATGTTTGGTACCCTTACAAATACATTAAAGAAAAATTGGCAAAATGAAGAAAATAATAGATATATCAATTTTTCTACACCTAATAAAACTATGATATGGGAAGTCTTCTCAACATACACTATAAATGCAGAAGCATATTATATACAGACTCATTTTTCTTCAGATAAAGCTTATGAAGAATTTTTAAATACTATAAAAAATAGAAGTAATTATAATTACAATGTTGATGTATCTGCTTCTGATTATATACTTACACTTTCTACATGTACAAATATTGGAAATGGCAGAGCTGTACTTCATGCAAAATTAATACAAAATAACATACAATAAAACAAGTTACTTATAATTAAATAAAAATCGAAATATTTAGTATTTCGATTTTTATTGTGTTTATATTTATTTTTATTATATTTATATTTTAATAATACTACGCTTTAATAAATCAATTTGAAACTTATCATCCAAAATTGCTTTCTTACTTGTTTGTAATATTTCTTTATAGTCAATTTTTGAAAAATCTATATCATATCCACATTCATTTATTAACTCTCTTATAAATTCTCGTATTGTTCTACCATTTCCTTCTCTAAATGGATGAATAACATTAAGTTCAGTCATAAAGTATGATATTTTAATACAAAATTCATCTAGTGATAATTTCTTTAAAGATTTTATATTTATTTCTTTCATTATTTTATTTAAGTTCTCATCTATATATTCATATTCAGAAAATCTAAAATTCTCTTTTATTATATTTTCAATTCTATACTTGCCCGCAAAATCATAAATATCTTTAAATAAATATTCATGAATAAATTTTAATCTTTTTTCATTGAATCTCTTAGGTAATTTTACAAAATTTATTGTTGATAGCTTAAAAGCTACCATTTTCTTTTCATATTGTTTAAGTTTTTTTGCATCTTTTATGCCTAATTTATTTTTTATTATATCAGTCCCTTTATATGTATATCTAGAATTAATTACATCATACATATTTTACCTCTCTTAATTATTAATATCTAAAATCTCAGATTTTATCTTTTCTATTCCTTCTTGTTCTGTTAGATTATTGTTTAAAAACTGATTAATTAACAATATTTCACTTTCATCTAAATTAAGTCCTGCAAAAGCCATATTATATTTTACATTTTTTAATATTTTATCATTATCTAACATTTATTAAATTCCTCCTTAAATAACAATAAGTGGTATTGTAGTTTCTTCTTTTGTAAGACCAGAATGATTTCCTTTTGTATTTAATTTATCTTCTAAATTTACACTATCACATACCATAAACTTATTATTTACAACAATTGCAATATACTCACCTAAAGAATTTCTTGCAAATTCACTTAAGTTTACCTTTCCAAAAATATTATATTTTTCTACTTCTTCAGTTTTTAATAATATGACATCATCTTTAAATTCACTACTAAATTTGTTTTCAAATTCATTTTTATATTCATCTTTTACAAAAAAGCTTATCATTCTAGTATCAATACTTGGAAGTGCATAAAAATATTTAGTATAATCATTTTTTTGATTTAGATATAACATACTTACCATATTAACCTGTCCATGATCTGCAGTAACTATAACAGTAGTATCTGAATTATTTTCCGTTATATACTTTATGCCATTTTCAATTTCTGATAATATATCTTTTACCTCTTTACTTTCAATTCCATACTGATGTGAAGCAAGATCTAATCCATCTATATATATATAATTAAAATTTTTATTACTTTCATTTATTCTTTTTGAAATAGAGGTAAAAGCCTCTTTTATTGAATAAAAGCCATGAGTATTTGCTTTCTTTCCAATAAATTTTCTTGAAAATTTAGAATTTATATATTCTCTTGACATAGATATATTCACATTACATTTAAATTTTTCAAAAATAGTTTTAAATTTAAATATCTCATTTTCATCTATACCTTTTTCATCTAAAGTTAAATGAGTTTTTCTCTCCATGTATAACAAGGGACAACAATTAACATTTCTAGTTTTTATATAATGCCACCATCCAAATATACCATGCTCTGCAGGATAACTTGCACTACATATACTACTAAGTACACATGCAGTAGAAGTAGGATTTACAGTTTGTATAGGGATTTTTAAATTTCTCTTTATTATTGATGAATTATCTAAGCTATTTACTTTGTAATATCCCATACCATCAACTAATACAAATAATACTTTTGATTTTAATTTTAATATTTCATCTAATTTATTTTTTTTCTCTAAATTTAATTTTAATTTTGTACCGAAATTGTTTGAAATATATTTTATTAAATCAATTATATCTATATCATTATAATCTTTATTATCTAAATATTTATTTAGTTTATCTATATTTTCTTTTAAATTTTGCATTAATATAATTCCTCACTTCTTTAAATTTATATACTATTATTTTATATATTTTTATATTATATGTCAACATATTTTTGTTACTAATCTAATTTGACAAAAATTTGCTATTATACTTCATATATTTTTTACGATTATTGATTTTATCCTATAAATGTTATAAAATAATATTGGTGATATTATGAAAAATAATAAAAATACTGATATTTTAAAAGAAAAAATAAACAAACAAAAAGAAAAAACAAAGAAAGCAATAGATGATTACAAGAGTTTTGCTATAAAAGGAAATATAATTGATATGGCAATAGGTGTTGTAATAGGTAGTGCTTTTACAAATATTGTAAACACAATTGTAAGTGCTATAATTACACCTTTAATAAGTGTACTTACAAATAAAATAGACTTATCTACTTTATTTATAACTATTTATGGCCCTAAATTAGATACAATAGAGGCATCCAAAGCAGCTGGTGCAATTACAATTAATTATGGTGAGCTTATAAATGCTGTTCTTAACTTTTTTATAATTTCAATTACTTTATTTATTATTATATTAATTATAAAGAAAATAAATAAAAAAGATAAAGCCATAAAAGAAATTACTACAAAAGAATGCCCTTATTGCTTAAGTAGAATTCCTATTAAAGCTACTAAATGTGCATATTGTACCTCTGATATTTCTAATAATAAAAAATCATATAAATTAAATAAAAAAAAGAATAAGTTAAATAATAATTTACAATAATAAATTGTTTTTAAAATAATTAGGAAGAATTAAATAAGAAATATTTCATCTTATCTAATTCTTCCTTTTAACAGCTATTTATACTTATTTTAAAATATACTTCTTATTATTTTTAACTGTATTTGCAGTTATTAAACAATAAGAATACTTATTATTTAAGTTTTCGTCAAGCTTAAATAATACATCACTAAATACGTCCTCTAGTACAGTATTAATTGCTCTTGCGCCAGTCTTGTATGAATAAGCCTTCTTAGCAATTTCTATTAGAGCTTCTTTTTTTATAACTAGACGAATTTTTCTTTCTTTAAATTCATCTCTTATTGATTTTAATCTTGATAACTTAGACTTAGTCAATATGTTATAAAAATCTTCTTGAGTTAACTCATTTGCTTCAAGAAAAACGTTTACTCTTCCAATAATTTCAGTCATAAAACCAGCTTTTTCAAAATCTTCAGCAATATAGCTAGTATTTTGATAAATTTCTTCTTGTTCCTTAGGAGTTATAAAACCAATTTTATTGTTTTGAGTCCTACGTAATCTCTGCTTTCTAATATCTTTTAAATCAGGAAATACTCCAAGAAGTACAAATGTTATATTACTTGTATCTACTTGAATAGGCGGGCTGTAAATTGATGTCTGAACATTAGCTATTTTTCCTTCTAAAAGCTTGAGTAGAGATTTTTGAACTCCAATACCAGAAACATCTTTGCCAACATCATTACCATCGGTTCGCGCAATTTTATCAAACTCATCAATAACAATAACGCCTTTCTCTATTTTTGAAACACTACCGTTATATTTATAATAAAGAGCGCCAACTAATTCATCTACATCTCTTCCAATATATCCTGCTTCTGTACATGAAGTTATATCTTCAATGACATATGGAATATCAAGCAATTTTAATGTAGATTCCAAAGTTTGTGTTTTCCCTACTCCAGAATTTCCTACTATTAATATATTACTCTTTCTATTTGGATATTTCTGATTTTTTAAAATTGTGTATACAACTCTTTTTACAAGATCATCTTGACCTCGTATTTCTTTACAAACTTTTTTTATTATTTGACAAGTGTCGTAGTTTTTAACTTCTGTTAATGATTTTGGCACTAATTTAGGATTAGGAATAATGTTAGAGCTATTATCAGTATAAGTACTTTCATAAATCTCATTTTCGCCATACTCTGCTTCATCAATTGCTAACATTATTTTGTTTGAACAAGCGTAGCAAATAGTTTTTTCATATAAATTAACTATTAACTCATCTCCAATTTCTTTGCCACAAATTGCACAAAGCCGTTCTTTTGATAATTCTCTGATCTCATCAGAATTTAACTTATTTTCTAAAAGCTCATTAGACATTTAAATGCACTCCTTTATAAATTATTTTAGGATATTTGCTAATTTACCATTATTATATCATTTTTTTTTATTTTGTAAAGCTTTTTATATATAAAAAAACAAAAAGCCAGACTTTATTATCCGGCTTTTTGTTTTTTACTTTTTATTTACTAAATCTTTTAAAGCTTTTCCTGCTTTGAAAACAGGTGCTTTAGAAGCTGGTATTTTTATTTCAGCTTTAGTTTGTGGATTTCTTCCTTTTCTTGCAGCTCTTTCTCTTACCTCATATGTTCCAAATCCTACTAATTGCACTTTTTCACCTTTTTTTAGTGCTTCTTCAACGCTTGTAACGAAAGCATCTAAAGCAGCTTCAGCTGCTTTTTTTGTTAATTTGCTTTTATCAGCAATATTAGCTATTAACTCAGCTTTATTCATTTTAAATCCCTCCTATTTAAAGATTATTGTGTTATCAACTAGACCATTTTAAATTAAAAATATAATATATATATAGCTTTAAAACTAGTCTAAATAGTAACTTTACACTAAGAATATACTACAAATAATTATTAAAGTCAACACTTTTTTTTGTTTTTTTCTGTTTTTTCAAGTATTTTACATATCTTGTTACCATAAGGAATTTGCATAATTTGCTCTTTTGTTAATGTATTGAATTTGAGTATACACCAGATATATGTAAGTATTGCTATTAATATTATAACTATTGTAGATATAGAATTATTCAGATTTATGTATACTGTTAATTTATTTAATAAAATTACTACTATTGCCATAAAAAATGTTGATAATATCGGTTTAAAAAATAAATCTTTTAAATTAGGTTTTTGTTTTAAATATTTAAATAGCATAATAAATGATAATGAACATGCTATAAATTGATATATTACTGTACTTATAGTTGGTACTACTATACCAAATTTTGGTACAAAAATTAAATTAATCAAATATTTTACTACTGCTCCTATAATTAAACAAATTCCAGGTATATATAATTTGCCTATTCCTTGTAAAGAGCCATACAAAGTTTGTGCAATAACAGAAAATACTATCATCCAACACTGTATTTGAAGTAAATTTGCGCCAAGCGGTGCATTTGGAAATAATAGATTAAAAATAGGTTTTGCAAGTATGCAAAGTCCAGCAGCACATGGGAGTGCAATAATTGATGACATTTTCAATGAAAAGTTTATTTTATCCACAGCTGCTTTTTTATCATTTCTTGCTATTGCAGCTGAAATAAAAGGAACTAGTGCAACTGCAAAAGCAACATTTATTGATAATGGAACTGAATTTAATATATCAACTTTTCCTAATAAAATTCCAAATTGCTCATTTGCCTCTGCTAAGTCTAAACCTTTAGCTTGCAAACCTGACATAACTGTAGCAGTATCTATAACACTAGATAGTGCTACTACTACGCTACTTAATGAAATTGGTATAGCATATGAAATTAATTTTTTTACTAAATCTCTTCTTGGAGTTATTGCAAACTTTTTAGATTTTTTTATGTCATTCCATATGTCCTTTTTATTTTTATTATAATATATAAGCATATACAAAAATGCTGTTGATGCTGCTACAGTAGTTGCAAGAGTTGATCCAGCTGCCATTATTTCAGGAGTTGAACCAAGTAACATTACAACAAAAATTACAGAAAATATGCTATTTACAATTTGTTCTATGACTTGTGCCTTACTATATTCCATCATATTTCCCATACCTACAAAATAACCTCTTAACACTGCGGACATAGCAACAAATATTATAGCTGGTGAAAGCGCCATAAGTGTATATTTTACACCTGGATTAGCAAGTATGTTTGTAGATATTAAATCAGCTCCCAAGAATAACACAAGTGCAAAAACTATTCCAATAAATGTAAAAAGATACATTGCAGTTCTAAATATTCTATGTGCTCCTCTTTTATCTCCTAGACTCATTTTTTCAGAGACTAGTTTAGAAATAGTATTCGGAATACCTGTAGTTGCAATAGCAAGTATAAAAGTATATACAGTAAATCCTGAACCATAATAGCTATTTCCTACGTCTGCAAATTCTTTAAAATTTGTAAGTATTATTCTATATAAAAATCCAAAGACTTTTATTAATATTTGCGAAAACATTATTACAATAACACCATTTATAAATGATTGTTTTTTTATAGCCAAACTAAATACCATCTCCTTAAACTTATTTACCTAATTAAGTATACTTAACTTGTCTTATTATTATGCTATAAATTTAAAAAATGGAATATTTTATATTCCATATATTATTACTCTTTACTACTTTCTTTTGTAGAAGATTTATTTTTGTGTATTTTATCTTTTAATTTTAGCTTTACTTTATTTTTATCAATTTTGAGTATAAAATCATGCCTAATAACAGTAAAAT
This sequence comes from uncultured Clostridia bacterium, assembly GCA_947626335.1. Taxonomy (GTDB): domain Bacteria; phylum Bacillota; class Clostridia; order TANB77; family CAG-508; genus CAG-273. The sequence goes on along the minus strand of CANQRY010000016.1, from coordinate 16,321 downwards.
TATTAAGTAGTCTTCCAGTAAATACTATTACAGCTCCTAAATATAAATCTACATCTAATTTTACTCCTATATAGACTAAAAATATAGAAACTAAAGCGTTCATAAAAAAGCCAGTTAAAAAAATATTCATTCTAAATTTTTTTTCTATATTAGCAGAAAATGCACCAAAAACAGAATCTAAACATGCAAGTATTGCAACAGCAATATATTGAGAATATGAATATGGTACTGTTACATTTAAACCTATAATTATACCAACACTTACAAATATAGCTAAAATAATTACTCCTATCATAATCAATATCCTCCTATTCTATTACAGTTGATTTTTCTAGATTAATAGTACCATCAAATTTTGGAATAGTTACTTCTTTTTCTCTAGAAATAGTTATATTTTCCCCATACTCCTTTATTAAATCTATAACACCATTTTTTATTGTCATTGCACTTTCTAAATATTGAGAATTACCAATAGCTTTAATTTCAAAAGGTGATGCAACTTTTTTATAATTTACTTGTATTACAGGTCCAACGCAACGTATTGCTGATGTAGATATTATTCTCTGACCATTTATACTTATTGCTTCTGCACCTGCAGATTTTAATTCATTTACTACTGTAAGTAAATCACTATCATGTACTAGTGCATCTGTTCTAGAAGATCCTTCTTCAGCTTCTCCATCACTCATAGTTATTATTATTCCTTCACCCTTTACTTCAGTAGTACCTGCCAAAGCCTTTAGTGATTTTATATCACGTTGCATAGAAGCAATTAATTCATCATTTGTAGCAGAATTTGTTTTATACTCATTTACAATTTTTTGACTATCATCATAATTCTTTTTTAAATCATCATAATTTCTTTGTAAAGTTAACAATTCTTCTGCAAGTTCTGTTTCTCTTTTTCCTTTAACAATTTCATCACTTATACTAATAGTTTTCATTTGCGCAGCAAGCATAATACTTAAAAAGAAAAGTGGTATTCCTATAGTAATATATGTTAAAACTGAATTTCTTTTAGAAAATTCTAAAAATTTATTTATTATACCAACATGACTTTTTATTTTATTTACCTTTGAATTTGATTTTTGCATATTCATCACCATACCAATCTAAAAAATTGAGAAAGTAGGATTTGTTTTAGTCATATCAATTTTTCCTACTGTATCTTCTCCTAATTCATTTAATATTTTCTTTAGAATTTTCATTTTATACTGCAGTTCTGTATCATTAGGAAATACAACATTAAGTTTATCATTTATAGTAATAGTTGTCAAGGAATTTGCAAAATTTACCTTTGTTATATCTCCATTAAAATTATTATTTTTATACTCTGCTTCTATTAACTTATATGTTTCAATTTTATTCATATATATATCATCAATTTTTGTTCCAACAGTAGTAAAATCGTAGAAAGGTATTCCCATTAATAGAAGTTCATCTGAAGTTTTAGAATTTATATCAGTTTTTTCTAATATATATCCATCTTCGCTTAACCTATAAAACGCATCATTATCGCTATCATAAGCAATATACTTTGATGTCCTTTCTTTTATTTTAAAAGTTATTTTATTTGGAAAATTTATATCTATATTTACATCACTTATATATGGCAATGTAGTTATATTTTTTTTATCATATTTTAAAGCCTGAGTAAATATATTACTTCCTAACGTAATATTTGATTTTTCTAGGATTTCCTCTTTGGTATATCTATCTGTACCATTTATATTAATATCTACTAAATTAAAATATGGAAGTTTGAACAATAATATGAAAGCACAAATTAATATTGATATAACGAAAGTAATAAAAAGTGTAGTTTTTTTCTTTTTTATATTTTTTTGATTTTTAATATTAGAATTATTTTTTACATTTTTATGACTATTTACATATGCACGACTATTAGAATTATAATCATTTACAGAAATTTTTCTTCCTTCATTATCCTTAATAGCTTTAATTACACTTTTAGGAATTTTAGGTGAATCTGATATTCTTCTATTATTAATATCTTTTTCCATGCCTTTTTTAATATTTTTTTTATTATTTATACCAATATTCTTATTATTGCTTGTCCTACTTTCATAATTTAAATTTTTTTTATCCATATAATAATTCTCCTAGTTTTTTATAGCTTCTTTTATACATTTATATATTTTGTCTTCAACTCCATTTGTTACTAATTTTAATGCATTATCAGACATCATTTTCAAATTTCTTTCATTAATCATATTTTTTATTTTTTTAAATAATAATTCAGGTGTTAAATCTTTTTGTTCAATTATAATTCCAGCATGAGCACTTTCTAAAACTTTAGCATTGTATAACTGATGATTCTCAGCAGCTGTTGGAAGTGGTATTAAAATAGATGGTTTTCCTGCAATTTCAAGTTCTGTTATAGTCATAGCACCAGATCTAGTTATACACATATCAACTGCACTATACATTTCATACATATTATACACAAATTTTTCTATTCTAATATATTTATCTAAATCTATATTTTTCTCTTTTTCTATTTTATTTTTTAAATCTAAAATTTCATCATAATTATTATTTCCTGTAACTAATATTATATATATATCATCAGATAAATATTCTTTTATCATATCAAATATAACATGATTAAATTTTTTAGCACCTTGACTACCACCTGTAACTAATATTATTTTTTTATTAATTTTATCCAATTTTAATTTCTTCTTACATTTGTCCTTATCTAAATTTTTTATATCCTCTCTTGTAAACTTAGCAGGAGTACCAGTATATACAATATTTTTTCTATTTTTTAGTCTTGCTTTTGCATCTTTAAAACCTATCATTACACTTGCTGCATTTTTAGAATACAATTTAACAGAAAGTCCAGGAAAAGCGTTGCTTTCATGAAGTATATATGGAATTTTATATTTTTTACTTGCATGCATTACAGGCACACAAATATACCCACCTGTTCCTATTACTAAATCAGGCTTAAATTCTTTTATTATTTTACTTGCATCTTTCATACCTTTTATTGTTTTTATAATAGAGTTAAAATTTTTAAACGTAAAAGAACGTATAAATTTCCCTGTTCTTATATTAGTTATATCATATCCAGATTTTTTTACAAGTTCATTTTCAATTCCATCTTTAGTTCCTACAAAAAGAAACTTAGAATTGGGTTCTCTTTGTAATATAATATTAGCTATTGCTATTGCTGGATTAATATGTCCTCCTGTACCAGCGCAGGCAAATATAACTTTCATAATAAATTCCTTTCTAACAAATTAAATAACACCTAAAAGTGTAGCACCAATTATAGCAGAATCATTTTTATATTTAGATGTATTAATATTAAAATTTGGTAATTTTTCTTTTAAATAATAAATATAATACCTAGAATACTCAGAAAATCCACCACCTATACAAATATTATATATTTGTATCTGTTTTGATAGAATATTTAATCCTTCTACAATATTATCAAGATACTTATATAAAGTATTTTTAGCCACAATGCTCCCAGCTTCAATATCTTCAAAGATTTTTCCTCTTGTTATATTAGTACTTCCTATTTTATCTTCATATATCCTACTTAGATTTTTAAAACTTCTTATATACGTTTTATTATTAATATCAATTATTTTTTTTATTTGAATTTCGTCACCTAATGTAATTTTACTATTAATTTTCTTCATAATGCTAATCCCTACTCCAGTCCCTAGAGTAAACATAAGACCATCTGAACAATTTTTTAAAGCACCTTTTTGTGCTTCACATAACATTGCACAATTACAATCATTTTCAATGTATATTTTCTTTTTAAAAATACTATTTAATACTTCCTTTATATTAAATTCCTCTATATTTAACATATAATATTTAGAACCATAAAATATTCCTTCATGTTTTTTTACTCCACCTGGAAGTCCTAAACCAATACTTTCTATATTACTTAGATTTATTTTTTTATTATCTAATAATTCATATATATTTTTTTGTATTATATCTATAAGATAATTTTTTTCTATTTTATTTCTAAATAGTATATATTTTTTATTAATTAATAGCCCTTTTTCATCAGTAATTCCAATTCCAATATGACTTGCACCTAAATCTATGCCAATCTTGTTCATATATTAACCTTTCTTACAATGTCTAGATATATTAAGTACAATTCCCATTGCACATAAATTTATAAAAAGTGCTGTTCCTCCATAGCTAAAAAATGGTAGTGGCATACCTGTAACTGGTACAGTACATGTAACAACAGCAATATTTACTAAAATTTGAAGAGCAAATGCACTAGTTATTCCAGTTGCAATAAGAGCTCCATACATATCCTTTGCTGTAATTGCAATTTTATATCCACGATATATAAAGAGTGCAAATAATAAAAGAATAGTAACTGTTCCTATTAATCCTAATTCCTCTCCTATAACTGAAAATATAAAGTCATTTTGTGCTTCTGGTAACCATAAATATTTTTGTCTGCTTTGCCCAAGTCCTCTACCAAATATTCCACCTGAACCTATAGCATATAAGCTTTGTGCTGCTTGCCAATTTCCACCTTTGATATCTTCTTCAGGATTTAAAAAAGAAACTATTCTTGCAAGTCTGAAAGATTGTTCGGAACTTTCGGAATCACCACTTGGCATAAATATAAATACTCCCAATACTGCTACCATAAATAGACCTATCAATACTATATATTTAGCCTTTATTTTTATTCCACTAGCAAAAAGTATTGAAGCAGCAGCTACTACCATTACAATAGTCCCACTTAAATGTTTCTGTAAAAACATAACACCTATTACTAATACCAGCATTAAAAATGGAATCAAATATCCTTTTATGTTATTTAGCTTTTTGTAATTTAGAGATAAATATGTAGACATAGCTATTACAAGTGATATCTTCATTATTTCTGATGGTTGAAATACTAAACTACCAAATCCAAGCCATCTAGTAGCACCATTTCTAGTTTGACCAACTCCTGGAATTAATACTGCAATAAGTAGTGCAAGTGATATTCCATATATTATATAGCCCCACTTTAAATATACTTTATAATCAATTTTAGAAATAATAAGCATTGCAATAAAACCTATTACACCAAGTATTAATTGTCTAATTAAAAAATAGTTACTATTTTCATAATTTGTAAGTGCAGAATATGAACTTGCAGATGCAACCATTACAATTCCAATACATAGAAGAATTATCAAAGTAATGAACATTCCAAAATCAAATTTATTTTCATTATCATTTTCTTTTTTATTTTTAATTTTACCAATAGCTTTTATATATTTCATTTTTTACCTCTTATACTAAGTATGCAATTACACACATAATTGCTGTAATAATCCAAAATAATAATACTACTGCTATTTCATTCATTCCTGATAATTCTAGATGATGATGGAATGGAGCCATTTTAAATAATCTTTTACCTTTAGTTATTTTAAAATATGCAACTTGTAAAATAACAGATATTGTATCAATTATACTAACTAATGCTACTATTGCAAGATAAAGTGGCATCTTCATGATTATTGCTATTATTGCAATAGCACCGCCTAAAGCAAGAGATCCTGTATCTCCCATAAATACCTTTGCGGGATGAAAATTAAATAATAAAAATGCAAGACATGTTCCAACAGTACTACTTCCTAAAATTATCATTTCTGTATCGTGATTCTTAATTGATATTATTGTAAAAAAAGTCATTATTATAGCTACAACACCCGAAGCCAGACCATCTAATCCATCTGTTAAATTAATAGCATTACTAGTACCAAGTAGAATGAATATTGTAAATACTATAAATGCTCCTGTAGATAAAGATATAGGTTGATTTATAATTGGCAATATTATATCTGTTCCTAAATTATATACTTTAAAATATAATAATATGATTATTGCTGTAACTAAAGATAAACCTAATAATTTAAGCTTGGGAGATAATCCTTTTGTATCTTTTTTTACTAATTTTTTGTAATCATCTATAAAACCAATTATACCAAATCCTAGTATTGCTACTATTGGTAATATTAATAATGGATATTTAAATGAATTTATTATTAGTATAACAATAATGGAAATTAACATTATTATGCCACCCATTGTAGGAGTTCCACTCTTTTTTAAATGTTCCTTTGGTCCATCATTTCTAACAATTTGACCAACTTTAAATTTTTTTAAAATAGGTAATACTATTAATCCTAATATAGTAGTTATTACAAATGAAACTACTAAAGTTATTATTTGTGTACTCATTAATTTTTCCCCAATCTTTTATATATTTTATTCAATATTTTTATCTTTTATTTCTTGAGCAATTTCCTTTACAATTTCTCTTTCATCAAAGTGTATCTTTTTATTATTCTTTAAAATTTGATATGTTTCATGACCTTTTCCTGCAATTACAATTATATCATTTTTCCAAGCAATCCTCATGGCAAATTTAATTGCTTCTTTTCTATTTTCAATACATTTATATAATCCTCTTGTTTGTTTTATTCCATCTTCTATATCTTTCATTATTTTTAATGGTTCTTCATTCCTTGGATTATCTGTAGTAATTACAGTAAAATCTGCAAGCCTTCCAGAAATTTCACCCATCATAGCTCTTTTTAAAGTATCTCTATTTCCTCCACATCCAAATACACATATTATCCTACCCTTAGCATATTTTTTTACAGATTCAAGAATAGCTTCAAGACTTGATGGAGTATGTGCATAATCTAAAAGTACTGTAAATGTTTTTTGAATATCTACCACTTCACTTCTTCCTGGCACTTTTACATTAGCAAGAGCTAGTAAAATTGAATCCATTTGGCAATTAAATAAACTACATACACCTATTGCTGCAAGTGCATTATATGCTGTAAATCTTCCAGGAATATTTACCTTAATTGTTTGTAACATTTTATTTATATACATTTTAAATTCAACGTATGAAGCATTTATTCTAACATCAGTTGCAGTTAAATTTACCGCATTATCTAATCCATAAGTTGCATACTTACATTTTAAACTTTTTATAACACGAGGTGAATATATATCATCTGAATTTATCATTGCAAAATCGGACATATCAAATAATTTAAGTTTAGCATTTAAGTAATTATCCATAGTTTTATGAAAATCAATATGTTCTTCAGATAAATTAGTAAATACACTAACTACAAAGTGTAGTCCATAAACTCTATTTAAACTTAAAGCATGACTAGATACTTCCATAACTACGTATTGCATACCTGCATCTACCATATCTTTTAATAATTTTTGTAAATCTAAGCTTTCAGGTGATGTTCGTGTAGCTTCTATTTTTACATCTCCATAAGTATTAAAAATTGTACCAATCATTCCTGTCTTTTTTCCTGATGCATTCATTATATCTCTTATCATATATGCTGTAGTAGTTTTACCTTTTGTTCCAGTTATCCCTATTAATTTTAATTTACTTGATGGGTTATCATAATATTTTGCAGAAATTTGTGCAAGTGCAATTCTAGAATCTTCTACTTTAATTATTGTAATATTATCACTTATATAATCTACAATAATAACATCGGATTCTACAATTATACATTTAGCGCCATTTTCTATAGCTTCTTTTATATAATCATTTCCATCTTTTTCATAGCCTTTTATAGCTACAAAAATATCATTTTGTTCTATTTTTTTTGAATCATACTCGATTTTTGATATTTCTATGTTGTTCTTACCTATAATTTCTTTTGCACCTATATCTTCAATTAGATATTGTAAAATCATATTATTCCTCCTATATATTTCAATTATATATCCCTCTTAATTTATATATTGTAATCTATGGTAAATCTGTTTCATCCGTACATTTTATAGTAACAATAGAACCTTTTTGTATTACATCACCAGGACTTGGATCTTGCATTATTACATATCCAGTTCCCTCTACTCTTACGTTAAGTCCCGCTGCTCTAAGATTAGTTATTGCACTACTTTCCTTTTTATTTCTTACATCAGGCACTTGCACTGTTTGCTTTTCATTATCATTTACATATACCCTTACACTAGATCCTGACATAAGTGATGCACCTGATTTTGGTATTTGTGATTTAATTATATCTGTATCATTTAAAGCATTATCAAAAGCTATTGAAAAACCTTTTTCTACTAAAATTTCTTTTGCTTCTTTTACAGTTAAATTAGTTAAATCTGGAACCACTGTTTCTTTTATATCTGTATCTTCTAATGTATAATCTGGTTTTATATCTAAATATGTTAAAGTCTCAGATAATATAGAACTTACAACTGGAGCACAAATATTTGCTCCACCATGTCCTGATGGTCCTTTTGGATCATATAAATTCATAACAACAACTAATTGAGGTGATTCTATTGGTGCAACACTTGCATATCCTGCCATATAAACTTTATTATTTCCTCTACCCTGCTCTCCAGTTGCTGTTTTTCCACCTACTCTATAACCTCTTACTGCCCCATTTTTAGCAGTACCACTTTTAGCAGTATCTTCAAGAGCACTTAAAATCTGGCTAGCTGTATTTTTAGACATAATTTGTTTTACAATTTTAGACTCGATCTTTTGATTATAACCTCCATTTTTACTTTTTATTTCTTTTACTACATATGGCTGAACTAGATATCCGCCATTTGCAACCGCACAATAATTAACTGCTGTTTGCAATGTAGATATTTGTATTGTTTGACCAAAAGAAGTAGTAGCTAAATCTACAGCAGTCATACTTTTAGGATCATGCATTATTCCAGTTGCCTCACCAGGTAAGTCAATACCAGTTTTTGAATCTAAGTTAAATGCACTTAAATATTTACAATATGTTTCTATTCCAATTCTTTGTGAAAGTTGCATAAATACAGGATTACATGAATTCATTATTCCCTGTCTTAATGATTCACTACCATGACTATTTGGTGAACGCCAACATTTAATAGTCCAACTTCCAACTTTCATAGCACCTGTACAAGAGAAGTCTCCTGCTTTATCCATTTCTACAACATTTTCTTCAAGACCTGCAGTAGCTGTTACAATTTTAAATGTTGAACCTGGTTCTTGTGTATCTGCAATTACTCTATTTCTCCACATTTCTCCAAGTTCATTTTTCTTTTCTTCTGCAGTTAGTGTATCCCATTTTGCTTTTAATTCATCAGAATAAGGAGTAAACGGATCATTAGGATTATATGTAGGAGAAGTTGCCATTGCAAGTACTTCACCTGTATTTGGATTCATAACTACAGCTGTTCCATACTGTACTATGTTTTCTTTCATAGCTTTATTTAAGTATTTTTCAACAATTGATTGTATTGTAGCATCTATTGTTAAAACTATATCTTTACCATCTATAGAATCTATATATTGTTCATTTGTAAATGGTGTTTCTCTTCCTTTTCCATCAGTACTTCCTACAATTTTTCCTGGAATTCCAGATAATTCATCATTATAATATGCCTCTACTCCCTCAAGTCCAACATTATCAGTTCCAACGAAGCCTAATACCTGTGCAAGCAACTCTTGATAAGGATATACTCTGGTAGTATCTTCATCTACTCTAACTCCAGATATGTTTTCATCACTCAAATATTTTAGTAATTTTTCAGATTTTTCCTGATCTACTTTACTTGCAATAGTTTCAGATGAAGTGTTTTTAGTCAATTTTTTTAGTACTTCATCTTTATCTATTTCTAAAATATTTGCTATATTTTCCGCTATACTTTCCTTTTTATCTTTATCTATAGTATTTGGTGCCACAGTAACAACATTTACTGATATACTTTGAGCTAATATTTTTTCGCCTGTAGCATCGTAAATAGTACCTCTTTTTGCTGCTACAGCCCTCTCTCTTGTTTGTTGTTCATAAGCTTTTTCTTCATAATGCTTTGCTTTTATTACTTGAATATATACAAGCCTACCAAATAAGATAACTATTAAAATAACACAACAAATTAATATTTTAGCTATTCTTTTTTGATTATTCAAAGTCATATATGCCAAAAAAAATCACCTCTAAATTTAAATTTTATATCTTAATAATTTTAACATAAAACAAAATCCAAGTCAAATATATAAGTTATATTACATCATACTTATTATTTGACTTGGTTATTCCTAGTTTTAATTAAAATATTTATTTATGCCATTTTTTATATTATCAATTAGATTACTAAAAAATGATTTATTTTCTTGTAATTTAACAGAAGTATTTGTATCAGAAGAATCAATGTATATTATTTGGTTTTTATCAGGTTTTTGCATTCCTAACTGCTGCTTAGCATATGTTTCAATTTTATTTAAATCTGTATTTTGTTCAACATTTATTTTAGCAGTCGCAATAGCTGATTCTGTAGTCACAATATTATCTTTTAATTCTTGTACATAAAGATTTTTCTCATTTATAACACCAAATCTATATACGATTATCATTGTCATTGAAAAAACACACAAAATAGTAAATATAGTAGATGTCCTTTTTTTTGCACTTACTTTATTATATAATTTTGTATTTTTTTCTTCTTTTTTTGTTTCTTCTACATATTCATATTCCCTTTTTCTAGCAGCACTTCCATACTCATAAAAATTATATGATTGATGCTTTAAGGCCATCTAATATTCACCTCTTTTTTCATATATCTAAAATATTTTAACCTCTTTCAAATATTCTAAGTTTTGCACTTCTTGCTCTTGAATTTTCAATTAATTCACCTTTAGAAGCTGTTATAGCTTTAGTTGTAATAATTTTTCCATAAGATACTCTATTACAAACACATACAGGAAATGATTTAGGGCAAGTACACTTACCTAACATATCATTAAAAGTATGTTTTACTATTCTATCCTCTAACGAATGGAAAGATATTACAAGCAATCTTCCATCTTTATTAAGACACTTTATGCAATCAATAATTGATTGTCGTAATTTAGTAAGTTCTTCATTTACTTCAATTCTAATTGCTTGAAAGACTCTTTTGGCAGGATGTTGCTTCTCATTTAATGCCCTTTTAGGCATTGATGCTTTAATTATATCTACTAACTGTAAAGTACTTTCTATTTTATAATTTTGTCTTTCTTTACATATATTTCTAGCAATATTTTTAGAATATTTTTCTTCTCCATATTCTAAAAATATTTTAGCTAGATTTTCCTCACTATAATTATTTACTACATCTAAAGCTGAAATCTTATCATCTTTATTCATTCTCATATCAAGTTTAGCATCATGCATATAACTAAATCCTCTATTTGCTTCATCTAACTGATAAGAAGATACACCTAAATCTAATAATATACCATCTACTTTTTCTATGTTTAATTTTTTTAATATATCAACTATATTTGCATTATTATCATGAACTAAATGAAAATTCTTAAATTCCATAAGTCTTTTTTGAGCTGCATTTATTGCTTCAATATCTCTATCAATTCCAATTAACATTCCGGAATTTGAAAGTCTTTTTAATATTTCATAAGAATGACCTGCTCCACCTAAAGTACCATCTACATAAATTCCATCTTTTTTTATATTCAAATTTTCTATACATTCATTTAATAATACTGATTTATGTTTGAATTCCATTACTTCACCAATTAATATTACGTTTAAATTATTTATCTTTTGTTTATTAATATTTTTATCTTTTGTTACTTTATACAATTATCATTTGTAAATATAAAATATCTTTTGTTTATTTATTAATTTATCTTTTGTATATATATTTAAATGCCTAAATTAGACATTTGAATAGCAATTTCATTTACATCCATATTATCTGTACTAGTATATTTTTCCCATTTTTCTTTATCCCAAATTTCTACTCTTGTTGCTACACCAATTATATATGTTTCTTTAGTTAATGATGCATAATCTCTTAATGTTTGTGGTATATTTATTCTTCCTTGCTTATCAACCTCACATTCAGTAGCACCAGCAAAGAAAAACCTTATAAAATTTCTCGCATTTGCATTTGTAAGTGGTAGTTCTTTTAACTTAGTTTCGAATTTTTCCCATTCTTGCTTTGAATAAGCAAATAAACAGTTATCCAATCCTTTTGTTACTATAAAAGTAGATCCCAAATCTTCTCTAAATTTTGAAGGAATACTTACTCTTCCTTTTTGATCAATATTGTGATTATACTCTCCTAGCAACATTTAAAATTCACCTCACTTTGTACCACTTTATACCACTTCTTACCACTTGACTATATTTTAGTATATATTTTTTAAAAAATCAAGTATTTTAATAAAAAAAATAGTAAATATTTTATATTTACTATTTTTAATATATATTTAACAATTACATATTGACTTTTTATTTATTTTTTTATTTCTCAGTTTTGAAACAATTTTCTTTAATAAATATGCAATATTATCTACATCTTCAACAGTGTTATTAACTCCAAGAGTAAATCTAACAGAAGTTTTTGCAAGCTCATCAGATACGCCAATTGCTTTTAATACATGTGATGGTTCTAAATCACCACTTGTACATGCACTTCCAGATGAAGCACAAATTCCGTTCATATCAAGCATTAATAATAAAGATTCACTATCAATTCCCTTTATACAAAAATTAACATTACCTGGTAGTCTTTCAATTTTATCACCATTTAATATAGCATCTGGAATTGTAATTTGAATTTTATTTATTAATAGGTCTCTAAGATCTATTAATTTATTTGTATTCTCTGCAATATTATTAGTAGCTATTTCTATAGCTTTACCTAATCCCACAATATTTGGTACATTTTCTGTGCCTGCTCTTTTTAAAAATTCCTGATGTCCCCCATGTATTATAGGTTCAAAATTTATACCTTTTCTTATATATAATGCACCTATACCTTTAGGTCCGTAAAATTTATGTGCAGATAGGGACAATGAATCAATTTTAAGGGATTTTACATCAATTTTCATAGCACCAATAGCTTGAACTGCATCTGTATGAAAATATATATTATATTTATTTGCTATATTTCCTATTTCATCTATTGGTTGTAACGTACCAATTTCATTATTAGCTGACATTATACTTATTAATATTGTATCTTTCCTTATAGCTTTTTTCAACTCTTCTATACTAACTATTCCATTTTTATCCACATTCAAATATGTAACATCGAATCCTTCTTTTTCTAAGCTTTTACAACTATTAAGTACTGCTAAATGTTCAATTTTACTAGTTATTATATGTTTTCCTTTATTTTTATTAGCATGAGCTATACCTTTTATAGCAAGATTATCTGATTCACTTCCACCAGATGTAAAATATATTTCGTCTGCATCACATCCAATTGCATTTGCCACTTGTCTTCTTGCTTTATTAATAGCAGCTTTTGATATTCTACCTATAGAATAATTAGATGAAGCATTTCCAAAATTACATTTAAAATATGGTAGCATCTCTTTTAAAACTTCATTTTTTACAGGTGTTGTTGCACTATGATCTGCATATATTATTTTTTCCATATTGTTCCTCCAAATATATATTATATATTATGTATTTTTTTACAAGATGTATACAAAATTAAATAATATTTTAGTATTTTAACTTCACAAATTTTAATAATTTAATTAAAAAAAATATTTTTTGTTTAAATTCTTGTTCTTTATTCTTTTGTAATTCATTAAATACTTGATTGAATTTACTATCATGTTCTAATAATCTATATTCAACATTTGTTAATCTTTCAAAAACTTGTCCATTTATAGAAATAAATTTTCTCATTTCAACAAATGCATTCATTATGTTTATACTTACTTGAACTGCAATTTCATTTCTTAATAGCCCTGAAAGCATTGCTATACCTTGTTCTGTAAACGCATAAGGTATATATTTTTTACCCCTATGTTTACTATTTTCATTTTTAGAACTGGTCGCAATTTGCGACCAGTTATTTTCTTGTTCTACTTTCGAAACTACAATTTGTGATTTTAAATTTTCAATTTCTGTTTCTGTTAACTGAAAACAAAAATTTTTTGGAAATCTTTCCTTATTTCTAGTAACTGTTTCATTTATTCTTTTAGTTTGATAATGATATAACATTGCTACGTCGCTATCTAGCATAACTTGTTTTCCTCTAATGCAATAAATTAAATTCTTAATATCAACTGTTTCATATTTTACTAAATTTAATTCTTTATTTACTGGCTCAATATTAGTGAGATTATTCATAAGTAACTTCATTCCTTCCTTGTGTAAACTTTGTTCATATTATAAAACATACGTTTGCAAAAGTCAATATATTTATATAAATAAATTATATTACATATTCCATATAAAATATTAAAATCAAAACTAAGCATTCCAACTGGAGGAGTATTTTTTATATAAAAAAACATTATTCAAAAAGTGCCTATTTATTAATACCTATAAAAAATGTTAATGTAGTTTTAGAAAATTATAAAAAATTAAAAGAAATTATAAAAAAATTAAAACACTTGATATAAAAAACTTTCGACACTTATAAAAATTCCACAGAATTCTTAAAAATCTGTGGAATTTTAAAATACTTTTGAGGCATACTCCGATTTAATATTTTTGAAGTTATAGTAATATCAACACTTTCAAGATGCAGAAAGCAATTTTTAATGTAATTTTAATGTAACTGGGATTGCGTTTATATATTTTAAAAATATAATTACTTGAAAAATATTGACTATATATCAATATTTTGATAAAATATGTATATAATATTTATGGAGGTGTTTAGTATGCCAATTATTAGACCAAGTTCTGATTTGAGAAATAATTATAATGAAATTTCTACAATTTGCCATCAAACAAATAGTCCAGTATATATTACTAAAAATGGTGCAGGAGATTTAGCAGTAATGAGTATTGAGTTATACGAACTTTTAACAGATAAGTATGCTTTATATAAAGAATTAGAAAAAGGAATTAAGTCATTAGAAAATGGCAAAAAATTTTCATCAAAAGAAGTTTTTGACGAGTTAGATAAAATTTAAAAAAGAAAGAGGTTTTGCCTTTGAAAAAATATAATATAGAATATTCAATGGAATCAAAACAAGATTTAATAGATATAAAACGATACATTAAATATAATTTACAAGAACCTAATACTGCTCAAAAACTAATTACAAAGATAAAAAGAGAAATAGATAGTTTAAAAGATAATCCAGAAATGTATTCTGTTATAGATGATGATATAATCAAAAGATTTAAAATTAGGAAACTAGTAGTTGATAATTATATTGTTTTTTATAGAATAAATGATGAAAATATACAAATTGTAAGAGTTATGTATGGAAGAAGAAATTGGATAACATTATTATAAATGTTATCAATATCTAGTATATATATTAATTTCAAAATAGGAAATTACTTATACGAGAGTGGAGTAATAAATGAGTAAAGTAGCATTAATAACAGGTGGTTCAAGAGGTATTGGCGAAGCAATATCAAAGAAATTTGCATCTGTAGGGTATAATATAATAATTAATTTTAAACAAAGTGTAGAAAAAGCTCAAAAATTAAAAATACAATTAGAGAAAGATTTCAACATTGAAGTAATGCTTTCACAAGCTAATTTATCAAAAGAAAAAGATATTATAATATGATTAATGAATGTATGAAAAAATTTGGAAAAATAGACGTTCTAGTAAATAATGCAGAGATTGTTATTGATAAAGAATTTGAAGATAGAACAGTTGAAGGCTGGAAAAATACTTTAGATATAAATTTAATAGCTCCATTTTTACTTACAAAAATTGTTGGAAAAGAAATGATGAAGCAAGTTTTATTAATTCAGCTGTTATAAAAGTTGACGGAGGATGGTATTAGTAAAAAGTAAAAAACTTTAATGTAATATATTTATTTTTTAATGTAAATTTAATGTAACTACTGGAAGATTGTATAAAAATACAAAAAATTACAATAAAATTTAATGAAAAATAAAAATTGAGTTTTAATGTAAAACGCACGCAGCTCTAAGAGAATAAAAAAATGACAAAATTTTTAACTTGAAGTTAGAAATTTGTCATTTTTTGTCGTTTGGAGGCGCCTATCAGATTTGTAAAATGCTTTTTTGAGCTTTTTATAAATCTTTATAAATGCTGATATTTAAGCTTTTTACTCAAAAAGTTTTTTCTACTTATCTTAACTCACGTAAAACTAAAGTGGGAAAAAAGTGGGAAATTTTTATATAAAAAAGTAGTAGCACACTTAAGTTATTTAATATTATATAATAAAATTTTATCATTATAAAGAGCAGTAAATTAATACTGCATTAAGGAGTAAGTTTCCTTACTCCTTTTAAGTCAAGAGAACTAGGTAGAGTGACACTTCTACATCTCCTAACACTT
>CANQRY010000015.1 GCA_947626335.1 uncultured Clostridia bacterium | reverse complement strand
ATTCTTTTTACCGAATAATATTATTATTTTATTTTTTGTACTAGCTAATCTATCAATAATGATTATTTCGAAAATAAAGCCTAAAAAGGTCATACATAAAAGTATATTAGTATCACCATTTATTATTCTTACTTTTGTAATTAATTGTATATTAGATAATATTACTAATGCAACTTGGATTGCTATAAAACTATTTATAGTGTGTAATATAACAATTATATATTCTGAAACTACTAATATTACTCGGAATAGCGGAAACAGTAAAAATATTATGTACTCCTTTAAAAATTTTCAAAGTAAATGTTGATGAAATTAAAGTAATGATCTGCATTTCTTTATCTATGTTACCTATACTAAAAAGAGACTTATATGAAACAAAAGAGGCATGTATAGCTAAAGGTATTGATTTTAATGTAAAAAATATAAAAATAATATTTGCAAAATTTTTTCTATTGCTTATAACTAAAGTAAATCAACTAGAAGAATCATTAATAGCAAAAGGGTATGGAAATGAATAGTTCAAATATAAAAAATAATAGAGTAACACTCCTTCTTTATATTCATAAAATATAAAGAGGGAGATTTTTATGAATTTTATAAAAGAGCAAATAGAAACAATAAGGCAAAAAGATCCTGCTATAACAAGTACATTAGAAGTACTTATGTACCCATGTTTTAAAGCACTAATTTACTATAAAATATCACATTATTTATATACTAAAAAGCATTTTCTACTTGCAAGATACTTAAGTGAAAAAGCAAAAAGAAAAACAGGAATAGAAATACATCCAGGTGCTAAAGTAGGAAAAGCCTTATTCATAGATCATGGAACAGGAGTAGTAATTGGAGAAACAGCAATCATTGGCGATAATGTTACCATGTATCATGGGGTAACACTTGGTGGAACAGGAAAAGAAAAAGGAAAACGCCACCCAACCATTGGAAATAACGTGTTTATTGGTAGTGGCGCAAAAATACTTGGAAATATAGTAATTGGTGATAATGTTAAAATAGGTGCTAATGCAGTAATTTTAAAAAACGTACCTAGTAATTCAACTGTTGTTGGAGTTCCAGGAAAGGTAGTAAAAACTAATAATTAAAAAAGTATGTTTTTTAAATTAAAATAGTTGTCGCCTTTTTCGCAAATAATATCAAATTTTGATTTAAAATCATCTATTTGATTTTTAGGATAATCATCTGCCAAAAAGCCTACACTTAAAACAAAGTCGTGTAAATCTTTATTTACCATATTTAAATCAGAAAGTTGGTCTCCTAATAAAATAACTTGACCTCTATTTTCCAATTTTTTTGTAATGTAGCTAGGTAAAGAAATTTCATTTTTATTTAGGCTATGAATAATATTGTCTTCAACACCAACGGCAATACCATTTTTAAAAATAATTTTATTACTACTAACATAAATATTATTAAAATAGCAATTATTAGCATTGAAAAATTCCTCAATAAAATTGCCAATTCCTGCACTAATAATAATTAAAGGAATATTATTTTCATGTAAAAATTCTAAAAACTCTTTTGCACCTGGTCTAAAATCAAGCATTCTTAAATTTGTTGCAGCTATTTTAAAAATTTCTTCAGTCATTTTATATTTTACAAATAATTCTATATGTTTTTGAAACCATTCTTTTACAAGCATGTTCTTTTTATTTGAATCTATTGTTTCATCAATTTCAATAGGACGATAATAATTAAATAAATCATTTCTTTCTTTTATATAAGAATCAGGAACCAAGTTGCTATTTGCTAAAATAGACCAAGAAGTTTTACTGTTTCCAGTGGTAATTGTTCTATCAAAATCTGCAACAATATAAACATTATTCAAATTAGAAAATGGAATTAAATTTTTTATGTTCTCATGAATAATCATAACAAATACTCCTACAATAAAAATATATATTTATTATACAATAATAAATAAAATATTGCTATTTTTTTATAAATAAAATATAATTTAGAAAAAACAAAGGAGAATTTAATATGCCAAGTTTTAATATTCATTTAGCTATTGCAAATAGATATATTCAAAAACATAAAATAGAAAACCAAAAAGAGTTTCTAGAGGGAAGTATTGCACCAGATTTTGTAGAAAACAAGAGATTAAGTCATTATACAATAGAAAGTCCAAGAAATGTTGCATCAGAACATTTAAAAAATAAAGTTAGTATAGAAAACTTTTTAAAGGAAAATGAAGTAAAAACGGATTATGAAAAAGGAGTATTTTTGCATTTACTTACTGATAAACTATTTTTTACAGAGTTTTTTCCTATAGAGTATTTAGAAAAAGTAGATTACAAAGAATTTGTAAAAAACCTATATTTTAGTTATCATGAAACAAATAATTATTTAATAGAAAAATATAACATAGAGTTTCCAAAAAGATTTTTAGATAAATTAGAAGAAAACATTAAAGAAAATGAAAAATCAAAGCAAATACAAGGTGGAAATGAACAACTTATAATACAAGAAAATGACTTAGATAAATTTATAGAATATGTTTCTGACATAGATATAAATGAATATATAAATAAAATATATACATATTTTGCAAAATGAATGGAAAAGATAAATACAAGGGAGAAATAAAATGGATAAAGAAAATAATTGGTTTAATAAAACAGAAAAAGAAGTACAAGAATACTTTGGTACTAGTATAGATAATGGTTTAACAAATAAGCAAGTAGAAAATTTAAGAAATACTTATGGAACCAATGAACTTGAAACTAAAAAGAAAAAAAGCTTATTTGTAAAATTTTTAGAACAATTTAAAGATTTTATGATTATTATTTTAATAATTGCAGCAATTGTTTCAGGAGTAGTAGGCTATCTTCAAAACGAAGGAATTACAGATTCTATTATTATTTTAATAGTAGTAATTGTTAATGCTATTATTGGTGTTGCACAAGAAAGCAAAGCAGAAAAATCATTAGAGGCTCTTCAAAAATTAAGTTCACACGTGGCAAAAGTAATAAGAAATGGAAATGTAGAAGTTATTGCATCTAAAGACCTAGTTCCAGGCGATATTGTTATGCTAGATACAGGTGACTTTATTCCAGCAGATTTAAGAATAGTAGAGGCTGTTAATTTAAAATCACAAGAGGCATCTTTAACAGGAGAATCTGTTCCAGTAGAAAAAAATACTGCAAAAATAGAAAAAGAAAAAGTTGGCATAGGAGATAGAACTAATATGTTATTTTCTTCTAGCCTAGTTACTTATGGCAGAGGAAAAGGAATTGTTGTAGCAACAGGAATGAACACAGAGGTTGGAAAAATTGCAGGAATATTAAATGACACGGTAGAAACTCAAACTCCTTTGCAACAAAAGCTAAACAAATTAGGAAAAACCTTAGGAGTAGCAACAGTTGTAATTTGTATAGTTATATTTGTAATTGGACTTTTATATGGTAAAGAGCCTGTAGATATGTTTATGACAGCAGTAAGTTTAGCAGTAGCTGCAATACCAGAAGGATTAGCTGCAGTATCTACAATAGTTTTAGCAATTGGTGTGCAAAGAATGGTAAAAAAACATGCTATTGTTAAAAAACTTCCAGCAGTAGAAACATTAGGAAGTACAACCGTAATTTGCTCTGACAAAACAGGAACTTTAACACAAAATAAAATGACAGTAAAAAAATTATTCTATAACGGAAAACAAGTTGATTTAGAAGAAATAAGCAAAGCTCCTTTAGAAGCGGAACTTCAAAAGCTAGTATATATTAGTATGTTTTGTAATGATACAAAAGTGGCACAAGATAAAACATTAACAGGTGACCCAACAGAAACAGCTTTAATAGACATGGGATTTAATTTAGGATTTGAACCAGCAATTTTCGAGCAATATCCACGTGTAAAAGAACTTCCATTTGATTCAGAAAGAAAGCTAATGACAACTGTTCATAAAACTTTAGATAAATATATAGTTTACACAAAAGGCGGAATAGATGAGTTACTTCAAAAATGTAATAGTTATATATTAAATGGTGTAGTTAAAACAGATTTAGAAGAATACAAAAAAGAAATAAAAGATAGTAATTCTAAAATGGCAAACGAAGCATTAAGAGTATTAGCCATGGCATATAAAGAACTAGACCATGAGCCAACAGATGAAGAAGTAAAACAAATTGAAAAAGACTTAATATATGTTGGTATGGTTGGAATGATAGACCCACCAAGAGAAGAAGTAAAACTTGCAGTAGAAAAATGTAAAAATGCAGGAATAAAAACTGTAATGATTACAGGTGACCATAAAATTACAGCAGTTGCAATAGCTAAATCATTAGGAATTTTAGAAGATGATATAGAGGCAATCACAGGCGCTGAACTTGAAAACATGTCAGATGAAGATTTGACCAAAAACATAAGAAAATATAGTGTGTATGCAAGAGTTTCTCCAGAGCATAAAGTTAGAATTGTAAGAGCATGGCAAGCAAATGGCGAAATTGTAGCAATGACAGGTGATGGAGTAAATGATGCACCAGCTTTAAAAACAGCAGATATTGGCTGTGCTATGGGAATTGTTGGTACAGATGTATCAAAAGAAGCAGCAGATGTTATTTTAACAGATGATAATTTTGCAACAATAGTAACTTCTGTAGAAGAAGGAAGAAGAATATATGATAATATTTTAAAAGCAATACAATTTTTACTTTCTAGCAATATTGGAGAAATTATAGTATTATTTGTTGCAATTTTAATTACTCCAATGCTTAGTAAATTTTTTGGAATAGATGTTAATTTAATTGTGCCATTACTTCCAATTCATATTTTGTGGGTAAACTTAGTAACAGATTCACTTCCAGCACTTGCATTAGCAGTTGACCCACCAGAAAAAGATATTATGAATAGAAAACCGTTAAAACCAAAGCAGGGAGTATTTACTAAAGGAATGACATGGAGAATAGTTTATCAAGGCATTATGATTGGTATAATTACATTAGTCGCATTTTGTATAGGTTTAGCAACTCCTGAAAAAGACCTTCCGGTAGTAGAAAAAACAGACTCAAATGGAGTAGTAAGCGTATTAAGTGCGCAAGAGGTGAAAGTTGAAATTGGTCAAACAATGGCATTTACAGTTTTAGCTTTATCAGAATTAGTACATGTATTTAATGTTAGAAACAATAAAAAATCTATATTTAAAACAGGAATATTTAATAATAGCAAATTAATTTTAGCAACAGTTGTGTCTGCAATGCTTATGATAGTTATTTTACTAATAGAACCTTTAAGACAAATATTCAGTATCCCGGTATTACCTTTTGCAAATATAGTAGAAATTGTTATTTTAGTACTTTCTCCATTATTAATTGTAGAACTATTTAAACTACTTAAAATAAATACAATTAAGGAATAAGGTAATTTAAAAAAAATAAAAAAATTCCTCAAATTGACTATTAAAATTTTTATATATAGTATATAATACTATTAGAAAAATATGTCGATTTTAGAGGTGTTTTTTTATGATAATGTATCAAGTAGAAGGACCAAGAAAAAAGAGAATTAAAAGAGGCAAAATATTTATTTTATTAGTAGCAATATTAGCAGTTATATTAGCCATATTTGCAGGAATTAAATCAGCTGAAAGACATATTGGTATAGCAAAAGCCGAAGAAAACAAAAACGGTGAACAATATAGTGAAAATGTGCAAAATGAAGAAAATGCAAATAACGAAAACAATACTAATAATAACAATAATGCAAACAATGAAAATCAAATTGTAGTTGTAACAGGAAATAACGAAGAAAATAATAATACTAATAGTGAAGTAGTTAAAAATGAAACAACTCCAAGTAATCAAAATACTGAAAAACCTAATAATAACCAAAGTACAATTAATACTCAAATAGGAAAAGTACTTACAGATGAACAGTTTAGTGCGCTTAGTAATATATATTCATCAAAAACTAAAAGAGTATTTTTAACATTTGATGATGGTCCATCTAGTTCGGTAACTCCAACAATATTAGACACTCTAAAACAATACAATATTAAAGCTAGCTTTTTTGTATTAGGTACTATGGCAAAGTCAAACCCTGATTTACTAAAAAGAGAAAAACAAGAAGGACATTATATAGCAAACCATGGATACTCTCACGTATACAAAAATATATATGCTACTGAAACAGGAGCACTAGAAGAATATTTAAAAACAGAAAAAATAATTCAAAATGCTTTAGGAGATAGCACATATCAATCTGGAATTTTTAGATTTCCAGGAGGTTCTAGCGGTGGTTATTATGACAGCATAAAGAAAAAAGCTAAAAAAATATTTAAACAAAATAATATTGCATATTTAGATTGGAATGCTTTAACAAATGATTCAGCAGGTGCAACTACAGAAGATGCAATGATGAAAAGCTTAAAATCTACAAGTGGTAATTATAATAGTCTTGTTGTTTTAATGCATGATGCACCAAACAAAAAAACAACAGCAAAGGTTTTGCCAAAGGTAATTGAATATTATAAAAGTAAAGGTTATATATTCCTAAGTTTAGGAGATATTATTTAAAAAGGAGCAAAAATATGTATGATGTTATTGTAATAGGAAGTGGACCAGCAGGCATAACTTCAGCAATATATGCTAAAAGAAGAAACCTATCTGTGCTTGTTATATCAAACGAAAAAGCTATATTACAAAAAGCAGAAAATATAGATAACTATTATGGTTTTCCTAATGGAATAACAGGAAAACAGTTATACGAAAACGGAATAAAACAAGCCGAAAACCTAAAAATAAAATTATTAAAAGATGAAGTAGTAAATATAAAATATCAAAACAATTTTATAATAGAAACTGTAAATTCAAATTATGAAACAAAGTCAGTAATTCTAGCAACAGGAGCAAACAGAGAGACTTTAAACATTAAAGGTGTAAAAGAATTTGAAGGTAAAGGAATTAGTTACTGTGCAATTTGTGATGCCTATTTTTACAAAGGAAAAGATGTTGCTGTTTTAGGTAGTGGAAACTATGCTATTCATGAATTAATGCAGTTAAAACCAGTAGCAAGTTCTGTTACAATACTTACAAATGGAGCTGAGCTAGTACAAAATAGAGAAATATCTAATATAAACGTCATAGAAAAGCCAATACGTGAGTTTATAGGTGATAGTAAATTACAAGAAATAGAATTTGAAGATAATACTAAAAAGAAAATAAGCGGAATATTTATAGCACAAGGAATAGCATCTAGCAGTGATTTAGCAAGAAAAATTGGAGCAAGAATAGAAAATGGCTATATAGTTGTAAATGAAAACATGGAAACTACAGTTCCAAACCTTTTTGCATGTGGTGACTGCACAGGTGGAATTATGCAAATTTCAAAAGCAGTTTATGAAGGTTGCAAAGCAGGCTTGTCTGTTTTAAAAAATATATAAATAAAGGAGATTAAAAATATGGAAATTGTAAACTTAAATAGTGAAAATTTTAAACAAGAGGTTTTAGAAGAATCAAAAACAGTTCTTATTGACTTTTGGGCAGAATGGTGTATGCCTTGCAAAATGATGGCACCAGTTGTTGATGAAATAGCAAAAGAAAAAGAAGCTGATTTAAAAGTTGCAAAAGTTAATATTGATGAAAATGAAGATTTAGCAATGGAATATAATGTAATGAGCATACCAACTTTTATAATTATTAAACAAGGAAAAGAAGTTGCAAGAACAATTGGAGTACAAGCAAAAGAAGAAATATTAAAGTTATTATAGTAATATAATTACAGCAATATATAGGAGAAAATAATGAATAAAAAATGGGAAGTATCTGAAATAAATGAAGAAGAAATAAATAAAATAGCTGAAGAAAATAATATAAGTGTACTTCTTGCAAGTAGTTTATACCAAAGGCGGAATAAAAAGCAAACAAGAAGTACAAACTTTTTTAAACCCTACACGAGATGACTTTCACGATCCTTTTTTAATGCCAGATATGGAAATAGCAGTAGAAAGACTTATTAAAGCAATAAATACTCAAGAAAAGGTTATAATTTACGGAGATTATGATGCAGATGGAATTACAAGCACAACTGTTTTAAAACAATTTCTAGAAGAAAGAGGATTAAATGTAGGTCAGTACATACCAAATAGGCTAAACGAAGGATATGGATTAAATAAAAGTTCAATTGATTACATAAAAAGCGAAGGTTATACTTTAATAATTACAGTAGACTGTGGAATTTCATGTGTAGAAGAAATTGAGTATGCTAAAAGCTTAGGAATAGAAGTTATTATAACAGATCATCATGAGCCAGGAGAACTACTACCAAGTTGTTTGGCAGTAATTGATGCAAAAAGAAAAGATAATAACTATCCATTTAATCAATTAGCAGGTGTAGGAGTAGTATTTAAGTTAATTCAAGCTATTTCAATCAAATTAAATTTAGATCCAAAAGAATATCTAAAATATTTAGATATTGTTTGCGTAGGTACCATTTCAGATATCGTTCCATTAGTAGATGAAAATAGAGTAATTGCAAAACTAGGTTTAAAGTTAATACCAATGACTAAAAATGTTGGTTTAAAAGCACTTATAAACTCTATTGGTTATAAAAAAATTGATTCTACTGCAGTTTCATTTGGTATAGCACCAAGAATAAATGCCTGTGGTAGAATGGGGAAAGAAATAGAAGCATTAAAGCTATTTTTAACAAAAAACATACAAGAAGCAAGAGAAATTACAGAAAAATTAAATGAGTATAATGTACAAAGACAAACAGAAGAAAAACGCATTTTTAGAGAAGCACTAGAACAAATAGAAGAAAACGAAAAAGAAAAAAGCTGTATTATATTAGGAAAAGAAGGATGGCATCATGGAGTTATTGGAATAGTATCTTCTAAAGTAACAGATATATATTTTAAACCAAGTATTTTAATTTGCTTTGAAGGAGAACTTGGTAAAGGCTCTGGAAGAAGCATACCAGGTTTTGACTTACACGAAGCTTTAATGAATTGCAGTGGTGAAATTGAAAAATTTGGTGGGCATAGTATGGCAATTGGAATGACAATTAAAAAAGAAAATTTTGAAAATTTTAAAAAAGAATTTGAAAACTATGCACAAAACAGTAATATTAGTGATATAATACCGATTATTAAAATAAATAGACAAATAGACTTAAAAAATATAAACTTACAAATTGTTAAAGATTTGGAATTATTAGAGCCTTATGGTGAGGCTAATAAAACACCGCTATTTTTATTTAAAGACCTAAAGATACAATCAATAAGAACATTATCAGAAGGAAAGCATTTAAAGTTAAGACTTTCTCAAGATAACTTTATAATAAACTGTATAGGTTTTAATATGGGAAATAATACACAAAATTACTTAATAGGAGATAGAGTAGATTTAGTTGGTTCATTAGAAATAAATAATTTCAAACGGAAATGAAGAATTGCAAATAAATTTAAAAGATATGAGAAAAGCATTAATAGAATAAAGCTAAAGTATAAGAGGTGATAAGCAATATGTCTCAAGTAAAAGAAATGACAATAGAAGATGTAATAGCTACAGCAAAGAAAAATAATAGAAAATCTGATAGTAGGCTAATTAAAAAAGCATATAATTATGCAAAAAAATATCATGGCGACCAATTAAGAATGTCAGGAGAGCCATATATTATTCACCCCGTTCAAGTAGCATATATTTTATCAACTTTAGGATTAGATGATAGCACAATTTGTGCAGCACTTTTACATGATACCATAGAAGATACAGATTTAAGTAAGCAAGACCTAATTAATACTTTTGGAACAGAAGTTGCAGAGTTAGTAGATGGTGTAACCAAACTTAGCAAACTTCAATATGCTACAATGGCAGAGCAACAAGTTGAAAATTATAGAAAAATGTTTCTTGCTATGGGCAAGGATATTAGAGTAATACTTATTAAGCTAGCAGATAGACTTCATAATATGAGAACTTTAAAGTACTTAACTCGAGATAGACAAATAGCAAATGCAAATGAAACAATGGAGCTATATGCACCACTTGCTAACCGTTTGGGTATGTATTCTTTAAAATGGGAATTAGAAGATTTATCTTTTAAATATTTATATCCAAAAGAATATCGTGAATTAGTAGAAGGCATTGATCGTAAAAGAGAAGAACGCTTAAAGTTCATTGATATGATTATGGAGGAAATCAAAAAGGAAGTTAAAAAAGCTCATATTGAAGCGGAAGTTACAGGTAGAGCAAAACATTTATATAGTATTTATCGTAAAATGAAAAGAGATAATATTACTTTAGACCAAGTGTATGACCTATTTGCACTAAGAGTTATTGTAAATTCAGTAAAAGATTGCTATGCTGTTTTAGGAATAGTACATGAACTATATAATCCAATGCCAGGAAGATTTAAAGACTATATTTCAGTACCAAAACCTAATATGTACCAATCGTTACATACAACTTTAATTGGACCAAAAGGAACACCTTTTGAAGTACAAATACGTACATGGGACATGCATCGTGTTGCAGAATATGGTATTGCTGCACACTGGGCATATAAAGAAGCAAGTTTTTTAGGTAATAAAAAAGCAAATGTAAAAGTAGAAGAAGATAAACTTTCATGGCTTAGAGAAACATTAGAGTGGCAAAAAGATATGCAAGATCCAGATGAATTTTTAAAAACTCTAAAAACAGAGCTATTTGAAGATGAGGTTTATGTGTTTACTCCAAAAGGAAAAATTATAGCATTAGCTAAAGGAAGTACTCCAATAGATTTTGCATATAATATACACGCAGAAATTGGAAATCACATGACAGGTGCTAAAATAAATAGCAAAATGATGCCAATTGTAACAACTTTAAAAAATGGTGATATTGTAGAAATTATTACTTCAGATAGTTCAAGAGGTCCAAGTCGTGACTGGCTTAAATTTATTAAAACTTCTACTGCAAAAAACAAAATACTAGCATGGTTTAAGAAAAACGAAAGAGAAGAAAACATAGAAAAAGGAAAAGACTTAATAGAAAAAGAAATTAAAAAAATTGGTATGACACATGCTGAACTTGCAAAAACAGAGTATATGCAAGCAGCGCTAGATAGATATAAATACAGCGAAGTAGAAGATATGTATGCTTCTGTTGGGTTTGGAGCCATATCACCTGGCAAAATAGTAGCAAGAATGCTTGAAGAATATCGTAAAGAACACGATTCTGAAAACTTAGAAGAAAAATTAGAAGAATTATCAAAAGAAAAAATAAATAACAATAAACCTTCTAAAAATGGTATTATAGTAAAAGGAATTGATAATTGTTTGGTAAAATTATCTAAATGCTGTAATCCATTACCAGGTGATGAAATAGTAGGATACATTACAAAAGGAAGAGGAGTATCTGTACATAGAAAAGACTGTGTAAATGTAAAAAGTTTATTATCTGAAGAAAATCGTATGATTGATGTTTACTGGTTTGAAGAAGAAAAAAGCAAATATAGTGTTGATATTGAAATTTATGGAAACGAGAGAAACGGACTTCTTGCAGATATTATTAAAGAAATTGAAAATACAAAAAGTAAATTATTAGCAGTAACTTCTAGGGCAAATAAGGAAAAAATAGCAATTACAGAAGTAACTGTTGAAGTAGAAAACATAGAAGAATTAAATAAAATATTAAAGCAATTAAGAAAAATTGATAGTGTGTATGAAGTAAAACGTAAAAAATAGATTATATTTAAAACTAAAGAAAGAGGAAAATAAATGATACTAAAGGTACTAAAAGTAAATAGCGGACTTATAAGCGATAGAACAAATTGCTATATTGTTCAAGATGAAAAAACAAAAGAAACAATGGTAATAGACCCAGGTGGAGAAGTAGAAAAAATTATACAAATGTTAGATATATTAAATGCAAATTTAAAATATATATATTTAACACATTGCCATGGAGACCATATTGGAGCACTAAAAAGTTTAAAAGAGCAAAAAGGTGGAAAAATTTTAATTCATAGATATGATGCAGAAGGCTTATATAATAAAGATAAAAGTCTTACTGATTACATAGGAATTGAAGAAATACATTTAGAAGCAGATTCAAGAGTTGATGATGATACTATACATTTAGGAAATATTGAGTTTAAAGTTATTCACACACCGGGTCATACTATAGGAGGAAGTTGTTTGTATTGCAAGCAAGAAAATTTACTTTTCTCAGGTGATACAATATTTCATGGAACTTGGGGAAGAACAGACCTTCCAACAAGTAATTTTACAGATATAATAAATTCAATTACACAAAAAATATTGGTATTACCAGAAAGCACAATTGTATACCCAGGACACGGAAAGTCAACTATGATTAAGGAAGAATTACCTATTTATTATGAATTAAAACCAAGAGAAGACTAGAACGTTTACAAAATAATCAGAGAGGATGAAATTAAAATGAAAGTAGAACCAAGAACCTTACCAGGCTTTATGGAGTTACTACCCAATGAGCAAATACTATTTGAGCAAATGAAACAAAAAATAGAAAAAACATATCAAAAATTTGGATTTCTGCCATTAGATACACCAGTTTTAGAACTATCTGAAATTTTGCTTGCAAAAGCAGGTGGCGAAACAGAAAAACAAATATATCGTTTTCAAAAAGGAGATACAGATATTTCAATGAGGTTTGACCTAACTGTACCCCTTGCAAAATATGTTGCAAAAAACTATGGCAATTTAAGTTTTCCTTTTAGAAGATATCAAATAGGCAAAGTATATAGAGGCGAAAGAGCGCAAAAGGGCAGGTTTCGTGAATTTTATCAATGCGATATTGATATTATTGGAGATGAAGAATTAGATATTATAAATGATGCAGAAATTCCAAGTGTAATATACAATTTAATTAAAGAAATTGGGTTTAATGATTTTACAATATGCATAAATAACAGAAGAATTTTAAATGGACTATTTGAAAACATAAATCAAAAAGAAAATTCTGTAGAAATTATGCGCATTATTGATAAACTAGAAAAAATAGGACAAGAAGCTGTTATAGAAGAATTAGAAAAACTACAAATAGGTTCAAAAGAAATAAATCAAATAATGAGCTTTATTCAAATTGATGGTGGCACAGATGAAAAAATTAAAAAATTAGAAGAATTAAATATACAAAACGAAGCTTTTAAAACAGGTGTAGAAGAGTTAAAAGAGGTTGTTAAATATATTAGAATATTTGGAGTTCCAGACACTCATTTTAAAGTGGATTTAACAATTGCTAGAGGTTTAGACTATTACACTGGCACAGTATATGAAACATTTTTAAATGATTATAGAGAAATAGGAAGTGTATGCTCAGGCGGAAGATATGAAAACCTAGCAGAATATTATACAGATAAAAAACTACCTGGAGTAGGAATTTCAATAGGATTAACACGATTATTCTATAAATTAAATGAAATGAATTTAATAGAAACAAAAAAACGTTCTATGGCAGATATTTTAATTATTCCAATGCTAGAAGATTTAAGCAAACCAATAGAATTAGCAAACGCTTTAAGACAAAATGGAATAAACACAGAAATATATTTAAACAACAAAAAAGCAAAGGCAAAGTTTAAATATGCCGATAAATTAAAAATTCCATATGTAATAGCAATAGGAGAAGATGAAATAAGTTCTAACAAGTTAAATGTTAAAAATATGGAAACAGGTGAAGAAACTGCTGTGGGTTTTGATGTAAAAGAAATTATAAATTATATAAAAAAATAAGCATGAGTGGAGGGGTTTTTGTTTTAAGCAAAAGCTCCTTCTATTACGTATAAACAAGCTCTATATTTTCATATTTTTTAAACTTTGGGCATATATTTTATATAATAATATGGACAAAGGAGAAAATCAAAATATGATAAATATGGCAGTAATTAGCCTGAAAGATATTATTAAATATCTAATTAAAATAACAGTTGTTATAACAATAATTGTAACTGTTATAAAATATTCTTCAAATATAAAAACTAACATACAAAATAATGAGTTAATAAAAAATAATAGTCTTATTTCTTGCTTGGGCATGACACTTCCGAGCATAGCAAGTGTAGATGAAAAACAGCAAAGAAATGAAGTAGATTTTAATCCATTAAAATTTGGTTTAAGCGTAGAACTTGAAATGCTATCTTCAATTACAAATAAAAATAATATTCAAGTTGCAGAAAATTTAAATACAAACGAAGAAAATACTTCAAACGTTCAAAATACTGAGCAGGCTCAAACAGGCTTAGAAACAGAAGTGCAAAAATCAGATGTTCCAGAAAAATATACTACTCAATATAATGGAGTTAAAATAAAAAATGAAACTGATTATAAACTTACAAAAGAGTTATTAACACCAGATATAGATATAAACACTGAAAACATACTAATATTTCACACACATGCATCAGAAAGTTATACTTCAAGCGAAAAATATACATATAAACCAACGGGAAATTTTAGAACAACAGATAAAAACTATTCAGTAATAAGAGTAGGAAGAGAATTAGATAATCAGCTTACTAGTTATGGGTATAAAGTAATACATAACGAAACTCTTCATGACTATCCTTCTTATTCTGGTTCATATACAAATTCTTTAAAAACAGTAACAGAAATCTTAGAAAAAAATGAAAATATTGATATTGTAATAGATTTGCACAGAGATGCAATTGCAGATACAAGTTATGCACCAACTGTTAAAATAGGAGATGAATATGCAGCACAAATTATGTTTGTAATTGGAGGAAATGGAAGCAAAATAAAACACGAAAACTGGGCGCAAAACTTAAAATTTGCGGTTAAAATTCAAGAAACAGCAAATAAACTTTACCCAGGGCTATTTAAACCAATTATATTACGATATTCAGGCTATAACCAGCATGTTTCAAAAGCTGCTGTAATTATTGAAGTAGGCGCCACTGGAAACACTTTAGACCAAACTTTAGTAAGTATGAAATATTTAGCAAAAGCAATGGACGAGGCATTAAAATAAATTTAAGAATTTTATAAAAATAGATTGAATAAAAATAATAGTTGATATAAAATTATGATAGTTACAAAAGAAAAGGAGGAGAAAAAATGATTCAAAATGTAAAATTAGACTTCAAAAATAGCGGTATTGAAGAAAAAGAATTTATGCAATATGCAGATGAAGTGGCTGAGGCTCATGATGAACTACACAAAAAAAGTAAAAGTAAAACAGAATTTTTAGGATGGCTTGAATGGCCTACTAAATATGATAAAAAGGAACTTGAAAAGATAAAAAAATCTGCAAAAAAAATACAAGAAGATTCTGAAATACTTTTAGTTATAGGAATTGGTGGCTCATATTTAGGAGCAAGAGCTGTAATAGAAGCATTAACACATACTTTTTATAACTATCTTCCACAAGATAAAAGAAAATCTCCTCAAATACTATATGTTGGAAACAACTTAAGTCCAAACTATATAAATGATTTAATAGATTTAATTGGAAACAAAGACTTATCAATAAATGTAATTTCAAAATCAGGTACTACTACAGAACCTGCAATTGCATTTAGAATATTTAGAGAACTACTAGAAAATAAATATGGAATAAAAGAAGCAAGAAAAAGAATATATGTTACAACAGATAAAAAAGAAGGAGCATTAAAGCAAATTGCAGATGAAGAAGACTATACAACATTTGTAATTCCAGCAAATATAGGAGGCAGGTATTCTGTATTATCGCCAGTTGGACTTCTTCCTATTGCAGTAGCAGGTCTTGATATAGAAAAACTATTAGAAGGTGCTAAATTTGCAGAAGAAAAATATTCAGACAAAAATTTAAAATACAATGATTGCTATAAATATGCAATTATAAGAAATTTATTATATAAAGATAAAAAGCATATAGAAATTTTAGTAAGTTATGAGCCAAAACTACATTATTTAATTGAATGGTGGAAACAGCTTTTTGGCGAAAGTGAAGGCAAAGATGGAAAAGGTATTTACCCTACAGGAGCAGAATTTACAACAGATTTACACTCATTAGGACAATATATTCAAGAAGGAAGAAGAAATTTATTTGAAACTGTAATAAATATAAAAGAAAGTGCTACAGATATAAAAATTAAAACAGATGAAGACAATTTAGATGAACTTAATTATTTAGTAAATAAAGGCTTAGACGAAGTAAATAAAAAAGCAATGGAAGGAACAATTGAAGCTCATGTTGAAGGTGGAGTTCCAAATATGCTAATTACTATGGACAAGCTAAATGAGTATAATTTAGGACATTTAATATACTTTTTTGAAAAAGCATGTGCTATGTCAGGAACATTATTAGGAGTTAATCCATTTAATCAACCTGGAGTAGAAAAATATAAAGCAAATATGTTTAAGCTATTAGGAAAACCAGAAAAAAAGAAAGTAGCAGAAAAAGCTAAAAAGCAAATAAAAAGCTCTAAAGAAGGAAAAAGAGTAAAAGAACCAAAAGAGAAAAAAGAGGAAAAAGAAAAAGAGAAAAAGGTAGCTAAAAGAAAGCCTACAAAAGGCAAGCACGAAAAATAATTTAAATTAAAAGCAATCTGCTTAAAAATTACTATATTTTATTGACAAAATTAAAGTAATTGAATTATACTATAGTTCTGGTAGATTTAATGATACTAATTGTTTGATTACATAAATACCAGATTTATACTGGTATCTATGTATAAAGGGAAAATGTTTGTACATATATCTTACTAAGAGGTGAATTTAAATGAAAAAACGAGTAATTTCCTTACTTCTCGCCTATGTAATGTGCTTTGCTGTTTCTTCAACCGCATTTGCTTCAGCAGCCGGTGCTGATATCACCAATGTACCCCTTAGTAGCAACAGTGAGCAAATGCCCATTGTTGTAGATTATGGAACAACTTCCACTACGCACAAATCTGAATCATTTCATTATTATTCGCTTACACATGATATGAAATTTTTGGTGCAAGTGCAAGTTAGTTCTCCGACTGCTCTCATTTTGCTACTTCGGGATTCGAATGGAAAAGAGCTAGGCGCAGCAACTTTAAATATTCCAGTAACGACTCTGGTTACCTGGAATGTTGCGGGGGATGCCTTCTCGATTCCTGCAGGTGACTACACTTTGGAGTATTGGTTCACAGACTCCGGGATTACGTGTATGTTACTTGTATACGGAGTCTATTAAAGCTATGGAGAACCAATAATAGTATACAAAATTGGTGAATAAAATCACCTAATTAATTGTACACAACATTTTCCCTTGGAGGAGATAGGTTTTTCCTATCTCCTTTTTATATATTTATTAGCTTATAACAGAAATTTTACTATTAATGACAACTTTTTAACCCGCATAATCTAAAGAAAACTTAAATCTTCCAAATAGTAAAAAAAGCACCTATCTTTTTAAGATAGATACTAAAATATATTTACTACTGAATATTATAACCTTCCAAATCTGGTCTAGAAATATCTTCATTCTGCACCGTGCCAAAACTCCAATCTGAATAATCTATTACGTTTTTTCCTGAACTCGTTTCAATTCTTCTTAAAGTTTTATCATTAGCATTATAATAATATGTGTTACTTGTTATACCTATAATAGGTTTTAACACATAACATTTTTGTCCTTCTATATCTTTACTTGATATAGAACACTCAAATGCCATTTTTAATTTATTTGAAATTATTATAAGTTCTGAAATTTCAGTATATAAAAAGTTCATATCATTAGAACTTACCTTTGCTGTTAAGTTTTCAGGGTTATATATAATATTTTCATTAGTATTATTATCATGCCAGTTTATTCCTTCTTGTAATCCAGTTCCAACACTTCTTCCATCTTTATAACTATATGTACCATTATTTTTTACTTGTCCATTTTCACTTATGCTAAAAGAAAGTGAATAATTTGTTGAATTTTTAATTTTATTTTGTGTATCTACAATTTTACTTATAATTAAATAATTTCTAACTATATATATTACAAATGTAACTACTAATAATACAATAATAATTAAAATAATTTTAAATATGTTTTTTTTCATAAAAAAATTCATTCCTTTCTCGCTTCGCTCGAAGGCACCACATAGAAATGAAAAACTTGAGTTCGAAGCATATTTTTTATATAATTTATATCAAGGAAATATACACTACAAAACACGGTGGGAGGAGTTGCAGACTTCTGTAACTCACAGATTAAACCAGTATAAAAAACAGTGTTAGTGCAGTTATTTCAAGCACACATAAGTAATCTCTTGAGATTGTAAATTAATCATTGACTGTAGTCAATCTAAATGTTAATTGCACAGTCCCTGTATTCCCAAAAAATATTTTTAAAGGAGTGTTTCTTTATGGAAGTTATTTATCAAAAAGCTTGTGTGTTGATGTGCACAAATCTTTTATTGTAGCTGTCATTTGTGACTCTACTTCCATCAAGCCACAATATCTTCGTAACGTTTTTCGACTTTAATAATTCTTTAATTGAATTTAGAAATTGGCTATTAAAAAACGGCTGTCAGAATGTATGCATGGAATCTACTGGAAAGTATTATATCCCTGTATACAATGCATTAGAAGGTCATATCTCTAATGTCGTCGTTGCTAATCCTAAATGGGTTAGATGTATTAAAGGCGAAAAAGATGATAACAAAGATGCCAAATGGATTGCTGACCTTTTTAAGCTTGGAATAGTACGTAGCAGTTTTATTCCAACTAAAGACATTAGAGTCCTTAGAGAGCTTACACGTTATCTTTACAAATTAACTAATATGCGTACCTCTGAAAAAAACAGATTTACTAACTCTCTTACAGTAGGTAATTGCAAATTAGATATGGTCTTCTCCGATATATTTGGTAAATCATCTTCTGCTATCATCAATACTATTTTATCAAAAAATGAATTTAATAGTGAAGATATTTTAAAAAATGTTCATCGGTAGTTGTAAAGCATCTAATGAGGATATACTAAACTCAATCAGTGGCATCTCTTGGAATGATGCTCAAAAAGAACGTATGACTGTTATTCAGAAACATATTGATTATCTTAACAAATCTATTGAATCTGTTAGAAAAATTTTATGCAATCTACTAAACAACTATTTTCACTTGGTTTAACCCAAGAAGAAATATTTTATTAATCAATTCACAAAATTCTACTTTAACTTCCATAACTTAAAGCCTATTTTTTTGGTGGGTAAGGGGGAAATATGCCCTTTTTATTCTATTTTGGTTTTATTTTTCTTATTTTTATTTTCAAATTATTCCCTCCTACTTTTATATAAATATTTTATACCAAACTAGTAATAACTTGTCAATATGAATTTATAATTTTTATTTTATCATGAGAAAATCTGCCATATATTCATAAGAAATTCATCATTTATCACAATTTTGTAATAATAGATGAAATTTTGGCAGATTGCTTTAAAAATGTTGACATTTTTAGCTTGCTATGTTAAAATATTTATCTGTAAGCCGCCTGAGTCGGGCAACTAAATATTACATATAAATGTAATTGCCTTGTTATTTATGCTTAGCGAGTATACAAATATAGGAGGTGTACTAAGTAATGTACGCAATAATTGAAAGCTGTGGAAAACAATACAAAGTAGCAGAAGGAGACGTAGTATTCTTCGAAAAATTAGAAGCAGAAGAAGGAAAAAAAGTAACATTTGATAATGTTGTTTTAGTATCTAACGACAAAAAAGTAGAAGTTGGAACTCCTTATGTTAAAGGTGTAAAAGTAGAAGGAAAAGTAGTTTCTCATGGTAAAGGTAAAAAAATCTTAGTGTACAAATATAAAGCTAAAAAGAATTATAGAAGAACACAAGGACATAGACAACCATACACTAAAGTAGAAATTACAAAAATAAAAACTGCTGAAGAAAAAGCAGGACTAAAGGCAGAACCAAAAGCTGAAGCAAAAGAAGCATCTGCTAAAACAGTAGCAACAAAAAAAGCTACAACAACAAAAAAAGAAGCTTAAAAATATAAGAGAAAAATATAAAAATAAATTTCTTAAAATCGAAGGGAGTGAGAAAGCATGGCTCATAAAAAAGGTCAAGGTAGTGTTAAAAACGGTAGAGACAGTGAGTCAAAACGTTTAGGTCTAAAAAGAGCAGACGGACAAATAGTTCCAGCTGGAAATATATTAGTTAGACAAAGAGGCACAAAAATTCATCCAGGTACAAATGTTGGTATTGGTAGTGATGATACACTTTATGCAAAAGTAACTGGAAAAGTTAAGTTCGAAAGACTTGGCAGAGATAAAAAGAAAGTCAGTGTTTACCCAGTAGAAGTAGGAAGTAAAGCTGAATAAAATTTATAAATATCAAAGCGAACACTTCAAAATAAAAAGTGTTCGCTTTTAAATATTAAAAAAATACTTATATAATATTGTAAAAAATTACAATATTCAGTATAATAAATTTAGTTTTAATAATATAAATAAATTAAAGGTGATGAATATGGAAGAAAAGAAAATTAGAATGCTTACAGGTGATAGACCAACTGGCAAGTTACATATAGGACATTATTTTGGTTCAATAAAAACAAGATTAGAACTTCAAAATAGTGGAAAATATGATCCATATATATTAATTGCAGATGTTCAAGCATTAACAGATAATTTTAATGACCCAGAAAAAGTAAGAAAAAATGTAAGAGAAGTAGTAATGGACTACTTATCTGTTGGAATTGACCCGGAAAAAACTACAATATACATACAATCAATGATACCAGAAACAGCAGAGCTAACAGTTTTTTATTCTAACTTAGTTACAGTAGCAAGGTTAGAGCGTAACCCTACTGTAAAAACAGAAATAGCTCAAAAGAAAGATTTATTTGGAGAAAGCGTAACTTATGGCTTTTTAGGCTACCCTGTAAGTCAAGCTGCAGATATAACTGTTGTAGAAGGTGCAGTTGTTCCAGTAGGAGAAGATCAAGAACCTTTAATTGAACAATGTAGAGAAATAGTTAGAAAATTTAATAGCATATATGGAGAAACATTAAAAGAGCCACAAATTATGCTTTCACAATATAAAAGAATAAAAGGCTTAGATGGAAATGACAAAATGGGAAAATCTTTAGGAAATGCAATTTATTTATCTGATTCAGAAGAAGTGGTAAATAAAAAAATAATGAGTGCAGTAACAGATCCTGCAAGAATAAAAAAAGATGATTTAGGGCATCCTGATGTGTGTATGGTAGCATATTATCATAAGCTATTTAGCACTACAGAAGAAGTAAAATGTGTTTGCGAAGAATGCAAAGCCGGTAAAAGAGGCTGTGTAGCTTGCAAAAAACAATTAGCACAAAATGTAAATAATTTTTTAAATCCAATTCGTGAAAAAAGAAAATATTATGAAGAACATCCAGAATTAGTAGAAAAAATACTAAAAGAAGGAACTTTAAAAACAAGACAAACTGCAAAAGAAACAATGAAAAAAATAAAAAAAGCAATGAAGTTAGACTATTTTGAGGGAGAATAAATAATGTTTACAGACTATGTAAAAATAATTGCAGAATCAGGAAAAGGCGGCGACGGAGCCGTTTCTTTTCGTAGAGAAAAATATGTAGCAGCAGGTGGGCCAGATGGCGGAGATGGCGGTAGAGGTGGCAATGTCTACTTTGAGGCTAACCCAGATGCCAATACTTTAATTGATTTTCGCTATCAAAAAAAGTTTAAGGCTGGAAATGGAAAAAACGGTGAAGGCGCTAACCGCTATGGAAAAAGCGGAGAAGATTTAACTATTAAAGTTCCAATAGGAACTATTATAAAAGATGCATCAACTCGGACAAGTTCTTGCAGATTTATCAGAAAAAGGGCAAAAAGAGCTAATATTATCAGGGGGTAGAGGTGGAAAAGGAAATTCACATTTTGCAACTGCAACAAGGCAAGCACCACGTTTTTCACAAGAAGGAGAAAAAGGAGAAGAAAAAGAACTTATTTTAGAGCTAAAACTTCTTGCAGATGTTGGGCTAATAGGCTTTCCTAATGTAGGAAAATCAACACTTCTTTCTGTTACAACAGATGCTACACCTAAAATTGCAGATTATCATTTTACAACATTAGAGCCAAATTTAGGAGTTGTAAAAAATGAGTATGGAGATAGTTTTGTTATTGCAGATATTCCTGGTATTATAGAAGGAGCAAGTAAAGGCATAGGACTTGGAATACAATTTTTACGCCACATAGAAAGAACAAGGCTTTTACTTCATGTAATAGATGTATCTGGCGCAGAAGGCAGGGATCCTGTAAAAGATTTTGAAATTATAAATGAAGAATTAAAAAATTATAGTGAAAAATTAAGTCAAAGAAAGCAAATAATAGTTGCAAACAAAATAGATAGCATGCAAGATAAATCTTTATATGAAAAATTAGAAAAAATGGCTAAAGAAAAAGGCTTAGAAATTTTCAAAATTTCGTCAGCAACAGGACAAGGTGTAAAAGAGCTTATTAAAAGAGTTTCAGAAGTTTTAAAGACATTGCCAAAAGAAGACTTAATTGAAACTGAAGAAACTAAAAAAGTATATACATTAAATACCGAAGAAGAAGTTTCAGTTAAAAAGGAAAATGGAATGTATATTGTTTCAGGTAGCATAATAGAAAAGCTAATGAGAACAATAAATTTAGATGACAATGAATCTTTACATTATTTCCATAGAAGATTAAACGAATTAGGTGTTAATGAAAAATTAAAGCAGCTTGGAATTAAAGATGGAGATTATGTACAAATTTCAGATTATGAATTAGAGTGGGAAGACTAAAATACACAGTTTATGACAATGATATAGTATTGTCATAAACTGTCGAAATTAGTCATACGATTTTCCTTGCAATATAATAAAAACTTTGTTATAATTTGATTAGTTTAAAAATAATTGTTAAACTAATCAAAATTTAATATTATTTCAAATAAATTTTATCTATTTTATTTTTTAAATAATTTATATCAAATTTCTTAATTTACCACTTGAAATATAATAAAAAAAATGCTAAACTATATAAGTACAATTTAAAAGCAAATATAAAGGACAACACAATATTTATAAAGCTTATAAAGAGAGCTAAACATTTGGTGAAAGTTTAGTAAGTATTTAAAATATTGTTATCACCTTTTAGCTGCTTCTTTGAAATTAACTAAAGTAAAAGAAACCGTATTTTCTGCGTTAAAGAATAAGAGTGAAAAGAAATGAAATTATTTTAAGAAAATAAAAGCTTAAAATTTATATATATCATGTTCTTTTAAATTAGGTGGTACCGCGGAAATCAAAGCCATTTCGTCCTAAAATAAAGACGAAATGGCTTTTTTGAATAACAAAATTGAAAGGGGATATTTTAAAAATGTCAGAAGAAAAACAAGATTATGGTAAAACATTAAATTTACCAAGCACAGAATTTCCTATGAGAGGAAACTTACCAGAAAATGAGCCCAAAATTAAAGAAGAAATTTTTGATAATGGCTTATATGAAAAAATATTAAAGAAAAATGAAGGACATAAATCTTATGTATTACATGATGGACCACCTTATGCAAACGGGGAAATCCACATGGGACACGCCTTAAATAAAGTATTAAAAGATACTGTTAATCGTTTTAAAAGTTTGCAAGGCTACAAAATAAACTATGTTCCTGGCTATGATACACATGGACTTCCAACAGAAAAGAAAGCAATTCAAGCATTAGGAATAAATAGAGAAGAAATAGGTATTACAAAATTCAGAGATACCTGCCGTGATTTTGCACTTCAATATGTAGGCAAACAATCAGAAGGTTTTAAAAGACTAGGTGTATTAGGAGACTGGGAGCATCCATATAGAACTTTAGACCCAGAGTTTGAATCAAGACAAATTGGCGTTTTTGCAGATATGTATCAAAAAGGCTATATTTATAAAGGGCTAAAACCAGTTCATTGGTGTATAGATTGCGAAACAGCTTTAGCAGAAGCAGAAATTGAATATAAAGATATTACTTCACCATCTATTTATGTTAAATTTCCTGTAGAAGATGGAAAAGGTGTATTAGATAAAGACACTAGTATTGTAATTTGGACAACAACACCATGGACACTTCCTGGCAATACTGGTATTACTGTTGGTGGAGATTACGAATACAGCTTAATTGACTGCGAAAAAGGAAAACTTGTAATGGCAACAGTACTAGTAGATCAAGTAATGGGTAAAATTGGAGTTACAAATTATAAAACTCTAAAAGTGCTAACTGGTGCAGATTTAGAAGGAATACTTTGCAAGCATCCATTTTTAGATAGAACTTCTAGAGTAGTTTTAGGTGGAGAAAATGATGTTGCAGTAGACCTAGAAACAGGTACTGGTGCAGTCCATACAGCACCTAGCTATGGTAAAGAAGACTATTTATGCGGCTTAAGAACAGGACTAGATATTATAGTTACTGTTAATGGAAAAGGTTATCAAACAGAAGGAGCAGGTCCATTTGTAGGACTTTCTTGTGATGAATCAA
Source organism: uncultured Clostridia bacterium (assembly GCA_947626335.1). GTDB lineage: Bacteria > Bacillota > Clostridia > TANB77 > CAG-508 > CAG-273. The sequence goes on along the minus strand of CANQRY010000015.1, from coordinate 11,063 downwards.
ATAAGGTTATTCCTGAATGGCTAGATGAACATGGCTATTTACTAAAAAAAGAAGATATTTTACACTCTTACCCACATTGTTGGAGATGTAAAAATCCAATTATATTTAGAGCAACAGACCAATGGTTTGCATCTGTTGATGGATTTAAAGATGAAACTTTAAAAGCAATAGAAACAGTAAAATGGACACCTAGTTGGGGAAAAGAAAGAATAGCAAGCATGGTAAAAGATAGAGCAGATTGGTGTATTTCAAGACAACGTACATGGGGTGTACCAATTCCAATTTTCTATTGCAAAGAATGTGGTAAAGAATATGCTACAAAAGAGAGTTTTGAAAAAATAGAAAAAATATTTAGAGAAAAAGGTTCAAATGCATGGTTCGAACTAGATGAAAAGAACCTAATGCCAGAAGGTGCAACTTGCCCAGAATGCGGCTCACATGAATTTAAAAAAGAAACAGACATTATGGACGTATGGTTCGATTCTGGATCTTCTCATCAAGGTGTTTTAGTAGAAAGAGGAATAGAATATCCTGCAGACTTATATCTAGAAGGACATGACCAATATAGAGGTTGGTTCCAATCTTCTATACTAACTTCTGTTGCAACAAAAGTAATAGCACCATATAAATCAATATTAACACATGGTTGGGTAATAGATGAAGAAGGAAGAAAAATGTCTAAATCTTTGGGAAATGGAATAAGCCCACAAGATATTATAAAAGAGTATGGAGCCGATATTTTAAGACTTTGGGTATTATCATCAGACTTTAAGTCAGATGTTAGCATTTCAAGAGATATATTAAAACAAATAAGTGAAGCTTATAGAAAAATGAGAAATACTGCAAGATACATTCTAGGAAATACATCTGATTTTGATCCAGAAAAAGATAGTGTAAAATACGAAGACATGCAAGAAATAGATAAATGGGCACTTTTAAAATTAAATAAATTATTAAAAGATTCAGTACAAAATTATGAAGACTTTAACTTCCATTTAGTATATCATGATATAAATGAATTTTGTGTAGTAGATATGAGTAGCTTCTACTTAGATATTATTAAAGATAGATTATATACATCTAAAAAAGATTCATTAGAAAGACGTTCTGGTCAAACTGCAATGTACATTATACTAAATACTTTAGTAAAATTACTTGCTCCAATGATATGCTATACAGCAGAAGAAATTTGGAAATATATGCCACATACAAAGGAAGAACAAGTAGAAAGTGTAATGTTAACAACATTGCCAGAGCCAAATAGTAAGTACGATAATAAAGAAATAGAAGAAAAATGGAATCATATTATAAGCCTAAAAGAAGCTGTTTCAAAAGAATTAGAACTAGCTAGAGCAAATAAAACAATAGGACACTCTTTAAATGCAAAAGTTACGTTATATGCAGATGAAAAAGAATGTGAATTTTTAAACGAAAATAAAGAATTATTAACAGCAGTATTCATTGTATCAGATTTGCATGTAAGCTTAAATGAGAGAAAAGATGATAAAAAGTTAGGAATAAAAGTAGAAGTAGCAGAAGGTGAAAAGTGTGAAAGATGCTGGAAATATGACACAACAGTTGGAAAAAGTAAAGAGCATCCAACACTTTGCCATAGATGCGCAAGCACAATTTCAAATTCTTAAGTTTGCTAAAATAAATTAAAAACGGAGGATAATTAATGTTCAAAAAGAAAAAAAGTGTTTTTGGAAGAATATTATCATTAATACTTTTAGTAATTGTAATTATAGTGTTTTGCATAATATATAGAAAATATAACTACAACAATTTTTTAAAAAATGTAGTAGAAACTAACAAAACTACCTTTACTAGAGATAGTAATGAAAAAATTTCTAAAGAAGATAGCTATAAAATAGAAAGCAAAGATTATAATGATGCTATGTTTTCTCAAGTAGTTTCTGTTCTTCCAAATAGACCCTATAAAGTAAGCTGTAAGGTAAAGGTAGAAAATGTAGAGAATTTAAATGAAACTATATCTGGTGGTGCACATATTTGCATAGAAGGAACAACAGAAAGGTCGAATACAATAAATGGCACATCTGATTGGCAAGAAGTTAATTTCTATTTTAATTCAAAAAATAGAACAGAGGTAAATATAGGATTTCGTTTAGGTGGCTACAAAGAAAAATCCAAAGGAACAGCGTGGTTTTCTGATTTAAAAATGGAAGCAGGAACAGCTGATACGACTAACACTTGGAAAATAGGTTGCTTTATTTTCCCTATTATTGATGTAAACGTAGATGTAAATGAAAAAAAAGAGCATGTGAAGCTAGAAATGACAGAAACAGATATAGCAGATATTATTTACAACTTATATAGATATAATGAATCAATTTCGAAATTAAGTAAAAATAAAATTAAAGTAGAGAGTGAAACATATACAATATGGAATCCTATAACAACACTTTCATATGATGAAGAAAATGGATATTATGTTTCTGCCAGTGATGTATATGCATATATAAATCATATAGTAAGAGAGAAACAATATGACCACATATATGTAGCATTTAGAATGGCTAATAAGCAAAAGGGAAATGATGTTTTGGTAAATGATTGGATTGGTCTTGGTGGGATGGACTATTTTGGAATAGGATTTTCTAATATTCGTATGCCAGATGATGAAAATAGCTATGCATATCAATATAATTATTTAGTAAATACATTTCCAGAAGAAGTTTTTGTACATGAATTTTTGCATACATTAGAACGTAATTCTGAAGAATATGGTTATGAAATTCCAGCACTTCACGATTATAGTAAATATGGATACACTGAAGACAGAACAGAAGGATTAAAAAAATGGTATGAGGATTATATGAATTGTAATATAGATTATAATGGTAAAAAAATTGGACTTCCAAGTGAGATATTTACATGTAAACCAGCACATGAAGATAATTTTACATATAGTACAGAGCTTTCAGTATTTAAAGAACCAAAAAATGTTATAGAAGTAGTTAGAAGTTTATTTACTAGAGTAGGAAGATTATTTTCATATATGTCTAATAAGACAAATGAAATAGAAAATATAAATACTTAATAAGAGCATTAAAGGAGAAAAATTTATAGAAATGAAAGTATCAGAATTTAATTATGACCTGCCAAAAGAATTAATAGCACAAGTACCAATTAAAAATAGAGATGAATCAAGGCTAATGGTATTAAATAAAAACGAACAAACTATAGAACATAAAGTATTTAAAAATATTTTAAATTATTTAAAACCAGGAGATTGCCTAGTTAGAAATAATACAAAAGTAATTCCGGCAAGACTTTATGGAAAAAAGGAAGAAACAGGTGCAAATGTAGAATTTTTACTATTAAAAAGGTTAGAAGGAGATATTTGGGAAGTCATGGTAAGGCCTGGCAAAAAATTAATGCCAGGCACAAAGGTGCTTTTTGGAGGAAATAACTGTTTATTAAAAGCAGAAATACTAGAAAAATTAGAATCTGGAAACAGAAAAGTTAAATTTGAATATGATGGAATTTTTAACGAAATATTAAATGAAATTGGACTAATGCCACTTCCACCATATATACATGAAAAATTAAAAGAAAAAGATAGATATCAAACAGTTTATGCAAAATATGAAGGTTCAAGTGCAGCTCCAACAGCAGGACTTCATTTTACAGAAGAATTACTTGAACAAATAAGAAAAAAAGGTGTAGAAATTGCAAATGTAACTCTCCATGTCGGAATAGGAACATTTAGACCTGTAAAGGTAGAAAATATAGAAGATCATGATATGCACTCAGAACATTTTTATATAAAAAAAGAAGATGCAGAAAAAATAAATAAAGCAAAAAGAGGAGGAAATAGAGTAATAGCAGTTGGTACAACTTCTTGTAGAGTATTAGAATCAATTGCAGATGAAAATGGAATAGTAAAAGAAACTGAAGGAGATACAAGTATTTTTATATATCCGGGTTACAAATTCAAATGCATGGATGCTTTAATTACAAATTTTCACTTACCAGAATCTACTTTAATTATGTTAGTATCAGCTTTCGCAGGAAAAGACTTTATTATGAAAGCATATAAAGAAGCAGTAAAACAAAAATATAGATTTTTTAGTTTTGGTGATGCTATGTTTATTTCATAATGTATGAAAAGTTTAAAATATTTGAAACTAAAAGAGAGAGGAAAAATAATGGAACCAGCAGTAACATATGAATTACTACATGTAGATAAAAATTCAGGTGCAAGAAGAGGAATAGTACATACTCCACATGGAGATATTCAAACTCCTGTATTTATGCCAGTTGGAACACAGGCTACTGTAAAATCAATGACTCCTGAAGAATTAAAAAATGAAGTAGGTGCACAAATAATTTTATCTAATACATATCATTTATATTTGCGTCCAGGGCATGAAATTGTAAAAGAAGCAGGTGGGCTTCATAATTTCATGAGATGGGACAGGCCTATTTTAACAGACTGTGGTGGATTTCAAGTATTTAGCTTAAGCGATTTAAGAACCATTTCAGAAGAGGGAGTAGAATTCAAATCTCATTTAGATGGTTCAAAACATTTCTTTTCACCAGAAAAAGTTATGGAAATAGAAGAAGCATTAGGTGCAGATATAATTATGTCATTTGATGAATGCGTAAAATACCCTGAAACTTATGAATATACAAAACAGTCTATGGAAAGAACAACAAGATGGGCTTTAAGATGCAAAGAAGCACATAAAAACACTGAAAAACAAGCATTATTCGGAATTATACAAGGCGGTTTTTATGAAGATTTAAGAGTTCAATCTGCAAAAGATTTAATAGATTTAGATTTTCCAGGTTATGCAATAGGTGGAATTAGCGTAGGAGAGCCAAAAGAAGAATTTTTAAAAATGCTATATTTTACAACACCACTTATGCCTAAAAATAAACCTAGATATCTAATGGGAGTTGGAACACCCGACTATTTAATAGAAGCAGCTCTTGCTGGAATTGATATGTGCGACTGCGTACTTCCAACAAGAATTGCAAGAAATGGAACTGCAATGACATGGAATGGAAAAATAGTTGTTAGAAATGCCACATATGAAAGAGACTTTTCGCCACTAGATCCAGAGTGTGATTGCTATACTTGCAAAAACTATACAAGAGCATATATAAGGCATTTAGTAAAAGCAAATGAAATATTAGGAGTAAGATTATTATCAATTCATAATTTAAGATTCTTGACTAAATTAATGGAAAGGGTTAGAATAGAAATAGAGAATGATAATTTACTAAATTTCAAAAATGAATTTTATAAAAAATATGGCTATGAAAAATAGCACACAAAAGAATGGAGAAAGTAAAAATGGATGATTTTATTGGTGGAAACGATTATAAGCAAACAGAAGAACAAGCAAGCGCTAAAAAATGGATGAAAATAATAGGAGTTATTTTATTTTTACTATTAATAGCTTGTATTGCCTTAATTGGAGCAGTTTATTATATACAATCTACTGAACTTAAAATAAATTTGAATGGAGAGGCAAATAAAAAACTAGAAAATGTACTTATTTTTAATGAAGAAAAAGTATATATTCCAATTCGTGCATTTGCAGAATTTGTAGGATATCAATCATCTAATGGTGGCTATAAACAATATTCAGAAGATACTACAAAATGCTATGTAGAATCTGCTAATGAGGTAGCAAGCTTTGAATTAAATTCCAATAAAATCTATAAAACTTTATTAACTGATGGAAATGATAACGAATATTATGAAATAGATGAACCTGTTATTCTAATAAACAATCAATTATGTACTACAATAGAAGGTGCAAAAATTGCTTTTAATATATCAATGTCATATAACAAAGAACAAAACCAAATAAATATTTTCACATTGCCATATTTAGTAACATACTATACTGCTCGTTTCCAAAATGCAGGAATTTCAGAAAGAGATGCATCTTTTAGTAATCAAAAAGCACTTTTATATAATATGATTATTGTAAAAAACACAGATAATCATTATGGTGTATATAGCTTAGATGGAAAAGAAATTTTGGGAACTAAATATTCTAAAATTAAATTTATAGAAAGTACTCAAGAATTTATAGTAACAACTTTAGAAAACAAAATGGGAATAATGCTTGCTAACTCGGCTACTAAAATCAATCCAGAATATGATGATATAAAACAAATAGATAAAGATAGTGGTTTATATTTAGTAAAAAACAATAATAAACAAGGAGTAATAAACTCAAATGGTAGCATAATTATATACTTAGAATATAATCAAATAGGTATTAATAATACAGACTTTACAAGCACTTTACAAAATCAATATTTATTATACAATAAATGCATACCAGTAAAACAAAATAATAAATGGGGCTTATTTGATAAAACTGGAAACAAACTTACAGAAATTATTTATGATGATTTAGGTTGTAGTGCAAGAAACAGTTCTATTACTGGCTCACAAAATGCAAATAATACCATATTACTTCCTGCTTATGAAGGAATTGTTGTAAAAAGCGGAAATCTTTATGGTTTAGTAAATAGTAGTGGAAAAGTTCTTATACCACTAGAATTTACTTCAATATATTCTGTTACTTCATCAGGAACGACAACATATTATATGACAACAGAATCACAGGTAATAAATTTAACTACATATATGGAACAAAATGTGTTAAATAATAACAACAATAACAATGAAACAAATACAAATCAAAATATTGAAGGAGCAAATAACAATCAAACAGATAACGCTAATACTGTAGAAACTCCAAATAATGTAGTAGAAGAACCAAACAATACGCAAACACAGCCAACAGTGTCAGAACCTAATGCAGAAAATAATCAAGATGCTAATGTACAAGCAAATACTGTAGAGCCACAACCTCAAATCCAACAACAAACATAGCAAATAGTAAATAAAAATAACAATTTTAAAGAAAGTTCTATTTTGAAATGAACTTTCTTTTTTAGTTCTTAAAATTAATACCATACATATAATATTATTATTAAAAACAAGAGGTGAAGTTATGGAAAAAGAAGAAATTTTAAAATCAAATATTATATCAGAAGACAGTGAAACAAAGAAAAATATTATAAGAATTATAAAAGGAAGCGTTTTTTCAATTATACTTTCGTTAATATTACTTTTAATATTTGCAGTACTGCTTACATATACAGATATTTCTGAAAGCACAATAGTACCAGTAGTTACTATAATTGTAGGAGTTAGTATTTTACTTGGAAGTACAATTAGCACTATAAAAATTAAGAAAAATGGAATATTAAATGGAGGGTTAGTTGGATTAATTTACACTATTGCTTTATATATATTATCTAGTATAGTTTTAACAAATTTTTCGTTTAATATAAATTCTTTAATTATGATAGCAACCTCTGTTATAGCAGGTATGATTGGTGGAATTATTGGTGTAAATTTAAATCACAAATAGACAAAAACAAAAAATAAAATGAAAAATAGCAACTTTTTACTAAGAAATTGAGTAAAATAGTTGCTATTTTTTATGTTTTAATATAAAATAATGGGGTATAATGACAATATAAATAAAAACTTTTTGGAGGAAATAAAATTGATTACATTAGATGACGTTAAGCAAAATGAAGAATTAAAAGAGCTAATATTAAGCTCACAAAAACAATTAAATGCTTTAGGATATACAGAACACTCCACTAGACATATTGGTATAGTATCACAAAGAGCAGGTGAAGTTTTAAAAAAATTAAATTATCCAGAAGAAAGAATAGAACTTGCCAAAATTGCAGGCTACATGCATGATATTGGAAATTGCATAAATAGAGTAGATCATGCACACACAGGAGCATTACTTGCTTATGAAATTTTAAAAGATATGGGAATGAATATAAAAGATAGAACAGAAATAATGATGGCAATTGGAAATCATGATGAACAAACAGGTACAGCAGTTAGCGATATCTCAGCAGCCTTAATTTTAGCAGATAAGTCAGATGTTCATAGAGATAGAGTAGTAAACCAAAACATATCATCTTTTGATAAACACGATAAAGTAAATTATGCAGTTACAGATTCAAAGTTTATAATAGATGGGGAAAACAAGAAAGTGATTTTAAATTTAACCATTGATACAGAAATATCACCAGTGCTAGACTATTTCGAAATTTTTATGGATAGAACCATGATGAGTAAATATGCAGCAAAATATTTAGGTATTTGGTTTGAGTTGATTATTAACAATACTAAACTATTGTAAGGTTGGAAAATAATTGGAGCTTGGCTACGTCAAATTTCATTAAAAACTTAGGTATACATACAAAGCGTATGCGCCCTTGCCTTTTTAATAAAACCTTGCCAAAACCCAATTCTTTTCCAACCTAGATAAATAAAAATAAGAAAGGAAGTAAATTTAAAATGAAAGTAGAACAAAAACTAAAAATAGCATTCATAGTTTTAATAATTATTCTAATTTCTCTAGTATCATTTGGAGGAATATTTGTTCAAGATACTAAATTTGTAAAGAATATTATGCCAAACTATAATTTAGGAATGGATTTAACAGGTAGTAGATTAGTAAGACTAAAAGTTAGTGATGAAGTAATTACTACTTATTATGACAAAGACGGAAAAGAAACTGAAGAAGAAGGCAAAGACACAACTAAAAAAGAAGAACCAGTTAATCCAAAAGAAAGTTTAACTAAAGAGAATTATTTAAAATCAAAAGAAATTATTAATAAAAGATTAGAAAACCTAAATGTAAGTGATTACAAAATTCGTTTAGATGAAGGAACAGGTGATATATACCTTGAACTTCCAGAAAACAATAATACAGATTTAAATGCACAATATTCTGCTATTAAAGGAAACTTCACTGTAAAAGATGATGAAACAGGAGAAATACTACTTACTAACAGTAATATTAAAAACTCTTATTGTGCATATAACACGACAACAGAAGGCACTAGCGTATATTTAATTATAGAGTTTAATGAAGAAGGAACAGAAATACTTAAAAATATTACAAATACATATGTAAAAACTGTAGATGATGAAGGAAAAGAGCAAACTAAAGAAGTTACATTTGCAATAGATGATAATACTTTAATTGATACATATTTTGATGAAGAAATTTCTAGTGGGTCACTACAATTAACTGTAGGGGCTAGCATAACTTCTTCTACAGATTTAGCAGAACACATTCAAAGCGCAACACAAACTGCAACTTTATTAAAATTTGGAGCTCATCCAATTACATATAGTATTGAAGAAAATCATTATGTAATATCAAATATAACATTAAAAAGTATGTTAGTACCAATTATAGTACTATTAGTAATTGTTATACTAGCACTTGTTTTCATGATAATACGTTACAGAAAAAATGGATTTTTAGCAGCAATTAGTTTTGTAGGATTTGTAGCAACTTATTTACTAATTCTTAAATTTACAGCAGTTGTAATTACATTAGAAGGTATAACCCGGTATCATAGTAGCTATCATATTAAATTATATATTTACACTATACTTATTACATTTATTAAAACATCAGGAGTCGCAATCAGTAGTAGATTCTTCTAACAGCTTTAATAAAGCTGCTATAAAAGCACTATTTATTTTAGTTCCTGTAGCAATTACAGCTGTAATATTATCTTTCATTAACTGGACTGCAATTTCAAGCTTTGGAATGACAATTTTCTGGGGAGTTTTAATAAGCTTTATATACAATATAATTGTTACAAGAAATTTAATTGTATCAGTAAGTAAAAATAAATAAAAGCTATTTAAGAAAGGAAAGAACTAAAAAATGAAGAATAAAATTATTTATGTAATTATGATACTAATAATTATTGCAGGAGCAATTGTTATAGGTACTATAGGTCTAAATGTAGATTTGCAATATAGCAAAAGTGTACAAATAGATGTATACTTAGGAAAAACTTTTGAAAACGAAGACATAAAACAAATTGCAAAAGAAGTATTTGGAGAAGGCAAAATTATTGTTCAAAAAGTAGAATATTATGAAGATATGGCTTCAATTACAATTGAAGAAAAAAATGCTGAAAATATTGATGAAAAAATAAAAGAATTAAATACAAAAATAAATGAAAAATATGAACTAGAAAATAAAGTAGAAGATAGCATTCAAGTTTTATACATACCTAAAGTTAGATTATCTAGCATTTTAAAACCATATTTAGTACCAATGTTAATTTCTAGTATAGTAGTTTTAGTATATGTAGCTATCAGATACAGAAAACTTGGAGTTTTAAGAACTATATTAACTTATGCATTATCTATTGTAGGATTTGAAGCATTATATTTAAGCATTATAGCAATTACAAGATTTCCTGTAAATAATTACGTTATACCAGTTGGGCTTTTAATATATGTTTTAGTAATTACAGTTCTAACTATTATTAAGGAAAATGCCTATACAAAGTATAAAGAAACAGAAAAATAATAAAATTTAATAAACAAAAAAACGACAATATTCATACTATATAGTATGGATATTGTCATTTTTTGTTTGAAAGAAGGGAAAATAAATTTATGTTAGAACGAATAAAAAAAATATTTAATCGCCATATTAACTTAAAAGAAGTAAATTATAAAACAATGCAAAATATGCAAAAGCAAAAAAATGCAATTTTAATTGATGTAAGAAGTAAACAAGAATATGAAGAAGGACATTTAATTGGTGCAATTTGGGTTTCATTATATGACTTAAGTGAAGAAATTTTAAAAGTAGTTCCAGACAAAAAGGCAATTATTATAGTATATTGCACTTCAGGAATGAGAAGTAAACAAGCTCAAGAATTATTAGAACAAATGGGATATGAAGAAGTTTATAATTTAAAAGGTGGACTAAATAATATTTAAAATGAACATGTTACCATTTAATGCCATCAAGAATAAAATATGTATATCTAAGACATTTTAGTAGATAATATCTAATGAGCTAGAAAGGAGACTTAAAAATAAAATGAAATCATTTTGCATAAAAACAAACAATTCAAGTTTATTAGATTATATGCTAGAAAGAATTGAAACTATTGATTTTGAAAATTTAACATATTCTAAAAATAAA